>NZ_DKST01000025.1:0-374212 GCF_002472835.1 Sphingobacterium sp. UBA7249 | reverse complement strand
ACGCTGACCACCGAATTGTGCTTTACCACCCAGCGGCTGTTGTGTAATCAATGAGTACGGACCGATCGAACGAGCGTGCATTTTATCATCAACCATGTGACCTAATTTCAACATGTAAATTACACCTACAGTTGTTGGTTGATCAAAACGGTCACCTGTCAATCCGTTATACAAATATGTACGTCCAGATTTTGGCAAACCAGCTTTCGCCACCCAGTCTTGTACTTGGTCCATTTCAGCACCGTCAAAGATTGGCGTAGCAAATTTGACACCTAATTTTTGACCAGCCCAACCCAATACGGTTTCGTAGATCTGGCCCAAGTTCATCCGTGAAGGTACCCCTAATGGGTTCAACACGATATCAACTGGTGTACCATCTTCTAAGAATGGCATATCCTCATCACGTACGATACGTGCAACGATACCTTTATTACCGTGACGACCGGCCATCTTATCCCCTACTTTCAATTTACGTTTTTTAGCAACGTAAACTTTAGCCATCTGCACGATTCCTGATGGAAGCTCATCCCCGACAGATACTGCGAATTTATCACGTTTGAACGAACCTAACTCCTCATTAATTTTGATATTGTAATTATGAAGGGCCATTTTGATCAACTCGTTTTTATCTTCATCAGTTGTCCATCCCATTGGGTTGATGTTGTTGTAATCTAATTCAGCTAAGATTTTTTGTGTAAACTTAGCACCTTTAGCTACTAACAATTCTTTATATACATTGTATACACCTTGGCTTGTTTTACCATTCACTACAGTGAATAATTTTTCCACCAAACGCTCTTTCAATGATTTAACAGCCCTATCATGAGCTACTTCTAATTTCTCTAAAGTTTTACGTTCAACCTCTTTAGACATTTTCTTCGCACGGGAGAATAACTTCGTATCGATGACAACACCTTTTAATGAAGGTGGAGTTTTCAATGAAGCATCTTTTACATCACCCGCTTTGTCACCAAAGATTGCGCGTAATAATTTCTCCTCTGGAGAAGGATCAGACTCACCCTTAGGTGTGATTTTACCGATCAAGATATCGCCACCACCAACTTCTGCACCAATACGGATAATACCGTTTTCGTCCAAGTCTTTCGTCGCTTCCTCAGATACGTTAGGAATATCAGCTGTCAATTCTTCCTCACCACGTTTTGTATCACGAACTTCAAGTTCGAATTCTTCAATGTGAAGAGAAGTAAACCAGTCTTCTTTCGCTACACGCTCAGAAATCACGATCGCATCCTCAAAGTTATATCCTTGCCAAGGCATGAATGCTACTTTCAAGTTACGACCCAATGCCAATTCACCATTTTCAGTAGCATAACCTTCACATAATACCTGTCCTGGTTCCACCCGTTGGCCTTTTCTAACGATAGGCTTCAAGTTCATACAAGTATTCTGGTTGGTTTTCTTGAATTTGATCAATCTATATGTTCTGACATCATCATCAAATGATACAAGACGATCATCATCGTTTCTGTCATAACGGATTTTAATTTCATCAGCATCTACATATTCTACCACACCATGACCTTCGGCATTGATCAAAGTACGTGAATCTTTCGCTACACGACCTTCAAGACCAGTACCTACGATAGGAGCTTGCGGGCGCAATACAGGCACAGCCTGACGTTGCATGTTTGATCCCATCAATGCACGGTTGGCATCATCGTGTTCCAAGAAAGGAATTAACGAAGCCGCAATAGATGTAATTTGGTTTGGAGCGACGTCCATATAATCAAGCATTTCAGGCTCAATAATTGGGAAGTCACCTTCGTATCTGGCTTTCACTTTTGCATCTTCGAAATTGCCTTTGTCATCATACAAAGCGTTCGCTTGCGCAATTGTTTTACCATCTTCATCCTCTGCAGATAAGTATACTACAGGTTCGTTAACCACAACAACCCCATCTTTTACCTTACGGTAAGGAGTTTCAATAAAACCTAAGTGGTTGATTTTGGCGTGTACAGCCAAAGAAGAGATCAAACCAATGTTTGGACCCTCTGGCGTTTCGATTGTACAAAGACGACCATAGTGAGTATAGTGAACGTCACGAACTTCGAAGCCTGCACGCTCACGAGAAAGACCACCTGGACCTAAAGCTGACAAACGACGCTTGTGCGTAATTTCAGCAAGAGGATTGGTTTGGTCCATGAACTGAGACAACTGGTTTGTACCGAAGAACGAATTGATTACCGACGAAAGTGTACGTGCGTTAATCAAATCCGTTGGCGTAAACACTTCATTATCGCGGATGTTCATACGCTCACGGATTGTACGCGCCATACGAGATAGACCTACACCAAATTGAGCATATAATTGTTCACCTACAGTACGTACACGACGGTTTGACAAGTGGTCAATATCATCCACCTCAGCTTTGGAGTTGATCAAATTGATCAAATACTTCACAATTGCGATGATGTCCTCACGTGTTAATACTTTCGTATCGTCCGGAGTACCCAACTTCAATTTACGGTTGATACGGTAACGACCTACGTCGCCCAAATCATAACGTTTATCAGAGAAAAACAAACGATCGATGATACCACGAGCAGTTTCCTCATCTGGTGGTTCAGCGTTACGCAATTGACGATAGATATGTTCTACCGCTTCTTTTTCTGAGTTGGATGTATCTTTTTGTAAAGTGTTATATATAATAGAATAGTCCGCATTGTTTGACTCATCGTCTTTTGCCAAGATAATGGACTTGACGCCAGCTTCGATAATCAAATCAATGTGATCCTCTTCTAGAACAGTTTCACGCTCAAGGATAATTTCGTTACGGTCGATAGATACTACTTCACCAGTATCCTCATCCACGAAATCTTCTACCCATTTTTTCAATACCCTAGCCGCAAGACGACGACCAACATATTTTTTAAGACCAGATTTACTAACTTTTACTTCATCAGCTAGGTCAAACAATTCTAAGATATCTTTATCCGAATCGTAACCGATAGCACGCAATAAGGTAGTAACTGGAAATTTCTTTTTACGGTCGATATAAGCATACATGACGTTGTTTACGTCTGTTGCGAATTCGATCCAAGATCCTTTGAAAGGAATTACCCTTGCAGAATAAAGTTTAGTACCATTTGTGTGTCTACTTTGACCAAAGAAAACGCCCGGCGAACGGTGTAATTGCGATACGATGACACGCTCTGCACCATTTACCACGAAAGTACCTTTAGGAGTCATATAAGGGATAGTCCCTAAATATACATCCTGAACAATAGTTTCGAAATCTTCGTGTTCTTCATCATTACAAGATAACTTTAACTTAGCCTTTAGAGGAACGCTATAAGTCAAGCCGCGCTCGATACACTCTTGGATATCATAACGTGGTGGATCAATGAAATAATCCAAAAACTCTAGCACAAAAATGTTTCTTGAATCAGAAATAGGGAAGTTTTCCGAGAATACCTTGAACAGCCCTTCCTGATGGCGGTTGTCAGAAGTAGTTTCTAATTGAAAAAACTCCTTGAAAGATTCCAATTGCACATCTAAGAAATCTGGATATTCCAAAACTTTCTTACTTGTTGCAAAGTTTATTCTTTCTTGTTGAATATTATTGTTTGCCAAGGGAATATGAATTTTAGTTTTAAAAAAACTGCGCTTACATGTATGCTGTAAACCACGTGTCCACTGTGCCCAGCATATACACAGCATAGTGGCGTATTGATATAAATAGGAATAGACTCTGACGAAAAATCGTCAGAGTCTAAACCTTTTCGGGCTAATTAGTTGAGATTATTTAATCTCAACAACAGCACCAGCTTCTTCTAATTGTTTTTTCAAAGCTTCTGCTTCGTCTTTAGATACACCAGCTTTCAATTCTTTAGGTGCTCCGTCAACTAAATCTTTAGCTTCTTTCAAGCCTAATCCAGCTAAATCTTTAACCAATTTAACTACAGCTAATTTTTGACCACCAGCTTCTTTCAAGATAACGTCAAATGAAGTTTTCTCTTCTGCAGCAGCAGCACCACCTTCAGCTGGAGCAGCAGCTACAGCAACAGCAGCAGCAGCAGGCTCGATGCCATACTCGTCTTTTAAGATATCAGCTAATTCTTTAACTTCTTTTACTGTTAAGTTAACTAACTGTTCAGCAAGTTGTTTTAAATCTGCCATTTTATTTTGAATTTTTGAATGTACTTTGTAAAAATTGTTAATTAAATTGTAACGAATGATTCTGTTCTAGAGGATTCGTTAACCTCTTTCTTCTAAAGCTTTTACTAAACCTGCAACAGTATTTCCTCCTGATTGAAGAGCAGAAATAACATTTTTCGCAGGTGACTGCAATGCAGCGATAACGTCAGCGATAAGTTCGTTTTTAGATTTAAGATTAACTAATGCAGTTAATTGATTATCTCCTACGAATGCTGTTGCCTCAATGAAAGCCGCTTTTAACAACGGTTTCTCACCTGTTTTGCGCAATTCTTTGATTAATTTAGCAGGTGCATTAGCGACTTCAGAAAACATCATTGTAGACGCACCTTTAAGCGTTCCAAAAATATCTTCTTCTTCAACACCAGCTTCGATCAATGCTTTCTTAATTAAAGTGTTTTTAACAGCTTTAATTTCGATACCTTGCTCAAAACATTTACGACGAATGCTATTCACTTTTTCAACGGACAACTCAGCAGTATCGGTAATATAGAAGTTACCGTAAGATTTAATCTGTTCGGCCAAAGCTTGAACAATTTCTTGTTTTTCTTCTTTTCTCATGATTAAATACCTGCTACTGATTTAGTCTCAATATGAATACCAGGACTCATAGTTGAGGAAATGTGAATACTTTTAAAGTAAGTTCCTTTAGCTGCAGATGGTTTCAAACGAGCTAGAGTTTGTAATACCTCTAATGCGTTATCATATATTTTATCTGCATCGAACGACGCTTTACCAATAGAAGTATGGATGATACCGGTTTTGTCAACTTTGAAATCGATCTTACCACCTTTTACATCTGTTACAGCTTTACCAACTTCTGTTGTAACTGTACCAGTTTTAGGGTTAGGCATCAAGTTTCTTGGACCTAAAATACGACCCAATTTACCAACTTTAGCCATAACACTAGGCATAGTAATAATGATATCAACGTCAGTCCAACCACCTTCAATTTTGCTGATGTAATCATCTAAACCTACGTAGTCTGCACCTGCTGCCTTAGCTTCTTCTTCCTTGTCAGGAGTACACAAAACTAAAACGCGAACAGTTTTACCAGTACCGTGAGGTAATGTTGCAATACCACGCACCATTTGATTTGCTTTACGAGGATCTACGCCCAAACGAACGTCGATATCCACAGAAGCATCAAATTTGGTCAATGAGATTTCTTTAACTAAAGCCGAAGCTTCTTTCAAAGAGTATGCTTTACCAGCTTCAATTTTGGATAGTGCCGCTTTTTGATTTTTTGTTAATCTAGCCACTTTTCTTAAATTGATTTCTTAATTAATTGTTCCAAGGAGCATTACCGGATACAGTAATACCCATACTACGTGCTGTACCAGCTACCATTCTCATAGCAGCCTCTACAGTAAATGCATTTAAATCAGGCATTTTATCTTTAGCGATAGTCTCAACTTGTTCCCAAGTGATAGCCGCAACCTTTTTACGGTTAGGCTCGCCAGATCCACTTTTTAATTTAGCAGCATCTTTTAATTGAACTGCTACCGGTGGAGTCTTGATGATAAAATCAAATGACTTATCCGCGTAAACTGTAATGACAACAGGTAATACTTGACCTGGTTTGTCTTGCGTACGAGCGTTGAACTGTTTACAGAAATCCATGATATTCACACCTTTAGCACCTAATGCAGGTCCTACTGGAGGTGAAGGATTCGCAGCTCCGCCCTTAACTTGTAATTTTACTAACGCACTGACTTCTTTTGCCATTTTGTTTTGAATTTAATTTTGTTAAATGTCTGTTAGTAAGTTGGAAGCAAATAACGTAACATTCATCGATCGGGACGTAACACCCCAACCGAGGTGCAAAGTTAATAAGAAGATTTGAATCCTGCAAGTATATAACTTTTAATTTTTCAGGAATTTATGTTTTTCTTTGTAAAGGTTCAATCTATTCCGACATACTTCCATTTGTACTCAATTGCCATCACGGAATAACCTTGTTTCATAATTTTCTTCGAAGGCTAACTCCTGTCTCCGCTATTTCCAAAGACATCATCTAATCCCGCATTTACGCCTTACATAAAAGCATCAAAATTATTGATCAATGCAATCAAAACACCGATTATAACCAAAGCATATACCCTTAGAAAAACTGTCAAATATCCAAGAATGATCTGTTACATGTTGAGATATCCAAAGGTCGATTTAAATGAGTTTAAAATCTCAAACGTAAGTAAAACGACATTTGAATGATACTGTTCATCACAAAGTACAGGTCATAGGGACTAGCTGAGATACCATTTAACATTCTTCCAGATGACGGTATCGGTTATATTCTACAGCAGTCCAGGATAACATAGAAGAGGAAAAAACAAAAAAAGCCTTACATTTTCATGTAAAGCTTTTTTCTATCGTTAATTACTAATCTTACTCTTTTTCTACTTGCATGTAATTTAACTCAAGTGGAGTCTTACGACCGAAGACCTTCACCATCACGATCAATTTCTTCTTATCCTCATGTACCTCTTCAATTTCACCTGTAAAGCCGTTAAAAGGACCATCATTAACTTTCACCGTTTCACCAACGTAGTAAGGAACATTGATAGTTTCTCCTTGCTCAGCCATCTCATCAACCTTACCTAAGATACGGTTAACTTCTGCTTGACGCAAAGGGACAGCATTACCAGCTTTATCTCCTAAGAAGCCAATTACACTATTGATGTTCTTAATAACGTGCTCCAACTCACCATCTAATGCCGCTTCTAACAAAACATATCCAGGATAGTAGTTACGTTCTTTAGCGACTTTTTTACCATCGCGCATCAAGTAATATTTTTCCATTGGAATTAACACTTGAGGAACCAAGTGTTCAATACCTAAACGACTAACTTCGGCATCAATATATTGCTTTACTTTCTTTTCTTTTCCACTTACAGCACGAACTACGTACCATTTTAAACCTTGATCTGCCATAAATAAATACTATTGAAAATTAAGAAGCAATACCGTACAAGAACTCCAACCCAACACTCGAAGCCTTATCCATTACAAAGACTACCAATGCAATAAGAAGAGAAGCAACAAGCACAATAACAGCTGAACTTTGCAACTGAGACCATGTAGGCCAAGTCACTTTCTCAGTGATCTCTACATAAGAGTCTTTAAAAAAATCAAGTACTTTTGCCATTTTAGTTTATCTGTTTTTATAAGCACGGGCACCAGGACTCGAACCCAGACCAAAGGTTTTGGAGACCTTCGTTCTACCTTTAAACTATGCCCGTGTATTTCTTATTTTGTGATGCAAATATAGTGTTTTAAACCACTTTCTGCAAATCTTTTTTTCTTTTTTTTTATTTTAATCCGATAAATCGCTTACCGAAAAAATAAGCTAATCAACCTCAATTGATTAGCTTATCTTATATTGTTCTAGATCTAATTACAGACTAGATGATTTCAGTTACCTGACCAGCACCTACTGTACGACCACCCTCACGGATAGCGAAACGTAGACCTTTTTCCATAGCGATAGGAGAGATCAATTTAACAGAGATCGTAACGTTATCACCTGGCATAACCATTTCAGTACCTTCTGGTAAAGAGATTTCTCCAGTTACGTCAGTTGTACGGAAATAGAATTGAGGACGGTATTTGTTGAAGAATGGAGTGTGACGACCACCTTCAGCTTTTGACAATACGTAAACCTCAGCTTTGAAATGATCGTGAGGAGTTACTGAACCTGGTTTACAGATAACCATACCACGTTTGATATCAGTTTTCTCAATACCACGTAACAATAAACCTACGTTATCACCTGCTTCACCGTAATCTAAGATTTTACGGAACATCTCAACACCTGTTACTGTAGATTTCAAGTTCTCAGCACCCATACCTAAGATCTCAACTGGATCACCAGAGTTGATTACACCTCTTTCGATACGACCTGTAGCAACTGTACCACGACCAGTGATTGAGAATACGTCCTCGATAGGCATCAAGAAAGGTAAATCAGTCAAACGTGGAGGAATTGGAATGTAGTTATCTACAGCATCCATTAATTCCATGATTTTCTCAACCCACTCAGGCTCACCATTCAATGCACCTAAAGCAGATCCTTTGATTACAGGGATATCATCACCTGGGAATTCGTAGAATGACAATAACTCACGAACTTCCATTTCTACTAAGTCTAACAACTCAGGGTCATCAACTAAGTCAGTTTTGTTCATGAATACTACTAACGCAGGAACACCTACTTGGCGAGCCAACAAGATGTGCTCACGAGTTTGAGGCATAGGACCATCAGTCGCAGCAACTACGATGATAGCACCGTCCATTTGAGCAGCACCAGTTACCATGTTCTTAACGTAGTCAGCGTGACCTGGACAGTCAACGTGTGCATAGTGACGGTTAGCTGTAGAATATTCTACGTGTGCAGTATTGATTGTGATACCACGCTCTTTTTCTTCAGGAGCAGAGTCAATTGAATCAAATGAACGAGCTTCTGACAAACCTTTATCAGCCAATACTTTAGTGATAGCAGCTGTAGTTGTAGTTTTACCGTGGTCAACGTGACCGATAGTACCAATGTTTAAGTGTGGTTTACTACGGTCAAATTTCTCTTTTGCCATGTTTATGCGAATTAGTAATTATAAATTATTTCTATTTGTTATATACTCTTGCTTAACTTTTACACAAGTACGAGCCAAAGATGGGATTTGAACCCACGACCTCTTCCTTACCAAGGAAGTGCTCTACCCCTGAGCTACTTCGGCTTACTAAAAAACCTTATTTACGTATTAATGCCCCCACCTTTAGATACATTATTATCAAAGAAGATAGAGACTAAATTTAATACTTGAAAAATTTGAGCGGAAGACGAGGTTCGAACTCGCGACCTATAGCTTGGAAGGCTATCGCTCTACCAACTGAGCTACTTCCGCTTAATAACTAGAAACTAGAGTAAATCTAAACTCCAATTAAAAAAAGTGTGGAGGGAGAAGGATTCGAACCTTCGAAGCCGAAGCAACGGATTTACAGTCCGTCCCATTTGACCGCTCTGGAACCCCTCCAGACCTGTAACTTTCGTTACATTTAGAGCCTCTTATCGGGATCGAACCAATGACCTACTGATTACAAGTCAGTTGCTCTACCAGCTGAGCTAAAGAGGCTTCTAATATTTTTAAAAAAACTTACGTTCTATCAACGCTAATCAGATAGCTTTATCTTTTCAGCGAGTGCAAATATCGAATTTACTTTTGATTTTTGCAAGTTTATTTTTTACTTTTTTTTCATTTAAAGAACTAAGCAAACTTAGTTGTAATGAACCGTTGTTCCTTTGTTTGCTGATGCAAAGATAGACACAAAACTCACTTTACAAAAATATTTATCAAAAAAAAACACCACTTTTTGTCAATTATACTGATATGCAGCACAATAATTTTTAATTGGTTATTTACCTATTTTGGTTATTTGCTTAATGTACTATCTTTGGGCATGCAAATTTTACCGCAATCACTTTCAAAACTTACCCGGTATACAGCGCTGCTTGCGTTATTTATAGTCGGAAAAAACGATTTGAAAGCTCAAAATATTATTCAAAAATTGAGTAAAAAATTCCTCTCGGCTGAAAAGGACTCTACACGTTCAGGCAGCTTTATGGTTCTACCCGCCGTTGGCTACGCACAGGAAACAGGTGTCGAATATGGTTTAGCCAGCTCCTATAATTTCTATTTGGACAAGTCTGATCCCCATATCCGTACTTCTACGATGATGCTTATGGGAACTTTTACCTCTAAACATCAGTCTAATTTTAAATTCCAAACTGATCTTTGGTCAAAAAATAACGACTATCATTTTGTCAGCGAAATTCGATACCGCAACTGGCCATTTAATTATTATGGCATCGGCATGGACACCTGGAAGGCGGACGAAGAACGGGTTGATCAAAAGCTATTTCGCGTAAAACTGGAAGCTGAAAAAAAGGTTGGAAATAATCTATATTCGGGGGTCAATATACAATACGACAATTTTTCGATCCGTAGTGACAGCACCGACCATGCATTCAATCAATCCAATCTTATTGGAAAAGAGGGTGGCCAGCAATTGCTACTTGGTGTATCTCAGTTATTTGACAACCGGGATAATGTTTCCTATAGCACCCGTGGTTATTATGCCAAATTGCGGCTCGCTTACGCGCCTAAGTTATGGACGAGCACAGACTTCAATGGGGCAAACTTGGATATAGACCTTCGCGGTTTTTTCCCAATACACAAACAGGTCACGCTTGCCCTCCAGGGAATCTTTCGTTCGACATTCGGCAAAACAATTCCTTTCTATAATTACCGCGAGTTAGGTGGCGACATGATGATGCGTGGATATTACCTCGGCCGTTATCGTGACAAAAATTACCTTGCTTCTCAGGCGGAATTGCGTTATCGTTTCCATCCTCGCTTCGGCATTGTTGGTTTCTCGGGAATTGGATCAACTTTTTCTAAAGAAAATAGCAGTAGATACGTACCTAGTTATGGCGGTGGCGTACGTTACTTCTTTAGCTTGGAGCATAATAGCAGCATTCGATTTGATTATTCTTATGGGGAACAAAGAGCTGGAGAAAAACGACAATCGGGCTTCTACCTTTCCTTAAGTGAGGCTTTCTAAATAAAAATGGGAGCAATTCATCATTTTGCTCCCTCAATAGGCCCAAACTGGATACTCGATACCCCAGTCCACCTTAAAATCTGATCAAAAAATTTTCTTTGTGCTGTCCTTTTCTGAAATAAACTAAACCAATTCGATATAAGTCTACTGTGACAACCACGCGATCATCATCCCTGAGTTTGTTCCAATAGTCTTCCCGTTCGACTGACAAATGGGGCTCGTTTACAATCAGCATATCGCGTTCAGCAACGTAAGTCAGTAATTTCAGGTCAAGATGTGCCTGATCAATATAATAGATTTTACGGGTGGAATAGCTCCCAGTTCTATCTTTCAATAGCTTTTCATAATCTGCTGTTGGCGCTTCGGCCAGATACGCAAACTGATCATAGGCAAAAGCTTTTAATATACGGTCGACTAACAGATACTTTTTTTGCTCTACCCTGCCTCTTTCCCGGATACCAAGGGGCAAATTTGCAATCGCATCAGCTTCATCTTGCTGATAAATTACTTCATCAACCAATTTATAAACAAACGGAGAATGTGTCCCATGCCGGCTATGGGATATGAAATAATGGCGCCAATACTTCAGGTGGTAGTTCATTTTGCTGCAAACATCGAAAAATTTAACCTGATATACAATTAAATTCTTGTTCCGTCATGGTATAATTAATCATCTACAGCTGGTAAAAAAGTATATACAACACCGCTTTCAGTGATTATTTCACATGGAACATTTAATTTCAACGTAAATGAACAAGCGTCGCAACTTTTACCTTGAGCACAAAAGGAAAAGGATTAAGATATGTTGTACCTCGCATTTTAACTTAAAACTGGAGTACAAAAGCGCTGCCTTCTCCCTCCACACTATTGAGAAAAATGGTTCCCTTATGCAACAACATAATCTGTTTGCTCAGCGTCAGGCCAACCCCGGTACCTGTTTTCTTTGTGGTAAAAAATGGTGTGAAGATCTGTTCCTGAAGATCAACCGGGATTCCCGCCCCGTTATCTTCAATGCGAACCTGCACCTTCCCATCTATTTCCAATGCAGACAAACTTATGTATGCATCTTCCCTAGTCTTTACCGCATCTATGGCATTCAACATCAAATTGATAATAACTTGTTCAATCAGATTGACATCAGCATAAAGTACCAAACGCGTATTCTTTAAGATAATATCGACATCGATATTTTTTTGAATCAATGTCGGCTCAAGCAGCTGATAGATATGTTCAAATAGCTGGGAAATCTGAATAGGTGCCACCTGTGGCTGATCCACTTTGTTAATCATGCGGTAGCTTTTTGCAAAATGCAAGAGTCCTTCGCTCCGACGTTTAATGGTCGATATACCTGTCTTCAGATCATCAATATCCTCATATCCTCTAAAATGATCCAATCGTCCATTGAGTGTTTCGGCTAGCGAGCTGATCGGGGCAATAGAGTTCATGATCTCGTGCGTAAGCACACGTAATAATTTATGCCAGGCTTTCGTCTCAGTCTCGTCGATGGCTTCATTGATATTTTGATAAACTACAATACGAAATACAGCATCCTGGGTCTCAAAACTAGAACTTTGGATCAACAACTTGATCTTCCCTTTGCTCGATTGAATAGGTTCCATTTGCTGTTGGCCATTGTCCAGTAGCATTGTTTTTTCATAAAGGTCAGGATTTTTCTTTTTTAGTCCGGCGATATTCCCCAAATGGGGCAAATGGAAAAGCTGCTTGAAAGCATCGTTCACCCACATCACTTTTCCAGTATCCATTTCATAGAAGATGATCGCTGAATTCAACATATTGATGACACGGTCAAGATACTGATGTTGAATTTCTTGTTTAATGCTAATCTCCTTATAAGTTTCGTTAATTTGATTAAAAGCAGTAAATAATTGCCCTTCAGTTGATTTTGGATTTTTCACCAAAAAACGTCGTGTAAAGTCTCTATATTTGACAGCCTCTGCAAATTCGACAAGCTGGCGTTCTAAGAAATTATATTGACCATACAGATTGAAACCTAGATAAAGCATCATGCAAAAGACCAATGCGGCCTGCACATACTCATGTTTCATCAACAGATAGGCGCCGGCAACCGAAGCCGCCAAAAGCAAAATAACCTTAATTGCATTTAAAATCTTTCCATGTCTCATAGACTAGATATCGTATTTCTCCAAACGCCTGTAGAGAGCAGCACGGGTAAGGCCCAATTCCTTTGCAGCTTTACTAATATTGCCATTATAACGTTCGATGGCTGATTTGATAGCCTTCCGTTCCAATTCTTCCAGATTTTGACTGTTGGATACAGATTCAACAACAACCCTTTCCGCTTGTTGTTCAATAGGTGAGAAAAATAGGTCATTTCCTGCAATGCTTACCTGATCAGCCATGATTACAGCCCGTTCGATACTGTATTGCAGCTCCCGGACATTTCCCGGAAAATGGTATGCAAAAAGTTTTTTGATAGCATCAGGTTCAAATCCCTCGATCCGCTTATTATATTTCTTGGCATAGATATCCAGAAAATGTACGGCCAATAGTTTAATATCCTCTCCCCTCTCACGTAATGGTGGCACCTGAATCTCCACAGTATTGATCCGATAAATCAAATCCTTTCGAAAACGGCTTTCATCCGACAGATGTTTCAGCGATACATTTGTTGCGGAGATCAAACGAATATCTACGGGGATCGGTTGGTAAGAGCCCAGGGGTGTAACCTGTCGGTTTTGTAGCACAGTCAATAGTTTGGCTTGTTGTTGCAAGGAGATATTCCCAATTTCATCCAGGAACAATGTTCCTCCATTTGCTGCTTCGAAACGTCCTTGACGATCTTCGCGTGCATCCGTGAATGCCCCTTTTTTATAGCCAAAAAGCTCGCTTTCAAATAACGTTTCTGTCAGCGCTCCCACATCAACCTTCACATACACTTGATCTGAGCGTAATGACCGTCGTTGGATAGCCTGTGCAATCAGATCCTTACCTGTTCCATTTTCGCCTAGTATCAGAATATTTGCATCAGTCGGTGCTATTTTTTCAAGTTTATATTGCAGTTCATCCATGACCACTGAATTACCGATGAGATCCGGACTAGTACTTGAGCGTAACAGCGAACTTTTATTCTTCCGCTCCCTATTCTTTGACTCCGCAAGTGTGCTTTCAATCGTTGCCAACAACTGCTCATTTTCCCAAGGCTTAACCACAAAGTCAGCAGCGCCTTGTTTCAGTGACTTTACTGCTAGATCGACGGCGCCATAGGCCGTGATCATAATCACATGAACCTGCGGAAACTTTTCCTTGATCCGCGATAACCAATATAAGCCTTCATTTCCTGTATTGATCGTGCTTTTGAAATTCATATCCAGAAGCACAAGGTCATAAGGCATTTTCTCCAAATGCCCAATCAGGTTTTCTGGATTAGATTCGACTTGAACATGGCTAACTTTAGGTTTCAGCAAAATCCTTGCTGCAGTAAGTAAATCTTGGTCATCGTCGACAACTAAAATAGATGCTTTTTTCATATTCCCTGGCTTCTTTCAGACACTAAGATAACTATAAATTTAACGAGCCTGCGTAATAATCATTGATATATTTTTGTAGCAACCATTCATATTGCTTGACAACCAATTGGATCTGACTGTTATCGTATTTATTCTTCGCTGTTAAAAATATGACCGAATTACTATTCCCTAACTCGAATACAACCTTGGCGATGCGAAACGATTCGGCGTAATTTGTGTTTTGCTCATGCAATTGCACTATCGTATTGCTCGCATTCCTCAGGTTAAAAACGGCATTTGAAGTCTCGGCTCTTAAATTATTTACGGCTATCTCCCGTTGGAATTTAGTTGATTCTAAATCCAGTTTAGCTAATTTAACATCATTCCTAACCTTAAACCTATTAAATACAGGGATTGAAAGATTTAGCGAAACGTATTTCCCAACATTATTTTTCATCTGATACCAATAATCCCCGTCCATTCCATTTTTGGAATAATTCGAATTCAACCCACCGTTTAACGATAAAGAAGGCCAATAGGATGATTGTGCTATTTTGATATTCTTTTCGGCCGCTTTAATTTTCCAATCTAGCGCCGGAATATCCGGCAGGTTTTCCGTAGCCAATTTATAAAGTGTTGCAGCATCTAATTTCTGCGCGTCTGTTGTCAACTCCAATGCTTGTAAATCGCCCAACTGCGCTTCGTCAATATTTAAAAAACTAGCCATTTTCACACGATTCATATTAAGAATCTGTTTATTATTTTCGATCGAATTGATATCATTGGCAAGTTGCCCCTTCAGATCATAATAATCCCCAGGATTAATCGCGCCTTCTTTTTGCATTGCTTCGGCACGACGCACCTGCTCACGGGTCACTTCGGTCTGCAATTCAGATTGCTTCAAAACATCTTGTGCTGTCAATACCTGGATGTAAGCCGTAATGACATCAAGTTTCAATGCATTAACCTGAGAATCAAACTCTAGTTTTCCAGCCGTCTTCGCATCAGCTCGCATCCGGATATCATTTAATATCCGAAATCCATTAAATACCGGCACGCTAGCATCTAATGAGAAATTCCCAGAAGAGTTATTTCTGGTAATGTACTGATTTGTGGAGTTATCGACTGAACGCCCCGAGGTAAGGCTATGACCTAGTTGTCCATTTAAATTGGGCAATCGATTCGCCTTTGCTTGTGAAAGATTCACTTCAGCGCGTTTTACATTGAGTTCATTCTGCAACAAAGTAGGATTAGCTTTAACAGCTAATTGGATACATTCAGTCAAACTACGCTTTGGTCGCTGATTTTCACTATTGACGGTTGATTCCTTGTTGAAGACAGCCTTCTCTTCTATTCCCTGCTCACCTTGTTGTGCGTCCACTTTCGCGTAAGCCAGCAAAAAACATAATGTACTATATATATAGATTCTCTTCATATCCACTTTTTGTTTCCAAACAGACCATCGCCATGCCAAACAACGAAAACACTATATATCAAATAGATACAAAAAATGTGTTTTCAAAAATGTTCGTTAATGAACAGTCGGTGTGCGTAGTTGGACAATAGTCTGTTCCATTCCAGAAATCTCAGCGCATAAATAAAAACATTCACATGATCAAATCCCCTCTTTATTTTATTATTCATTGAACATGCTATGGATATTGAACGATTCTTCTACGCTTGTAACCGAACAAGCTCCGAATAAGTACCGAGTAAATACCGAATAAGCTCCGTTTAAACATAGAAATTAGTCTTAATCATATCCCGCTATCCTATTTAAATAAGTTGTAAAAAACTGTAGGCTGTACGTCTCCGTACAAGAAGTGTCCGCTATCGAACACTGAATGCAAAGGAAAACAAAATAAACAACTACAAATCAACACGTTAAATTATTGGCACAGCTTTCATAGTTACATACCAAATTGATATTAAATTATGGACAGACCTTTAG
The DNA here is from genome assembly GCF_002472835.1 of Sphingobacterium sp. UBA7249. Lineage (NCBI taxonomy): Bacteria > Pseudomonadati > Bacteroidota > Sphingobacteriia > Sphingobacteriales > Sphingobacteriaceae > Sphingobacterium > Sphingobacterium sp. UBA7249. The sequence continues at coordinate 357,979 of NZ_DKST01000025.1, read as the reverse complement.
AAAAGAAGAAGTGGAATAGCAAACGTATCATGACCATTGTAGGGGTTGCTGGCATCGTTGGATTAATCGGTGCTAGCTTTTATTTTACCTCAGGCAAAAGCAAACTCAATGTAGAGGCTGACCGCATCTCCATAGTCGAAATAAAAAATGGAAACTTTCAAGAATTTATCCCGATAAATGGTACAGTTCTTCCAATCAGCAGCATCTATTTAGACGCTTCTGTGGGTGGTCGCGTAGAAGAAAAATTTGTTGAGGATGGTACTGTCTTAAAAAAAGGAGATCCTATTATGCGCCTATCCAATACAGATCAAGAGCTCACACTGGTTCAACAGGAGACTCAGGTATTGAACCTATTGACACAGTCGCAGATCGCCCAGACGAATGCACAACAGGCATCTATCAACAATCGTAATCAGATGGCTGATGTAGAACAGGCCTATCGAGAAGCTGAGCGTGTCTATAATCTGAATAAAAAATTACTTGGAGAAAAAGCGATAGGTACACAAGAATTCGAGAAATCGAAGAACGAATATAATTATCAAAAGGAACGTGTCCACTTGACCAAACAGATCCTAAAACAGGACGAGATCTCCAATGCGCAAAAGACCAATCAGGACAAGCAGACTTACCAGCGTACACAGAGTGCATTGGAGTTAATGAAAAGAAAAATTGGTGACCTGATTGTCCGGGCACCTGTCGATGGCCAGTTAACAGCTTTTGATGCCGAAATCGGTCAAAATAAAAATGCAGGCGAGCGTTTAGGTCAAATCGACGTTTTGACAGGTTTTAAAGTTCGTGCCGATATCGACGAGCATTACATTAACCGCATTTTTCCTGATTTGCAAGGTGAGTTCTCCATTGGTGACAAAACCTACAAACTTCGCATTAAAAAGGTTTATACACAGGTAACCAACGGCCGTTTTCAAGTCGATATGGAATTTATCAATGACGTTCCCAAAGGGATCCGCCGCGGGCAGACTTTACAGATCCGTCTTGCCTTAAGTGATGAAACGAAAGCATTATTATTAGCTAAAGGTGGTTTCTATCAGCAGACTGGTGGCAACTGGATCTTCAAATTGGATAAAAATGGAAGCACAGCATATCGTGTGGATATCCAGCTAGGAAGGCAAAACCCCGAATATTATGAGGTCATCAAAGGTCTACAACCGGGCGATAAAGTTATCGTATCAAGTTATGAAACCTATGATAAGGTACAGGAGCTAAATATTAAAAAATAAAATCGCATAGCGGTTATTGAAAAGATAAACTAGAAGAGACATCCAATCCTTTCAATAGCCGCTATTATAAGAGCATAAGAACAATGATAAAGAACGCGATCAAAACTGGAATTCGTTCCTTACTGACAAACAAGAAGTTTACACTTCTGAATATTGCTGGGCTAAGTATTAGTCTAGCGGTCGTTATTATCATTGCTCTTTGGATTACGGATGAGCTATCCTTTAACAAGGTCTTTAATAATTCGAACCGGGTCTATGAACTTTCCGCAAACTTTGATAAAGAAAATGATCAATTTGTGCATGCGGGCCCACCACCGATTGCTATTTATGGCAAATCAAAAATTCCAGCTATTGAAGAAATCTGTCGTATAAGCGCGGGGCGGAATATACAGTTCAATAAAAATGAACTCATGACCTCGGAATATGGTGTGTATGTTGATAGCACCTTTAACAAGGTATTTGATAGTTCTATAAAGTTATTGAACCCTAATAAATTATTCCAGGGGAAACAGTCTATAGTCATTACAGAGAAGATTGCTAATAAATACTTTAAAAATGAAAACCCTTTGGGAAAAACGCTCTATTTAGAAGTCGATCCTATTCTGAAAACAGGTAAACAACCCTTCTTAATTACCGCTGTAGTCAACAACTTTCCAAGTAATAGTTCACTTAAGGCTGATTACCTATTGCCTTTTGAATTATTGAACAGCCTTTCCAAAGAACCATTGGATGAGAAATGGGGCAATTTTCAATATTATATCTATTTTCTGTTAAAACAAGATAGCAAATCAGCCCAAGTAGCGGAGCAATTGACTGCGATTCAAAAAAGCAATTTCCAAGGAAACCCATTGTATAGCAAATTCGCTTTCTTTCTACAAAAAATAACACAGTTAAATTTATACACCCCTAAGGGTGACAATAACGGTATACAGTCCATTTATATATTCGCGATCATTGCCTTTGTCATATTACTGGTTGCCTGTATCAATTACGTCAATTTAGTCACTGCTAGGGCTACAAAAAGAACAAAAGAAATCAGTATACGCAAAATAATTGGAGCCAATAGAAATCACTTATTTCTTCAATACTTTATTGAATCTGCTGTATTATTTCTGATTTCTCTATTTATAGCAACAGTGATTGCTTATTTAAGTATTCCATTTTTTAATACAATCGCGGAAAAGAATATTCAATTCAGCCTACTTTCTCCTGAATTATGGTATATCTTTCTGCTCACTTTTATAGCAACTGTATTTATCGCAGGAATCTATCCTGCAGTACTTTTTTCAAGTAGCAAGCTTTTGAGTCAATTAAAAAATAACAATACCTTATTTGGTAATAAGAATAATCTTCGAAAAGGTCTTGTTGTCTTACAGTTCTGTTGCACCGTGATACTTATTGTTACCACTTTTATTTTCGAAAAACAGCTCCGCTACATGCGCAACAAAGACCTGGGCTACGACAAAGAGAATGTCTTTCTATTTGAGCAGAAAAACTTTTTAACGCATTATGAGGCTGTTCGCGACGAATTACAGAAACAACAGGGTATTTTAGGTGTAACGGCCGCCAGCAATGATATCAGTAACATCGGCTCTGAAACCGCAGATATCGATTGGAATGGAAAAAACCGCATGCAGTCCAATTTCTTTATCAGCCGAGTTGCCATAGACCCAAATTTCACGTCCGTATTGGATATCAAATTAACCGAAGGAAATGGTTTTAAAAACAACCCTTCGGATAGCAGCCATGCTTTGCTCAATGAAACAGCAGTTAAACAAATGGGGCTAAAGAATCCGATTGGACAAACCATCACTTTTCAGGGTAAACAATTGACTATTGTGGGAATTATGAAAGACTTTAATTTTAATGATCTTAAAACAGCGATAAAACCTTGCATATTTTTTTCGGGCATGGGTTATGCACTCGGTGGCATGTATGTCAAAACAAGCCCAGGGCAGGAAAAGCAAGCGTTGGGTACTGTCCAAAAATTATGGAATAAATATAATCCCGAATCAGCATTCAATTATTCTTTTATGGACGAATCTTTTGATAAAATGTATAAAAAAGATGTTATTCATGGAAAACTTGTCCAACTATTTGCTACCATTACGATCTTGCTTTCATGTATTGGTCTGTCGGGACTTGTATTGTTCAGTACAGAAGCTAAACTTAAAGAGATCGGAATCCGCAAAACCTTAGGCGCATCCAAACAAGATATTGTCATGATGATCGGGAAAGATTACATGGCCCCCGTGATACTTTCTTTTCTTATTGCATTTCCCATTTCTTGGCTTATCATTTCAAACTGGCTTAACAATTTTGTTTACCGCACGTCAATAGATCCTTGGATTTTTTTACTGGCAAGCCTAATAACTATTTTATTGGTGGTCCTTACAGCAGGATCTGTTTCTCTGAAAGCGGCAATGGTTAATCCAACAAAGATTTTAAGGGACGAATAGAAAAATACAGAACAAATAATAATACAAGATACACGATGATTAAAAACTTTATTAAAACCGCACTTCGCAATCTTTGGAAAACCAAAGGTTACAGCTTCCTCAATATTTTTGGCCTGGCGGTGGGGATTGCTGCGGCATCGTTGATTTTTTTATGGGTTGAAAATCAGTTGAGCTACAACGACAATTTCGCCAACAAAAAGGACATCTACATTGTCAAATCAAAACAGACATATGATGGTGCCACCTACGTTTTTCAATCTACTCCAGGACCATTTGCACAAAGCATTGAGAAAGAGATTCCAGGCATTAAACATACGGTGCGTATGAGCTGGGATACACCAATGCTGTTTTCTGTCGGCGACAATAATATATTTCAAACTGGGGTTTATGCTGACGGCAGTATTGCTGATGTACTATCCTTGGAATTTCTGGAAGGTGACAGAAAAACAGCCTTTGATCAAGTCAATAATATCGTATTATCAGAAACAGCAGCGAAAAAATTATTTGGTAATCGCCCCGCATTGGGAAAAACTGTCAAAACAAACAATAGCGAGCCATTTATTGTAGCAGCAGTAATTAAAGATTTACCCAAAAATAGCAGTTATGATTTTCAATGGCTCATCCCTTTTAAAAAGTTCGAAACTGGACAAGATTGGCTGAAAAACTGGGGAAACAACGGCCTACAAACACTCGTTCAAATCGAGGAAAATGCCAACGTTGAACAAATCAACAGGTTGATGATGGATTTCGTCAAAAACAAAACCAAGGGTGAAGTCACTTTCTCGCAAAATTACCTTTATCCAATGGAACGTTGGATTACCTACAATCAGTTTGATAACAGTGGTATCGAAAAAGAAGGTGGCATCAAGAATATTCGGCTATTTACCTTTATCGCCTGGGTGGTCTTGCTGATTGCCTGCATCAACTTCATGAATCTTGCAACCGCAAGGTCCGAAAAAAGAGCAAAAGAAGTCGGTATGCGCAAAGTGGTTGGTGCAAGCCGCAAATCACTCATTATGCAATTCTTGGGAGAATCCCTTGTATTGGCAATTATTTCCTCTATCGTGGCCATATTGCTGATATACATCTTTATCCGTCCTTTTAACACCATGATCGGCCAAGAACTTCAGGTGAACATTTTGGCACCTTCACACCTCTTATTTCTGACGACAATAACATTGGCATGTGGACTATTTGCAGGTAGCTATCCAGCATTTTTCCTTTCTGCATTCAAGCCACTTTCAACGATCAAAGGGGGTAAACAGAAGACAGGTAGTGGAAGTCTAATACGCAAAGGTCTGGTAATCTTGCAATATACAGCATCCGTTGTATTGATTATCTGTACCATTATTATCTATCAACAGATTCAGCATAACAAAAATAGGGATCTCGGATTTGATAAGAGTCAAGTATTGACAACAGCACTTCAAGGCGATATGGCCAAACATCTACCGCTGATTAAAAATCAATTATTGGCAACGGGAGTCGTTCAAGAAGTCGGTGTCAGTGATATGAGTATCCTTAATATCAACTCCAATACATCCGGCTTTAGCTGGGATGGAAAAGATCCAAATGCGAGTATTTTGATTGGCATGTTGAGTGCAGATGAGGGCCTTATCCCAGCTTTGGATTTAAAGCTATTTGACGGTAGGAACTTTCATAAAAATTTCATGGGCGATAGTACGTCGGTTGTTATCAACGAAGCATTTGCAAAGCTTATCCGAAAAGATGGCCTTGTTGCCGGTGACATCATCAGTTACGGTGAAGAAAAACTCACCATTGCAGGGGTCGTCAAGAACTTTGTTTATAACAATGTATATGCCGATCCTGAGCCGATGCTATTTCTACCGATGAATAAAGATAATGGTATCATGACCATCAAGACAAAGGCTGGAATCGACTTACCAAATGCCATTCAACAAATCGAAAAGATTATTGTCAAAAATAATCCCGGCTTCCCCTTCGACTATAAATTTTTGGATGATAGCTTCAACAATAAATTTAAAGATGAACTTTTTGTACAGCAGTTATCCAGTGTATTTGCCTTAATGTCCATCATTATTTCCTGTTTGGGATTATTTGGTCTAGCTGCATATGCAACCGAACAACGCGCCAAGGAAATCAGTATTCGCAAAGTATTGGGTGCCTCTGTCTCAGGTCTTATCCAGATGCTCAATCGCGAGTTTGTCATTCTTGTGGCAATATCGTGCATTATTGCCTTTCCGATCGCTTGGATAATCATGAGCAAATGGTTAACCAACTATGCACATCATATCCAGATTTCATGGACTATTTTTGTCATCAGTGGTCTGACGGCGACTATCATAGCTTTATTGACAATAAGTTCTCAGGCCTTTAAAGCAGCAGTAGCCAATCCGACCAAAACACTCAGAGACGAATAAACAGACAAATAAACAATTTAAAAGAATATATTAAACAGCATATTAACAGCCTAAAGCGATTGCCAAGGGCCCAAAACATAAAACCATGAGCGCAAAAAATATGATTAAAATAACCAATCTTCAAAAGTATTACCGCACGGAAGAAGTGGAGACTGTGGCATTGAACAATTTGAACATTCACGTAAAAGAGGGTGAATTTGTCGCCGTGATGGGTCCATCTGGTTGCGGCAAATCCACCTTACTGAATATTATCGGTTTATTGGATGATTTGGACGAGGGAAGCTACCTATTTAACGAAATCGAGGTGGCCAAATTTAAAGAACGCGGTCGCTCGGATCTTCGTAAACATAATATTGGTTTTGTATTCCAGAGTTTCAATCTAATTGATGAGCTGACGGTATTTGAAAACGTGGAACTTCCTCTTGTCTATACCAACGTACCTGCGGCAGAACGCAAGAAACGTGTCGAGGAAGTATTGGAGAAAGTACAGATCATGCACCGTCGCAACCACTTTCCGCAACAGCTTTCCGGGGGACAGCAACAGCGTGTGGCCGTTGCCCGTGCGGTCGTCAATAATCCGAAATTAATTCTTGCCGATGAGCCTACCGGTAACCTGGATTCCAACAACGGTAATGAAGTGATGCAGCTCCTGACCGAATTGAATGAGGCTGGTACAACCATCGTCATGGTAACCCACAGTGAACACGACGCCAAATTTTCGGATCGTGTCATTCGCATGCTGGATGGACAGGTTATTATGGAAACAACATCATTAGGATCCTAGCAAAGCTAGTGGCCCATTTTAAGGACAAGAAATGTTCTTAAAGATCTAAAGCGCTTACCAATACAGAATCAAGTGCTATTAAACGAGTTTAAAGTATAAAACGATGAAAGGTTTAAAATTAATTTTAAGACAATGGGGACGTAACCGTCTGTTTACCTTCCTTAATATCATCGGTCTGGCGATCGGGATCAGCGCAAGCTGGATTGTATTTCGAATTGTCAACTACGAATTCAGTTTCGACCGGAATCATCCCGACAAGGAACGGATTTATAAACTTTACTCGGCCTTTAAGGAAGGTGAAAATATCCATCGTTTTGATGGGACCCCCTATCCTCTAGGTGCTTATCTCGGTGCTAATTTAAAGAAAGATCTGACCGGATTGGAATTGGTTGCACCTATCGCTAATCGATCATTTGAAAGCATCAAGGTTAAGCGTTCCAACAATGAAACCTTGGAGTTCAATGAGCAGGACAAAATTATTTCTGCTACTGTGGACTATTTTAAACTTGTTCCCTACAAATGGATTGTTGGTAATCCGAATACCGCACTCAAAAACAACAATGAAATCATCCTGACGGCTTCCCGCGCAAGGCAATATTTCACCGATGCAGACTTAAAATCTCTTCTCGGCAAGACTATGCAATACGATGATCAGCTTCTTACCGTGACCGGAGTTGTCGCCGACTTAGACTATCCGAGCAGTTTTATCTCCAAAGAATTTATCCGTGTAACCCCCAATCCTCAGGAAGCAGAGAATTGGGAAAATTCAAGTTCAAATTTCCATGTTTATGTTAAATTAACTGAAAACGGTAGTCCCGCGCAAGTAATTGGCGCTGCAACCAAAAAGTTCAATGAGATGGTCGGAGACAAATTCAAACAGCACAATATAACGGCTGGCTACGAATTAGCTCCGCTTACTGGATTACATTTCAATAAATTCGTCTTAAACAGCAGCGACAAGCAGGTCATGTTTGGACTTATTGGCATTGCGGCATTTTTGCTTATACTGGCCAGCATTAATTACATCAACTTGACGACAGCCCGTGTTCCCGCCCGGGCCAGGGAAATCGGCATTCGAAAAACATTGGGCGAGCAACCCCGACACCTGACATTGTCTTTTATCAAAGAAACCTTTTTTACCTGTCTATTTGGGCTATTATTCTCCTGGCCATTGGTCAAAATATTTGAACTTACCTTTAGTTCATATCTCCCGCAAAATATAAATGCCTATTCAGATGGTTTATCCGTTTTTGTCTTTTTATTGGGGCTTATTATCCTACTAACGTTGATTTCAAGTCTGTATCCAGCCTACCTTATTAATAAAGTACATGTCGTCGAAGCCATAAAAATACATGCGGCCGATAAAATTTCCTTTGGTAGTATTTCACTCCGCAAGATTCTCATCGTCTTTCAATTTGTGATCGCTCAGGCTTTTGTCGTACTGACAGTGATCATGGGTTTACAGTTACAGCATGCTTTACACAGTAATGTTGGCTTTCAGGATGATGCTGTTATTACCCTCAAACTGCCCTATAAAAAAGCAGAAGATTCAGGTAAAAGTCCGTTTCTTTTGAAAGAACTTCTCCAAAAATATCCTGAAATCGACCAGGTTTCGCTAGGACACCTCCCAATGAATAACGATCAATGGGGAAATAATATCATGATGCAGAGCGATACCGGTCAGATCTTGGTCAATATGCCTTTTAAATATATTGAAGAAAATTACCTGGATGTATTCCAAATGAAATTACTGGCCGGGCGGCCCCTCAAACTTTCGGATACAACATCAGGAATACTGATCAATCAAAAGGCCATTAGTAAGTTTGGATTTAAAACTCCGGTGGAAGCACTCGGAAAAACCGTAACTGTAAACGATCGTCCAACCACAATTGTAGGCATACTGGCCGATTTCCACAACTTTAATCTCCATGCTCCGATAGAGCCCCTTGCTATGCAAATCTCAACCAACAAGGGCACGCTGCAGAATATTAATATCAAATTAAATGGAGATCCTAAAAAATGGCATCAGGCAATCGCATCCATTAAGACTGAATGGAAAAACGTATATCCAAATGCCCCATTTACTTATCAATTTTATGACGAGCGGATCAAGGAACTCTATGAGAAAGATTATCGCTTTTATAAAATAATCAATTTGTCAACATCCATTACCATTTTATTAAGCTGCTTGGGATTGATCGGATTAGTGACATTAACTACACACCAGCGGACAAAAGAGATCGGTATACGAAAAATTTTGGGCAGCACGATCAGTGGGATTGTGCTACTGCTATCCAAAGATTATATCAAACTAATTGTTATCTCGATCCTAATCGCTACACCGATTGCCTGGCTAGCGATTGATAGATGGCTAACAGACTTTGCTTTTAAAATAGAGCTCAGCTCGTGGATGTTTATCATTCCAGCAATAGTAACTATTGGCGTAGCATTTTTAGCCATGAGTTATCAATCCGTCAGTGCTGCCCGTGCAAATCCGGTGGATAGTTTAAGAGATGAATAAAACAGTAAAGAAGCTCAATAGTAATCAATACAATAAACACCTATCTCTATGATAAAGAATTATTTAATAACGGCAATCAGAGAATTAAGGAAAAGAAAATTCTATACCGCTATCAACATATTAGGTTTATCGGTCAGTCTTACAGCCTCGATATTAATTATTCTCTGGGTACAGGATGAACAAAGCTTTGATAAATTCCATCCAGACTATGAGCATATCTACAAAGTCAATGCTCATTTAGATCCTGAGCACAATGGTTCTATATGGGGCACTTCTCCAGGTCCGATTGGAAACTATGCACAAAATGTACCTGAGGTGGAGTACGCAACGCGCGTTTCACAGGATTATAATAGCACAGTGGTCAATGATAAGCTGAAACGTCCCGTAACAGATATGAACATATATTATGTTGATGGCAATTTTTTCAACATGTTTCATTTCCCCTTGCAAGAGGGTTCTCTTTCAGGTTTTCAAGCAAATTACAAACAGGCGCTTATCACCCCATCGACAGCCGAAAAACTTTTTAGTAGCCAGCAGGCTATCGGAAAAACTTTCCGTTATCAGAAAGATCTATTCACCGTGGCGGGTGTCCTAAAAGATATCCCACAAAACTCCTCCATGCAGTTCGACGTCGTTATCCCACTGGGTTATCATGCACAGCGATTTACAAACTGGGGCGGTAATGGCAAATGGAACACAATCGATGAAGATATGGGCAGTTACAGTTTTTCAACCTATGTTAAGCTCAAACCCTACGCTTCAGCAGCAGTCATCGGGAAATCCGTCACAGACTCCTATACCAAAGCTCGCGACGGTGAAAATTCGACCGTATTTGTTTTAGACCCCTTAAAAACCATGCATCTAATTGCTCCTGACGGCAATAAATCAACGCTCCGCATGGTGCAGATTTTTGGGATCATTGCCATATTGCTGTTGGTCATCGGTGCGGTAAATTATGTCAATCTGAGCACCGCCAGGGCATTGGATCGGGCTAAAGATGTCGGTATCCGCAAAATAATCGGTGCCAACCGTCTCCACCTATTCCTACAATTCCTTACAGAAACGGTTGTTGTATTCCTTTGCTCGCTGCTAATAGCTTTCATTCTTATATTGATCCTTCATACAGGATATAATCAGATTGCACAAAAATCAATCAGCTTTTCTTTCCGTAATACCGCGATATGGCTGTACATTGGCGCTGCGATTATAGGTACATTGGGTCTGTCCAGCATATATCCTGCGATACAACTTTCATCATTCAATCCAATCCATTCGTTAAAAGGAAAATCCGTAAAAGGTATTTCCTCAAATACAATGCGCAAAATATTGGTGGTTTTCCAATTTACGCTCTCCGTGACGCTGATTGTATGTACGTTGGTAATCCGAAACCAATTGGCCTTTATCCAAAAGATCAATCTTGGATATGACAGAGATCATGTCATGACCCTTGGCCTTCCAGAGGAAGCCTATAAACATATGGATGCGATACGAGCCGAACTCAACAACAACAACGCTATACAGGCTGTCTCCTTGTCCGGTGTTTACAATATGACGGATTTCGGAAATGCCACTGGAGACATAGAGTGGCCGGGCAAGTCCAAAGACAACAAACTGATTGTTGCACAGGCAACCATTGATAAGGATTTTATCCCTTTGATGAATATGCAATTTCTGGAAGGAAAAAACTTTACCGGCATGCCGACTGATTCGTCTGGATATATCATCAATGAGACCTTGGCAAAACAAATGGGTTTAAAACCGCCATACGTGGGGTCCAATATGAGTTTTCATGATATCCCGGGACAAATTATTGGTGTGGTAAAAGACTTTCACTTTAAATCCATCAAAGACAAAATAGGCCCGATGGTCTTCTGGACACGTTGGGGAGCGGGTACTTTATATGTCAAAACAAGTACAACAAAAGCTCCAGAGGCAATTAAGGCTTTAGAAAAGATCTATAATCGCTATCCTTCCGATGCTCCATTTAATTATACATTCATTGATCAGCAGTTTGACAATTTGTATAAATCGGAACACCGAACAGGCCTGTTATTCAACATTTTTGCGGGCATCGCAATTTTTATATCCGCTTTGGGTCTGTTTGCGCTGGCAACGCACGAAGCACAAATGCGCATAAAGGAAATCGGAATCCGCAAAGTACTCGGAGCAAGTACCTTTGGTGTCGTCAGACTACTGGGCAAAAATTTCGTGATCCTCGTTTCCATTGCCATTTTGATAGCATGCCCTATCGCAGTTTACCTGATGAAACAATGGTTGAGCAATTTTGCCTATAAAACAGATCTGGACGTACAAACTTTTGTCCTGGGAAGTATTTTGGCCTTGCTGATCGCAATTATCACCGTTAGCTATCAGGCCGTTCGCGCAGCTTTGAGCAATCCAGTAGATAGTCTAAGAGATGAATAAAAGAAGCTCAATAGTGATCAGAGAAAGTGATGGGTATCAGAAATGATCCCATTACGATCTCTACACGATTATTTCATTAACAAACAAGAGGCATTGGCCAACCTCAAAATAGTTTAAAAGATGAATACATAAAATAATGAAGAGCTCATAAGGCAATTACTAGAAACAGATAACCTATATAACTGAATAAATTAAAAAACAGCATCCATGATACAAAATTATATAAAAATAGCTTGGCGTAATATCCTTAATAATAGAGGGTATGCCACCATAAATATCGTAGGCCTTGCCATTGGCCTGGCTTGCTGTTTATTAATCGTTATTTATGTACAGAATGAACTTTCCTACGATAAATACCATGCTAACAAAGACCGCATTTATCGCGTCGTACATGACTATAAAGAAGTCGGTAACACAGAGCAGCATCAGATCTGGGGGAATGCCCCAATTGGTGATGCCTTGAAAGCCGATTTTCCAGAAATCGAGAAGGTCGTTCAATTCTCAGGGCTAACCTCTATCCTACTCAAACAAGGAGATAAAAGGTTTCAGGAAGAAAATGTATTCTTTATGGATTCTACAGCATTCGATGTATTCAGTTGGAAAATTTTAGCTGGTAATCCCCATACAGCACTAAAAAATGCGTATTCCGTTGTATTAACAGAGAGCACAGCTAAAAAATATTTCGGCGACCAGAGCCCTATTGGCAAAACAATTGAAGGTGGGCTCGCTGCCGGCCGCGCAGACGCAGGTCTATATACCGTGACAGCTGTGATGGCTGACGTACCCGCAAATTCACATTTTACCTTCGATGCTCTACTCTCAATGAGTACATTCCGAAAAGCAAGGCCCGATATCTTTGAAAATGAAGGCTGGGGCTATGTGGATTTTTACACATATTTTCTCGCCTCAAAAGACTTTGATCCTATCAAATTCAATCAGAAGATACCTGATTTTCTCAAGCGACATATCCCGGTGCAAGAAAATGCCAATTCTAGATACAAATTCCATCTGGAGCCCATGCTTCAGGCTTATATGCATTCTACGGCAGATCGTCAACCCGGAGCGACTGGTAGCTATCAAAATTTGTATATTTTCACGATCATCGGCGGATTTATTCTGCTGATTGCCTGTGTGAACTTTATGAATCTGGCCACTTCCAGATCCATGGAACGTGCCAAGGAAGTCGGTGTTCGAAAAGCAATCGGCGCTAATAAAAGTAATCTGATTCTCCAATTTATGTCTGAATCGCTGGCTCTTGTCTTTTTCAGTGGATTATTGGCAATTGTTCTTGTACTTGCTTTTCTCCCTTTTTTAGAAGCATTTTCCGGAAAACACCTGACCTATTCATCATTAATAAATGGTACTACTTGGTCAATATTTCTTTTAGCAACAACCTTAACCGGACTTTTAGCAGCAAGTTACCCAGCATTGATCTTGGCAAGCTTTAAACCAATTCAAGTTCTTAAAGGAGCTTTTAGCAACAGTAAAGGCGGGACATTGTTACGTCGGGGTCTCGTCGTTTTTCAATTCTGCCTTTCCATTGCACTGATTGCAGGTACTGTGATCGTATTTTCGCAATTGAATCAGTTGCAACAGCAAGACCTTGAATTTCAAAAAGCACAACGGCTAGTCATCGATTACAATTTTGACGAAAAAGTCAACAATAACTTAGAGGCAATCAAAAATACACTCGCAAAGGATAAAGATGTACAGTCGGTGACAGCTTCACGCACCGTTCCGGGAGCATTTTTTCCAAATGCAGGAACAGAGATTATGTCAACAGATGGAAAAATGACCAATTTCGCTCCATCACTTTATGAAGTAGATATAGACTTTATCCCCAATATGGGCATTAAGATGGTTGCGGGAAGAGCTTATTCACGTGATTTTCCAGCAGATAGCGCCCATTCACTTGTGATTAATGAAGCGGCAGCTAAATTATGGGGCTATTCAAACCCAGAAGATGTTATCGGAAAACAATTCAGACAATGGGGTAAAGAAGGTACTGTCATCGGTGTTGTTAAAGATTTTAATTACCTTTCTTTACATCGTAAAATTGAACCGTTAGCCTTACGCCTTGAACCAAGTAGCAGCCGTTATTTAGCCGTCAATTTACAACATGTCAATCAGCAAACGATCGACAGAATCGGTAAATTATGGGCTGAACTCGCCCCTCACCGTCCCTTTCTATATAGTTTCTTAGATGATAATTTTAACCGTCAATACGAAGCTGATTTTAATTTTAGAAGACTCTTTACTGCATTTTCAAGCCTTGCCCTTTTCATTGCTTGTCTAGGTTTACTGGGACTTGTGACTTATACGGCGCAACAGCGCACCAAAGAAATCGGGGTGCGGAAGGTTCTCGGTGCATCCATCTATAATTTAGTGATGTTGCTTTCTTCCGATTTTATCCGACTATTGGTCATCGCCATTTGTATCGCCACACCATTATCGTGGATAGCGATGAACAAATGGCTGGACAATTTTGCGTACCATATTGAACCAAAATGGTGGATGTTTGCTTTTGCTGGGTTGTCAGCCGTTGTCATTGCCCTGATTACCGTTAGCTACCAAACATTTAAAGCCGCTAGAGCTAATCCAGTAGACAGTCTGAGAGACGAATAAATAGCATAATCCAGAAACAACTTTATATATAGCAAGACACAAATACATACGATCATGATCAAGAACTACATAAAGACAGCATGGCGGACCATCGGAGCCAATCGATTTTTCAGTATCCTTAATATTAGTGGACTGGCTATTGGGATCTGTGTATCGCTATTATTATTTGCCTTTATCCGACAGGAATTGAGTTTTGATACCATGTATTCAAAAGCTGGTAATATCTATCGGGTCTACATGAAACTTTCCCCAGAATATAATCAGGAAAAAATGATCACGCTACCTAATGCGGTAGGCCCAGCCTTAAAATCAGATATTACGCAGGTGGATAATATGGTTCGTCTCGTAAAAGACGGCTACGGTGCAACAGCTTCTATACGCACCGAGAATAATAACTTCTCCGAAAAACAATTATACCTTGCAGATTCGACTCTATTCTCCATATTCGATTTCCAGTTTATTGAAGGAAATGCACGTACGGCTTTTTCGAACAAAAAGAGCATTGTCCTTTCCCAATCTTCAAAAGAAAAATTATTTGGTACACGGGCAGCAGTCGGCAAACTAATCAGCATCAATCAACGGGATACCGTACAGGTAACCGGAGTCTTTAAAGACCTTCCGGTCAATAGCACAATAGATTGTAACATGGTCATGAATATTATGGATTCATGGATGGGACAAAATGTGCACTGGAGCAATGCGAGCTACGAAACTTATATCGTATTAAAAAACGGAGCAAATTCGGCAACTATTGCCCAAGAAGCGACGAAATTGATTGATAAATACATTGAAAAAGACCACCAATATTATACGCAATTTTTCTTACAGCCATTATCTAAGGTACACCTCTATTCATCAGATCTAACGAAAGGTGTTACGACACGTGCCGGGAATATAAACATTGTTAGGACACTATCGGTTCTTGCTTTTTTGGTCATCGTGATTGCATGTATCAATTACATGAATCTAGCGACAGCCAAATCACAGAAAAATGCGAAACAAGTAGGTGTCAATAAAGTACTTGGCGCTACGCGTAACCAACTTATCGTGCGGTTCTTTGTGGAAACTGCTACGATCAGTCTCTTCGCGATGCTCATAGGGGTTATCCTCGCCGTCATATTCATTCCCGCATTCAATTTAGTCGGCAAGACCGATATGACAATTCAACATCTTCTTAATTGGAATATGTTGGGGATATTGGCATTCGCATGGCTGGTCATTACGTTCGTTGCCGGCAGCTATCCAGCCCTATTTCTTTCAAACATTAAATCGATATCCTTAATGAACAAAGGATACAACAAACAAGGAAAAACAGTCCTGATCAGACAAATACTGGTTGTCTGCCAATTTTCTATTTCGATCGTACTGATTATCGGGATCAGTATTATGCTAGCGCAAATGAATTTTATACGGAACAAGGATTTAGGCTATAAGCCTGAAAATGTTGTCTCTATTTCTATCCGTTCTTTAAAAAGTCAGAAAAAACTCCAGACCCTTAGTCAGCAGGTTCAAAACCTAACCAACACAGTATCCACGACCTTGGCACAATCTATACCCGGATTTAATGAAAGTGGAAAAACAACTTATAAATTAACAACCGACAAGCAAGGCTTACCGACTTCAACCTGTGTTACCTATGGCAAGACAATCAATACTTTGGGATTAAAATTACTTGCGGGGACTGATTTACCTGATGTTATCGGACGTACGGATTCAACATGCTATGTATTGATCAACGAAAAAGTAATGAAGTTTTTAGGTTATAAAACACCTGAGGACGCTATAGGAAAGCATATCGTTACAGAGATGAGTGCAACTAATTCCATTATAACCGGTATTGTTCGCGATTTTAATTATACGAACCTGAAATCTGAGATTGGTGGATATAGCTATTATACGATGAATGACCCCTCTGAATCTCCACGAAATTTGTTGATCCGCTATAAAACAGCAGATCTTCAGAGCTATATTGAAGAGGTAAAAAAGATCTATACCACTATTGCTCCCGACGCAGCATTTGATTTTTCTTTTTTAGATCAATATGTACAAAATCAATATGAAAATGAAATTCGTTCATCCAATGTCATGACCCTATTTTCATGTTTGACTTTATTTATTGCCTGTCTGGGTCTATTGGGACTGGCAGCATACACCGCCGAATCAAGGAGCAAAGAGATCGGCATCCGTAAAGTTCTCGGCGCAAGTATGACCAGCATTATTCATTTGCTCTCCGCTAACTACATCAGATTGATCTGTATTGCGTTTCTGATTGCCGGACCAATTGCTTATTACTTATTCAGTAGCTGGCTAAATGATTTCGTGTACCGCATCGAAATGCCCTGGTGGGCTTATGTAGTCGCCGTCCTGACAGTTACACTAGTGGCTTTTATAACAATTGGATTCCAAACTTTCAAAGCTGCATTGCTGAATCCAGTAAACAGCTTACGGGACGAATAGCAATACAGATTATAGTAAAATGTAGGATTAACAAAAAACGAAGTAACAATGATTGCAAATTCACTTAAAACAGCTTACCGTTTTTTAAAAAAACATAAGTTGATTACGTTCATCAATATCACGAGTCTCGCGATTGGTATTACGGCGACTCTTGTTATTTTCTTAATGATCCAATACGATTATAGTTTTGACAAACATGTTCCCAATCAAAAACAGGTCTATCGCGTTGTCAATAACGGTGAATTCAAAAACGCTGGTGTTTACGTACCATTAGTACGTACCATGCAATCCGAGTTGCCCAACTTGGAAGCGGTAGCCCCTATTTATCGTAACCATGTACAGAAGCTTAAGATTTCCTTGGCAACAGACAAATTTCAGGTTTTCCCAAAAGAACAACAGATCGTCTTTACGAATAGTCAATATTTCGATATTTTCCCATATAAATGGTTAGCTGGAAATGCCCAGACCTTAAATACAGCCGGCAATATTGTCCTTACAAAAAAGGCTTTGGAAAAATTCTACGGAAAAGAACTTGCTTCCAATGTGATCGGCAGGACCATCATTTATGCCGATAGCATTCCGCTTCAAGTTGCTGGAGTGATCGACAATCCACAGCATAATTCTGATTTCAATTTTGAAAGTTTCATAGCCGATGCGACAATCCCACAGGACAACAACCTAAAAAACATGTATACTTGGGAAGCCTGGAACAACATATCCGACTCCCATCAGGTACTCATCAAAACAAAAGCACAAAGTATTCCACATCTATTGGAACGCAATATCGCTAATCTCCTTAAAAAATATAAATATAAAGAAGGAGAGAAAATCAACGATAAACTTGAATTACAGGCGTTGGAAGATATTCATTTTGACACGAGATTCAACTATGACGCTACTCATCCGGGAACGCTTCGTAATCTGATCCTGCTGGCCTTTTTCCTCCTCGCTTTGGGAGCTGTGAATTTCATCAATCTATCCACAGCTCAGTCCATTGAAAGAGCAAAGGAAGTGGGCATTCGAAAGACATTGGGCAGTTCTAAAGCTACATTGATCAAACAATTCTTACTAGAAACATTCCTAATTACTTTATCTGCAACAATACTTGCTGTACTATTGCTTCCTCTATTCTTACATGTCTTTGAAGGATTTATTCCTAAAAACTTAAATTTAGATCTTTTGGACAAAACGGTTATTGTTTTCTTTCTGTTTGGGCAATTGATCTTAGTTACCTTACTAGCCGGATTTTATCCTGCTTGGGTACTGACAGGATATGCGCCGGTACTGGCGCTCAAAAACCAACTCGGAAAAAACACCAATCTTTCCCGCAGCTCGTGGCTACGCAAAGCACTGACGATCTTTCAGTTTGTCATGGCCCAGGCTTTTCTCATTTGTGTGCTCATTGTCGTTCGCCAAATCAACTATGTCACCCATAAGGATATGGGCTTTCAGAAAGACGCCATTGTCAATGTCTACATCCCTGGGGCTTTCCAAAACTCTGCCAAAGGTGTCGTCCTTAAAAACCAGCTCAAGAAAATAACGGATATCAAGGCCATTAGCTTTGGGAATATCGCACCAGCGATGAACGGCTGGATGACTACCGCAATCACGTACGATCAATCGCCAAACAAAGAATCTTTGACCTTCGATAGCCGGTCGGGTGATGAAAATTATTTAGATGTCTATCAGATTCCACTTTTAGCAGGAAGAAATGTCCGTTTACGGGATTCAACAAGTGAAATGTTGATCAATAGAAAGGGACTCGAGTTACTGCATATCAAGAATCCTCAGGAAGCCATTGGTAAAACCTTCGAAAATGGACAAAACATCATTGTTGGTGTAATGGAAGATTTTGATTTGGCTTCTGCACGACAAGGGGTTAAACCGGTCCTGTATACAGGCAGCAAGACAGGATATGTACTCCATATTGCATTAGACCAATCGCATCCTGAAAACTGGAAAAATGCAATTGATAAAATAACATCAAGCTACAAATCGGTGTTCCCTGATGACGAACTGGATCTGCGCTTTGTGGATGAGGTTATTCAAAACTTTTATACACAAGAGAGACAGCTCTCTAAGCTCTTATCTTGGGCTGTAGGGCTCTCTGTATTTATTGCAGGATTAGGTTTATTTGGGCTAGCGATATTTACAGCCAATCAAAGGACAAAAGAGATTGGTATACGTAAAGTTTTAGGTGCTTCTGTTTTCCAGATCACATTTTTACTGCTTCGAAACTTACTTTCCCTGGTTGCCATAGCCTGTTTGGTTGCCTTTCCCATCGCTTATTACTTTATGCATAATTGGTTAAATGATTTTGTGTATCGCACTACAATAAATCCGTGGATTTTTGGTTTGTCTGCCCTGAGCTTGATTGCTTTCGCAAGCGTCGTTCTATCAGCCAAAAGTATTATGGCAGCAAAAGCTAACCCAGTAAATAGTTTGAGAGACGAATAGATCAAATTGAACTTTCGTTTATAACATGAATTAAACATTTAAATCCCACAGCAATGATAAAGAACTTCATAAAAACCGCATGGCGAAGTATTTTTTCCAACAAATTCTATAGCGCCATTAATATTTTAGGATTAACAGCAGGATTAGTTGTGGGGATATTCTTATTGCTTTGGATTCAGGATGAACTATCCTATGACCGCTTCCATAAACATCAACGATCCATTTATAAAATTGGTATAGAAGGCGGTACTGGCATATCAAAACGGATCTTTGGGTCCATCATTGCTCCTGTTGGAAGCTCTGCTAAGAAGGAGATTCCTGAAGTCCAGGATGCTGTACGCATATTTAAAATCGGTGATGCCGCCCTAAAATACAAGGAGAAAAGATTCAATGAAAAGAACCTTGCATTTGTGGACCCTAGCTATTTTAGTGTTTTTGACTTTTCTTTATTGCAAGGCGACCCAAAGCAACCTTTCCCTGATAACAATTCCGTTGTGATCACCCAAAGCACGGCACACCGCTATTTTGGTAATGAAAATCCAATTGGAAAAACGGTAATATTGGGCATTGAGGACCTCTGTGTTGTCTCTGGCATCATTGCCGATTATCCGGAAAACTCTACCTTTCAATTTCAGGTCTTACTGCCGATATCGCGATTCAATGAACACGCTTATATCAAAAACAAAACGACCTATGACAATAAAACCTTTCTATCCTCCATGGATGAAGATTGGTCCAATTTTTCGTTTGAAACTTATCTACAGTTGAGACCTGATGCCAACCCGGCAACTATCGCGCAAAAATTACAATCCATACACGAACGGAATAAACCCGAAGATGCCCCTGTACCGTACGTTACGCAAGCGCTGGCAAAGGTACATCTGTATCAGATGGACGGTAGTGATGGGGGAATAGGCACTGTTCGAATTTTTATAGGCGTAGCCATCATGATCCTTGTCATCGCAAGCATCAATTATATCAATCTTTCTACTGCACGTTCTTTGTCGCGCGCCAAAGAAGTGGGTATTCGTAAAATTATCGGGGCCGGTAAAAAAGAACTTTTTTTCCAATTTATATTGGAAACAACCCTACTCTTTACCATTGCCTCAACCCTGGCATTAGCAATCGTTTTTAGTTGTCTTCCTTTGTTTAATAACTTCTCCGGAAAACATATTTCTCTGCAGCTCAGCAATCCTACGCTATGGACAAGTATATTGACCATGCTTTTCGGTACATTGCTGCTCACCAGTATATATCCCGCCCTCCTTTTATCGAAATTTGATCCGATTAAGGTATTAAAAGGTCGGTTTGCCCTAAAAAATTCCAGTGCGCGGAAGATACTTGTTGTCTTACAGTTTACAGTCTCTATTATCCTGATTACGCTGACAATTGTTATCGGTCGCCAATTGGATTACATAAAACATCAAAATTTAGGCTACGAAAAAGATCATATTATTTCTATTGGCATGGCACCAAAGATGTCAAAGCATTTTGATGCAGTCAAGGGTGAACTTCTAAAAAATAAGGATATTGATGCCGTTATCCGTCTTGGTCGAGATATGGTCTATGGGGGTGGTTCCACTGGAGACAACGATTGGGATGGAAAGCCCAGCAAATCAAATCTTTGGTTCAATATTACATATTCGGACCAGTCTGCGCTTAGCTTTTTTCAGATAAAACTTACGCAAGGTCGTAATTTTACGGGCTCAACAGCGGATTCAACACATTTTATTATCAATGAAACGGCAGTACGCGAAATGGGGCTAAAAGATCCCATTGGCACACGTCTACGGATTAGAACCGTTCCCGGAACAATTATCGGTGTGGTAAAAGACTTTAATTATGCAAGCGCGAGGCAGAAAATTGAGCCGATGGTATTCCAGTACAGTCCCAAAGATTGCTGGCAACTTTATATCAAAACAACAGCTTCCGGAGCTAAATCCGCATTGAACTCAATGCAACAGATTTGGAAAAACTATTATGATGATATGCCTATGAACTATAGTTTCCTTGATGAAAGTTACCAAAAGCAATATACGAATGAACAGAAACAAGGTACCTTATTCAATTTCTTCGCACTGATCGCTATCCTGATCTCCTGTCTAGGACTCCTGGGATTATGTACTTATACCGCACAGGTCAAAACCAAGGAGATTGGGATCAGAAAGGTTCTTGGAGCAACCGTATTCAATATTATACAACTATTAAACAAGGAATTTTTAGTCTTGGTAATTCTAGCTAATGTTATCGCTATACCAATAGCCTTGTATTGCAGCATAAACTGGCTCAATGGCTTTGCCTTTAGAACGACACTCCCCATGACTATATTTTTATACGCAGGTGGGATAACAATTGCTATTGCATTATTTACAGTTAGTTTCCAATCCATCAAAGCTGCTTACGCCAATCCCGTAAAAAGTCTGCACGATGAATAGCTTATATTTAAGGACCAAAAACAACACCATAAAATGATTCGATTATTCCTAAAAACAGCACTTAGAAATTTAAAACGCAACCCGCTAAATACAGCAATTAATATCCTTGGGCTAGCCCTGGGATTTACGGTTGCTTTGGTGAGCGCCCTGTGGATCTTAAAACAGTTTTCCTTTAACCAGCATTATAAAAACCATGACAGCATCCATCAGTTGATGATGACGGGAACTTTCAATGGTGAAAAATCTACGGATGGAACTTCCACGCCCATTCCGTTAGCTAAGGTTATTGCATCGGATTTCACCAATGAAATTCAAGAATTAGCATTGGTCACTGATATGGAAAGTAATACGATTAAAACCGGTGACAAGAAACTGAATGCCTCTGGCTTTTATGCTATGGGCAAATTTTCAGAACTATTTTCGTTGGAATCTGTACTAGGAAATACCCTCACTCCAACAGCAACCTCTAGCATCATTATCTCAGAATCATTTGCCAACGGTCTCTTGGGATCGGTGGATGTTATCGGGAAAACTATTCAGTTCAACGGAAAGGAACAGTATACGATACAAGGAGTTTATAAAGATATACCTGAAAACAATACTTTTCACGGGTTGCAGTATATTTTGCCGTTTGTAGATTACCTCCGTAAAAATGAAGGCATAGACGAAAAGTGGTCAAACTGCTTCTTTAGTACCTTTGGTAGAATCGAAAACCCGCAAAATATCCCCGGGATCGAGCATAAACTAACCAACATCTTTAGAACAAATCTGACGGATATAAAACCTGAGATCTTGTTACATCCTATGTCCAAATGGCATTTATACGACTCGTTTAAAAATGGAAAGAACGTAGGTGGGCAAATTCAGTATGTCTGGATGTTTGCGTGGATCAGTGTATTCATTATATTATTGGCCAGTATAAACTTTATCAATCTCAGTACAGCAAGAAGTCTAAAAAGAGGTAAAGAAATTGGGGTTTTAAAATCTGTGGGAGTCAATCGCCGACAACTTATTGCAGGCTTCTTGGTTGAATCGACACTGGCCGTATGTGGTGCCTTTTTGATTGCGGTGCTAATGGCGACACTGCTTCTTCCTTGGATAAATACAATTACCAATACCACATTATCCATTCCATTTAACAGCATTCAATTCTATTTATACGCCCTTCTTGGGGTTCTTACCATCGGAATGCTGGCTGGATTATATCCTGCACTGTTCCTGTCCTCTTTCAATCCGATTCTTGCACTCAAGGGAAAATTAAACATAGGCAAGGGCGGCTTCAATGCAAGAAAAGGTATGGTTGTCGTGCAATTTGCGATTTCCATCTTTCTGATGATTGCAACCTACTTAGTGATAAAGCAATTGCATTACACAAAAGACCGTCCGATTGGTTACAAAATTTCAAATCTCATCAATATCAATGGCAGTGAGCTGATTGTAAAAAATTTCGATGTCCTAAGAAAGGAATTGATCAGTCAGCGTTTGATACAGGACGCCTCTCTTTCTTCGAGTTCCATTAATCGCCTCTCCTTATCTGGTGGCGGTTTTAATTGGCAGGGGAACGAAACAAAGGAAGGATCCATTATGGGAATTTTCACCCTAGACGACAACTTTGCCAACACTGTACAATGGAATTTTGTAAAAGGCAGGAATTTCTCCAAGGATTTCAAAACAGATTCTACGGCAGTAATTATCAATGAAGCCGCGGCCAAATTTATGGGTGTTACTGACCTAACGAGCAAACAATTATCCAAAAGAGGAATCAGCTATACTATCATCGGTATTATACAAAATACGTTATCCGAATCCCCATTTAAGTCTATTACGCCAACGGCCTATTTTCTTGATTTTCTGCCAAAAAATAAAATAACACTTCGCCTGAATGAACAGCAAGATATCAGTCAGACGATGAAAGCAATCGCACAACAATTCAATCGCTTTGATCCAGATCTCATTTTTGATTATGCATTCACAGATAAAGAATACGCCAAACAATTTAAGCAGATGGAAATGATCAAAAGCCTGACAAGCCTTTTTACAGGCCTCGCAATTCTGATTTCCTGCCTTGGCTTATATGCTCTGGTGGCATTTCTGACAGAGCAACGCGAAAAGGAAATTGGTATCCGTAAAGTGCTGGGTGCCTCAGAACTTGGTTTATGGAGATTATTATGTACCGAATACATCTGGTTAACATTGATCGGATTTCTCGTTGCTGCCCCCTTGGCTTATCTCCTAATGGAATCTTGGCTTGAAAATTATGTCTATCGCATATCAATTACATGGACTGTATTTGCGGTTACAGGCTTAACAGCCTTAGTCATTACCTTGTTGACGGTTAGTTACCAAGCGATCAAAGCAACCTGGGCAAACCCCGTGAAAACATTAAGAAGCGAATAAGACCAATTTGTTCGGGGACGGACACCAAACTGTCCGTTTCCGAACATTTAGGCTTTAAAAAACAAAAACAAAATCCTAAAAATCAAAACATTACATTTATGGCAAACGAATTGAATTAACCATTTTCTATTGTGCACGACCATGAATACAGCTATCCATTTGGATAAATGGATTATGGACTAGTAAATTATGAAAAATTCAAAATATCAATTCGATGATAAAGAATTACCTTAAAATTGCATGGCGAAACTTGTGGAAAAGCAAAGGCTACTCTGCAATTAACATCATTGGGCTTTCCATTGGTATGGCTGCTGTACTGATTATTGGCATATGGGTGCAAAACCAGTTGCAATTCGATAATTTTTACAGCAATAAAGATCGTCTGTATAAACTTTGGAATAAATATGAAGATCAGCAGAAAATCAGTTTAAACGATATCACCTCGGGACAAGCGTCTCAAGCATTATTGGCAGATTATCCAGAAGTTGAACATGCTACGCGGATGTACTGGAGTACAACCAGTCTCATGTCTTTTGGCAACAAGAGGATCAAATCTAAGGGAAACGAAGTTGACCCAGCTTTTATACAGCTATTTGATTTCAAACTTCTTAAAGAAAATAGCACACATCCTCTAAAGGACACAAAAAATATCATCCTGACTGAAAGCCTTGCCAAAAATATATTTGGAAAGATTGATCCAATAGATAAGACGATTCTCCTGGACAATAAGGAGTCTTATATCGTATCAGCAGTTATGCAGGACCTCCCCACTAACACTAATTTCGATTTCACCTATCTGATTCCTTTAGATAAAGCCGAAAATTATTCATCGGGCTGGGGCTCAAATACATTTTTTACTTATATCAAGTTGAAAGAAGGAACCGATGTCGATCTCTTCAATAAAAAATTAGATAATATACTTACGAAGAAAACAAATGGTGAAGTAAAAGGTTCCTTATTTCTTTATCCGATGTCCAAGATGCATCTGTATTCAAAATTTGAACAGGGTATTGCTGTTGGCGGAAAAATAGATCAGGTCAAATTGGTTGCAGGTATTGGTCTATTGATATTATTGATTGCCTGTATCAATTTCATCAATCTCAGCACGGCAAGAAGCCAAAAAAGAGCGAAAGAAGTCGCTATACGCAAAGTTATAGGGGCTCAACGTTTCAACTTAATCGGCCAATTCCTTACAGAATCTGTACTATTAGCCTTTATTTCAGGGATATTTGCTATAGCATTGACGATACTGGCTCTTCCTTTATTTAATAAGATTCTAGATACCCCCTTAGCCCTACCACTCGGAGATACGACAATTTGGTTTTCCTTAATTGGTTTTATCTTCCTAACAGGAATATTGGCGGGATTATATCCGGCATTTGTGCTCTCCGCCTTCAAACCGATAAAATCATTAAAATTATTCGGACGGTCGAAAACCTTTTATCTGGGTTTCCGAGAATTATTGGTAGTTTTCCAATTTGGTATTGCCATTATACTCACGATAGCGACTATAGTTGTGCACAAGCAAATTGAATATGCCGGCCAGCGTCAAATCGGCTATGAGAATTCACAGCTTATTGAAGTACCTATCGAAGGTGATATGGAAAAAAATTATGAGTCTATTAAATCTGAATTAATCAGTGCAAATATTGCCGAGGCTGTTACCCGTACAGGTTGGTCAATTACAAAAAATGCAGCTAGTTCTAGTGGTAGTTTTCTATGGCCTGGGGCCACTGCAGAGCAAGCAAAAAAAATGGGCTTTGAACTTGGCCGAGCTGAAAGTGACCTTGTTAAGACTCTTGGATTAAAGCTCATTTCTGGTCGTGACATCGACTATGGTAGGTTACCTGCAGACAGTGCTTCTGTACTTGTCAATGAAGCTGCTATCAAAGAAATGAAGTTGGAAAATCCAATCGGAAGTTATCTCAAATGGGGTAATAAAAACTATACTATTGTTGGCGTAATTAACGATTACATTACGGGGTCTCCCTATAGTTCCATCCCCCCCTTATTAATATATCCTTCAAAAAATTGGATGTTGAATATGGTTATCCGCACCGCTCCAAACAGATCTATGGAAGTTAACCTAAAACGAATTGAAAAAATTATTAAAAAATTCAATCCCGCGTATCCGTTCGAGTATCAGTTTGTGGATCAAAAATTTGCCGCTAAATTCAAAGACCAACAACAAACAGCCCAGCTCGTTTTCATCTTTTCGGGGCTAGCGATCTTTATTTCCTGTCTGGGTTTATTTGGACTAGCATCATATATCGCCGAGTTGAGGACCAAAGAAATTGGTATTCGTAAAGTTCTGGGCGCCTCAGTAAGCGGAATTACAGCGATGCTATCCAAAGATTTTGTCAAGCTTGTTATTATTTCTATTCTAATTGCTTCACCTATTGCATGGTGGGCAATGAATAAATGGCTGCAGGATTTCTCTTATCGAATCGAAATACAGTGGTGGGTCTTCGCTTTGGCAGGTGTCTCGGCCTTACTGGTCGCCTTCGTGACGGTAAGCTCGCAAGCAATCAGAGCGGCAAATCACAATCCGGTGAAAACATTGAGGGACGAATAATTATTTCAAGATAAACAACATGATCAAGACATACATCAAAATCGCGTGGCGGAATTTGTTAAAGAACAAAGCTTTTTCGGTAATTAATATTCTCGGTCTGGCTATTGGCATGGCAGGTGCTTTACTTATCGCATTGTGGTTACAGAACATGTTAGGCATGGATCGATTCCATGAGAAAAGTGACCGACTTTATATTATAAGTAATCGAGACATCTATCAAGGCGAATTACAAGCTTGGACAAATACACCTAAAATAATGGGGCCTACACTGAAAAGTGATTTCCCTGAAATCGAAAGTTTTACGCGTATCGAGCAAGATGATAAATTTCTAACAAGCTACGGTGATAAAAATCTAGTTTCAAGCGCCAGCTTTGTCGATCCCGGCTTTTTCAATATGTTCAGCTATCCATTACTTAAAGGAAATAAAACCAATCTACTTAAAGATGCGAATTCAGTTGTCATTACGGAGCAATATGCGAAGGCTCTTTTTGGTGACAATGATCCAATAGGAAAAACGATCAAAATAGAATCAAAGTATTTGGTAACTGTCCAGGCGATCATAAAATCCCCATCTAACTACAGCAGCTTACAGTTTGATTATCTGCTTTCGTGGGATTTAGCTAAGAAAATGGGCTATGTAGATGAAAATTGGTCTAACAATTCAACCTATACCTACGTGCTGCTACGGGAAGGGACAACATTGGAAAACTTCAATGCTAAAATCAGACTTTTCAGCCAAAACCATATCAATGTAGGTGACAATGAAATTAAGTCTACAAACGAAATATTTGCTTTTCCTTACAAAGATACCTATTTGTATGATAGAAGCGAGCAGGGAGAATACACGTCCGGTCGTATACAATTAGTCCGTTTGTTTACCTGGATTGGCGCTTTCATTTTGCTTGTTGCCTGTATTAATTTCATGAATCTCAGTACAGCTCGCTCCGAAAGAAGAGCCAAAGAAGTTGGCGTACGCAAAGTAATCGGTGCTCAA
Source organism: Sphingobacterium sp. UBA7249 (assembly GCF_002472835.1). Taxonomy (NCBI): domain Bacteria; kingdom Pseudomonadati; phylum Bacteroidota; class Sphingobacteriia; order Sphingobacteriales; family Sphingobacteriaceae; genus Sphingobacterium; species Sphingobacterium sp. UBA7249. Next base: position 330,211 of record NZ_DKST01000025.1, on the reverse strand, counting down.
CGAAAAAGCCTTATCCTACAATTTATTGTCGAAAGTATCTTGATCAGTATTGCCGCAATGGCACTTGCACTTGTATTTATTGTATTGGTGCTCCCCGCTTTTAATAATTTAGTTGAAAAAAATCTTACGATTTCTATTCTGTCAGGTATTACCTGGTTGTTTCTAGTTGGCTTCACGTTGTTCACTGGAATATTGGCAGGAAGTTATCCCGCATTTTTTCTATCCTCATTTAAACCTTTGAAAACACTAAAAGGGAAATTGAATACTTACGATAAGGGAATTAGTATACGTTCCATTTTAGTTATTGTCCAGTTTAGTCTTGCCATTATTCTAATCATTGCTACAATCATTGTTTATCAACAAATCCAGCACACAAAAAATCGAGATAGAGGGTATAATGACAATGGATTGTTAGCGACCAAATTTTCAGGAACACTGGAAAAAAACTATCTGAGTCTCAAGAATGAATTATTAACTAGCAACGCTGTCATTGCAGTATCTAAAAACATGTCCCCTGTGACAAATCGTTATAGTAATGGTTGGGGATTTAGCTGGCTAGGAAGTACTGAAAATGATAAAAAATTCTCTTTCGACCGTTTTAGTACCGATGCCGATGCGATTAAAAACTTAGGTTTTAAACTCATAGCCGGACGGGATATTGATGCGTATAAATACAAGACAGATAGCGCAGCGATATTACTTACAGAGTCTGCCGTAAGGAAAATGCGTCTGACAAATCCAGTTGGCCAAACGGTCAATGGAGATGGTAGAGATTGGACAGTCGTAGGAATAATCAAAGATTTCGTCATAGAGTCTCCTTTTCAGGAAAGTTATCCTATGATCATTCTAGGTCCGCATTCTTGGTTTACCACGATTCATTATCGTTTGAATACGAATCGCGGCATCGCAGAAAATTTGAAAACAATTGAATCAATCTTTAAAAAATTCAATCCGGACTATCCTTTTGAATATCAGTTTATCGACAAAACTTATGAGCAGAAATTTAAAGAAACAAAAGCAATCGGCACGCTTTCTATGGTATTCGCGGGATTGACCATCTTTATTTCATGTCTCGGTCTTCTCGCATTGATCGCATACATGGCCGAAACCCGGATGAAAGAAATTGCGGTACGCAAAGTCCTCGGAGCAAGTGTTGCACAAGTAACTTCTTTGCTGTCCGTGGACTTTATTAAATTGGTGATAATTGCTATTCTGATTGCTTCACCAATCGCCTGGTGGGCCATGGACAAATGGTTGCAGGATTACAGTTACCGTATCCAGATCCAATGGCATTACTTTGTTATTGCAGGATTAATGGCGATATTAATCAGCATGGCAACCATAAGTTATCAAGCCATTAAAGCAGCGCTTAGCAATCCGGTGGATAGTCTAAAGGACGAATAATCTATTGTATAACACACTCATTTTTACCAATCGTTTTAACCATAGAGAAGATAATGAATACGTTAAAATTAGCCTTCCGTAGCATAATTAAAAACAAACAATATACTTGGATAAACGTGCTGGGTTTAAGTATTGGATTCAGCTTATGTCTTCTCGTATTTGCGGTGGTCATTGAAGAAAATTCCTACGATAAAAGCTGGAAGAATGCAGACAACCTCTACCGCATCGTTACTATTGACTCAACAGCAGGGCTTGAAAATCAGATGCCGCAGACATTTGTTAATTTAAGCACCGAACTCAAACAGCTATTTCCAGAGATTCATAATGAAAGTTTTATCGACTCCAGAGATATTTACTTAAAAGTAGGCCCAAATTCTTCACAATCAATTGCCATACATGCTATGAACGCGGAAATAAATATATTGGACATGTTGGGGATTAAGATTCTTGAAGGTACGCCCAATCAACTCATTCAAGGAAAAACAAATCTGCTGATCGACAAAGAATTCAAAGAGAAGTACTTCAAAGGAGAAAATGCCATCGGAAAAGTCATTCAAAGTGCGGATCCATATGCTAATAAAACATACGATTATGTCATTACTGGTGTTATGGATAAGCTGCCCTACAATTCCACCTTCAGAACTTCTGTGATAACGTTACTTCCCAAAATATCAATGGAATTAAGCCGAGATGGATCAGGGTACTATAGACAACAGTTTTTACAATTGGCCCCAGGTACATCAAAAACAGACCTCGAGAAGAAAATAAATCGATGGTATAGCGATTTTCTCAACCCTGAAGTAAAAAAAGCAATCTCCTTTCGATTGCAACCTATTCATGATATATACATGGAACCATTGGCCTCCAGCGAAATCAGTGGTAATCCAAAAACAACACATATTTTTATTGGAGTGGCTATTCTAGTATTTATCATTTCCTGCATCAATTTCATTAATATCTATGCCGTAAGAACAATAAAAAAAATAAAAATCCTCAATATTCACAAAGTACTTGGTGCTAGTCGAGCTCAGATTATCAAACGATTACTATTAGAAACAATATTGATATTTTTTGCTTCTGCACTATGTAGTGTGGTTCTTTTTAAAATAGGCTTATCTCAACTTGAGCAGTATCTAGGCTATGATCTTGCCTATGTCAGGTCCGTGCAACTGTCCTTACTATCGTCCTTTCTTATTGTATCCATCTTCCTTGGGCTGATGGTCGGATTTTATCCTGCATGGTTGATCTCACGAATTAAAAGTTCAGATGCGTTGAAAAACAAATTATCAAGAATTCCCAATGCGGAGATCTTTATCAAAAAAATGCTGATTACCATACAGTTTAGTATTTCTATTGTAGTCATCATAGGATTGATTACCATCAAGTCACAGCTGGGCTACATGCAATCATCCCCCTTGGGCATAGATGTCGGAAATGTATTGAATGTAGCGCATTTCAATACAGGTACAAAGAGGACAGCAGTAAAAGATCAGCTTAGTGGACTTGTTGGCGTCGATGCAGTCAGCATCGCTAAATGGACGCCTAGTGCAGGATCAGGTTATATGGCAAAAACAATCGTAGACAAAGACAATCCGGAAAAAAATATCCAAGTGAGTTTCATTGGCGGTGATGTTGATCTGTCCAAGACGTTGGGAATCCAGCTGATCAAAGGACGATTATTAACTACTAAAGATTATGCTGCAGTAGTAAAAGGAAAAGGGGAAAATGATGATGTCAATAATGCGCTTGTAACGGAAAGTACTGCAAAAAAATTGGGTATAGACAAACTCGACGTACTTTACAAAGATCTTCAAATTATTCCAGTAGGTATAGTCAAAGATTTCCATAGTGAATCTTTCCAGAAAAAAATGGTACCGACAGTAATCTTAGCGAGAGAGTTTAACGGTAGCAGCAATATCCTTGTGAAAGTGAAAGCGGGACAGGAACAGCAGGTCTTTAAATCAGTGTCTAAAATCATTCAAAATGCCTACCCAGAGAAACTTGTTTCATTTAAATGGGTTGATGAATTAATTGCAAAACAATATGAGAAAGAGAACAAACAAGTGCAATTGTTTATCTTATTTAGCGCATTGACACTATTGATCTCCGCCTTGGGAATCACAGGATTGATTATGCAAAACCTAGAACAACGCACCAAAGAAATCGGAATACGTAAGGTTTTGGGTGCCACAATTGCTGATATATCCCATCTCTTTTCAAAAGATTATCTTATCATAACGACCCTTGCTATTTTGATTTCCAGTCCAATAGGATGGTATTTTTCACACAAATGGCTAGAAGATTATGCCTATAAAATAGAAGTACAATGGTGGTTCTTTATTACTGCCGGACTCTCACTTTTATTTGTCAGTATGATTACTGTAAACATTCAAACCATCCGTGCAGCGTTAGTCAACCCTGTTAATAGTTTAAAGGACGAGTAAAATAAATGTCATCAACAATACAACCCATTATGATTAAGAATAATCTAAAAATAGCGTGGCGGAATCTAAAAAGAAATTCTGCCATCTCGATCATTAATATCACTGGGTTAGCCTTGGATATTGCAATCTGTTTGCTGATAAGCCTATATGTTGCTGATGAGTTCAGTTTTGACCGTTTCAATACAAATGCGGATCGAATTGTACGTGTGGTCTTCCGCGGTACGGTAAAAGGGGGAACGATGAATGAGGCTCATGTCATGCCCCCGGTGGCGGCAACAATGAAGGCTCGACAAAAACAATGGATATTGTAAACGCAACACAATAAATTATGATCAAAATATATTTCAGATCAGCGCTACGGCAACTATTGAAACATAGCTACTATACCTTTCTAACAATTGCCGGTTTAGGTCTGGCAATTGCATGTAGCTTATTTATCTATACCTATAACAGCTTCCAATATAGTTTTGATCAGTTTCATACCGATAAAGATCGTACCTTTTTAGTCGTAGAGGATCTCAAACTAGAGCAGGTCGAGCATAGCAAAGGCGGATCCTATGCCATGTACAATGCTATTTCACGTGAAATTCCACAAGTGGAACGAACGGCATTGTATATGGATAATAAAGACCTGACGCTACGGATAGCGGATCAGTTATATAAAACGGAGGGCAAAGCCGCTTTTGTTTCATCGGAATATTTCAGCACCTTAAATTTCCCCTGGCTAGCGGGATCCCCAAAAGATCTGGATCAGCCTAATACCGTCGCGTTGACCAAAACAATTGCCAAAACTTATTTTAATAACGATAACCCCCTGGGCAAAACGATCCTGATCGACAGCAAATTTCCAGTGAAAGTTGTGGGTATCATAGATGACCGTAACAAAAATTCAGACTTTCGTTCAGAAATCTATTTTTCGCAAAGTTCTGTCGCTACTTTATGGCAGATCCCTAAAAACGATGGGTTCTTTAACAATTGGGGCTATTCCAACTCAAGTAATAATATCCTTGTCACCTTAAAAAACGCCGCCGATAAAAATACCGTCGAGCAAGCCATACATGCGTTGGTTGCCAAGTACTGGCACAAAGATGTACTACAGACATTCAGTTATAAACTCTTGCCCTTAACAAGTTACCATTTTGACACAGATTACGGAAAGGGAACACAGCGTACACTCCTTGGTATCTTGGTCGCAATTGCAATCGGAGTCAGTATCATGGCTTTGGTCAATTACAGCAACATCACCTTTGCCAGACAAATGAACCGCAGTGTAGAAATGGGCGTTAGAAAGGTGCTGGGCAGTTCCAAAAGACAACTCTATATTCAGTTTCTGATCGAAACCCTGATCCTGACTGCCGGTGCTATTATCTTCGCCTTAGTTTTATTGCTGATCTTTTCCAATTGGGCAAATCAGGCTCTTTTTCCACATGAACCCGTGCAGATTATCGATCCCCGTTCATTTATAGCTATCATTGGTATCATCTGGATTTTAACAAGCCTATTGACCTCCACCTATCCCCTCATTTTTGTCAACCAGATGAACATCCTGCAGGCATTGAAAAAGCTGACAATAGGCTCCTGGAGCTTGAGCCGCAAAACGCTTATTGTTTTTCAGAATGTGATCGCCATGACACTGCTGATCGCCACTTTCGTTATCATTTTACAGGTTAATCACCTCAAAAACACAGATATTGGATTCAGCAGGGAGCAGGTTATTCTGCTTCCGTTCACAAAAAAAATGATTGAATCAAAAGCGAAAATCGCCCATTTTATCAGCAATAGAACCGATATTCAATCCTATACTTTTACCGATAATCCGCCTTCATCTGAAAAGGTATGGGGCGGAACCATCCAGTTCGACAACAGAACGGAATGGGAGAAATGGCCTGCCCGATACGCTATCGGGGATTCAGCTTATATCAAAACTTTTAACATCAAATTATTGGCAGGAAGAAATTTCAACGACAATCCGCAGAAGCCTGAATTTCTGATCAATCAGAATATGGCTACCACATTAGGCTTTAAAGATCCCAATGACATTATAGGCAAGTCTTTAAATGCCGGAGGGCTGAATGAAGAACAAGCAGGAACAATTGTCGGTGTTGTTGCGGACTTTAGCACCAATTCATTGAACGAACCCATCTCCCCTACGGTAATCGGGTATAACGAAACACGATTAAAAAATGTAGCAATTAAATTGAAGGGTAACGACTATAAGCTGCTCGTGAAAGATCTGGAACAGCAATGGAAAAACTGGTATCCAGATGAAGTGTTCCGATACAGATTCTATGACCAGCAGATTGGTCAGCTTTACAAGAAAGAATCATTACTGGAAAAACTGATCTGGATCGCAGCTATTGTTGCAATAAGCATCAGTATGCTCGGTTTTTTGGGGGTGCTCTCCATCAATATCCTGAAACGGACAAAAGAAATCGGAATCCGAAAAGTGTTAGGTTCTTCGGTAACAGGTATTATTGTATTGCTGTCACAAGATTTTTTCAGATGGATAACAATCGCCTTTGTACTTGCGACACCGCTGGCTTATTATCTGATGAACCGCTGGCTGGACAATTTTCCCTTTCGGATCAGCATGGGCTGGTGGATCTTTGTATTAGCTTTCTGCGTTGGACTTATTCTGACAATAGCCGTGGTAGCCCTACAATCTATAAAAGCGGCTACAGCCAATCCTGTTGACAGTTTAAGGGACGAATAGAAAGGCACGATCAAACAAGGTAGTAGCAATACTATTGATAGCTAAAGATATACCAAGTTTACCTGTCTGGTTATTTGCTATCCGTTCGGGAAATCGATGAGATCAAGGTGTTCACGGGTGTACAATGACTGTCCGAAATCGGACAGTTTACGCTATAAAAGAACAACTTTAAAAAACTAACAATCAACAAAATACAGGCTTGGCTAAGGATTTGTATTATCGTATACAAATTAACGAAAACCGAAACCTGCGTCCGGTCGGTTTGCGGTGATGGAAATAATCTTTATACGAGTGACAATGACTTTTACAAACTTCAAGATTGCCTGGCGGAACATTCGAAAGAAAAAAATTCAAAACCTGATCAACCTGATCGGATTGACTCTTGGTATTACCTTTTTACTGCTGGTCGGGGCCTATGTATGGGATGTTCATCAGGTAAATAGTAAGATCAAAAATATAGATCGGCAATTTTTATTACAAAGCAAGTATAAGAAGGAAGGATTTGGAATCAATTTGACCACAATCGGAGCGCTCCCCAAAGCCCTGTATGAAGAATATCCAAATTTAGTGGCCAACTATTATCGTATCGATGGATTAACAGGTATTATCGCTAATGGTGCTACGATCCATGAAGAAGGGATGGCCCTCGGAGATCCTAGCCTTTTGACCATGTTTGGTTTTGAACTTTTAGAAGGTAATCCGAAGACCGCGCTGAAAAATCCCTTTTCTGTCGTGATTACTGACCAGGCCGCCTTAAAATATTTTGGAAACGTAAATGTTCTGGGAAAAACCTTGCAGATTAAAAATTTCAAAGGCGAAAAACATGATTTTGAAATCACTGCCGTTATAAAAACTGCTGTTCAAAATGCGGTCATGGATTTGACAAAGGATATGCATTCCGATATCTTCCTGCCCATTGCCAACGAACAATACTTCGGCAGATCCGTGGATAACTGGAATAATCCTTACATTGCAGGTTATCTCGAATTGAAAGCCGGGGTGACGACACAACAACTGGATGCGGCGATTCAAACGCTGGTACATAAAAACACCGATCAGGAATTCGCCAGCCAATACAGCCCCGACCTAAAACCGTTGAAAAGCTATTATCTAGATGATAATCAGAGCGCTGTCCGCAAGATGATTCAGACGCTAATCTGGATAGCCATTTTTATCCTGGTCATGGCCATCATCAACTTTATCAATTTTAGTATTGCACAGCATATTACGCGATTGAAGGAAATCGGCGTGCGCAAGATTATGGGCTCCTCCAGACTACAATTGGTAAGGCAATTGCTGACAGAGTATATCCTTATCGTAACTATTGCAGCTTTGATCAGTCTGCCCATCTATAGCATGTTACGTCCTTTGTTTGCACATGTACTGATGCGTAAGCTGCCGTCTCTGATCAATTTACCGATCTATTTTTTTGGTTTATTGGGTCTGTTAACCATAATGGTCGGGGTACTGGCAGGGCTATATCCGGCAATTAAACTGTCCAATATCAAGATACTTCCCTCGGTCAAAAATCAGTTCTCCGTATTGGGCGACAAGCAATTGGTTCGAAAAGTGCTCTTATTCTTTCAGTTCGCTGTTGCGCTTCTCCTATTAGTCTGTACCTTGATTATCTCCAAACAGGTTCATTTATTTATAAACAGTAATTTAGGATACAACAAGGATTATCTATTGACGGTACAAGCACCAAGGGACTGGTCTGAGGGTGGTATCCGGAAAATGGAGACCATCCGGCATGAGCTGCTGCAGGAATCAGCGGTTAAGTCCGTGAGTCTTTCCTATGAGACTCCCGGACTGCTGGGCTTCAATATGCAGCCTGCATTTGGCCATAATAACGATACCGATATCCAGGTACAACGCATTACCAGTGACGGTTACTTTCTGGAAACTTATGAAATCCCGCTATTGGCAGGTACCTTTTTACCGAAAAATGCGGTGGACGGTGCCACTAATCGACCCGTTGTTATCAACAAAAAAGCCATGGAAGATTTCGGCATCAATAATGTCCAAAATGCGATCGGTCAACAGATCGCGCTAAATGATCCAAAAGATAAGATGACCATTGTGGGCGTTACCGATAACTTTGTCGCAAATTCTCTCCATCGGGCATCTCCGGCGATCGTCTGGACAGATATCCATGAGAGTTTTCAATACCGATACCTAAGTATCCGTTTAAAACCGGGCCAACTGTCCAGCGCGGTGCAAGGACTGGAAAAGAAATGGAAAGAATTAATGCCTGATGCACCATTTAAATATCAATTTATGGATGACCGCATCAAAGGTCTATACGAAACGGAGCTGCAACTGCACCGAGCAGCACAGATCGCGAGCGCTGTTTCACTTTTGATCGTCGTGTTGGGATTGACTGGCCTGATCTCCCTATCGATTCATCTCCGTAACAAGGAAGTAGGTATCCGTAAAGTCCTGGGCGCTTCATTAGCACATTTGATGCTGTTATTTTCAAAGGAGTACTATGGCATATTTTTGTTGGCGGTTTTGGTGACAGTCCCATCTAGCTATATGCTGATGCAACATTGGCTACAGAACTATATAATCCGGATAGAAATCAATACATTAACCTACCTGTTGCCACTGGGCATACTGCTGAGCGTACTTGGCCTACTGGTAGGCTTCATCGTATTCCGTGCCACCCGATTTAATCCGGTCGAAAAATTAAGGGATGAATAATGTAAGAAACCAATCCATATAAACAGTATGATAAAGAACCATCTTAAAACCGCTTGGCGAACATTGATGCACAATCGTATCTATTCGCTATCAAACCTTGTTGGTTTAACCATTGCGTTGCTGGTATTTATGTTAATCAGTTCACTTGTCGTTGATGAGCTTTCCTACGACAGACAATGGAGCAACTCCAATGAGCTCTACCGAATGCGAATAGTGCCCAAAGAAACAAAGGAAGGTGTCACAAACAATATTTCAGGAGCTCCTGAAGGTATATCTGCAACATTAAAAGCTAATTTTCCGGAAGTACTTGATTATACTTCGATCAATTCATTTTCACCAAAATTAACAATAAGCAAGCGCTCAAAGCAGTTTACCGAAATCAATACGCTGGAAATCGACAGCGGTTTTTTCAATCTTTTTGACACAAAAATCATCGCAGGCAATCCGAAACAGATTATTGCTGGCGCAAAAAATATTACATTGACAGCCTCCGCAGTACAAAAATACTTCGGCGGTAAAGACGTGCTCGGTAGCACATTCTACAATAAACCACAAGAAGGGGAACCCGAAGCTTATTATGTCAATGCCATTATTGAGGATATGCCCTATAATTCTTCCTTTCAGGCAGAAGCCCTCGTGCTAATGCCTAAGGTGAATGAATTCAATCCCGAAAAAAGCGGTTCGCTGCAAAACCAAATTCTATTGCTCAAAAGCACAACTGATATCAACAGCTTTTCAACCAAAATAAACAAGTGGTATAATGCGCAGAAACTGGATGATTGGGCGAAAGGACACAATCTTTTTATTGAACCCATCAAAGATATACACTTACAAAGTATTACAGGATGGGAGAACCCCATGCAAGATATTTATCTGCTGGCAGGAATAGCGCTCTTGATCCTTGTATTGGTCAGTATCAATTACATCAACCTGAGCTTTGCACACGCTTTAAAACGCACACAGCAGATAGGTATCCGCAAAGTGTTGGGAGCAAGCCGAAAAAATCTGATCATGCAAATGGGCCTAGAGAGTACCATACTCTTTGCCGGCTCTTTTCTGATTGCATTTTTTTGTTATGTGCTTATCAGTCCTGCATTTGAACACTATTTAGAACATCCATTGACCATGAGCTACCAGCACTCCTTATTCATGTTTGTTGGACTACTAACCACTTGGATCGTTCTGGGCTGGCTTTGCAGTTTACCTACAGCCTTGTCACTATCAAAAACACAGCCGTCTCTGGAACTTCGGAAGCAGCTTTCTTTCTTTAGACTTCCGCTCAATATGGCATTTACCAAAGTACTGGTAGTTGTCCAGTTTGCCATTGCCATCATCGTAGCGATCTGTATGATGTCCATGCGAGCGCAATTGCATTATTTGTACAACAAAGATCTTGGCTACGAACCTAAAAATCTTTTGGCCATCAACTATACCTCCTGGGAAGGAAAGGATCAGGCCTTCAAACAGGAGCTATTAAAAAATTCGTACATCACCTCGGTCAGTCTCACAGGCTGGACTCCCTTTAGTGGGAGTGTGGATTTTAAAACAGTAAAAGACCCCGATAATCCGAACAAAGAACTTCCCGTTGTATTTGTCTATGCGGATTATGATTATATCAAAACAATGGGCATAAAGCTTCTCGACGGCCGGACTTTGAGTGCAGACTATGCGCTGGACAGACCGTTTACGGATTCGGTACACAACGGACACCCGGTCTTTACAAACATGCTCATTTCCGAAGGGACCGCCCAGCGGCTATCTTTAAAACTCAATAGGAGCAACGAGCCTCTAAAAAATACGCCGGTGGGCGTATTTAAAGAATTTAACGGAGCGAGTTTAAAGTTTCCAATCGGTCCTTTTGCGATTAAGGCACAAAAGGAATGGGATGGCGGCTGCATGCTTATCCGTGTAGAAGAAGGTAAGAAAAAGGAAGCTTTAGCCTTGGTAAACAGTACCTGGAACAAATTTTTTCCTAACCGGATCGCGCAGATCAACTGGCAGGAAGATCAGGTACAGCATCAATATAACAAAGAGAAAAAACAGTACCAGCAATTGGCACTTTTTACGGGTTCCAGCATGATGATTGCTATCTTAGGGATTGTAGCTATTGCCATTTATACGCTAGAGCGACGGGTGAAAGAAATCGGTATCCGTAAAGTGCTCGGTGCTTCGGTAAATACGATCACTTATATGATTTCCAGATCCTTTATCATACTTCTGCTGATCGCTATTCTAATCGCTTTCCCCATAGCATGGTGGTTTACACACAAATGGTTGGAAAACTTCTACTATCATATTGACGTTCCGATCGCTCTATTTATTTTCACGGGATTGCTTATTGGTTTGACGACTTTAACGATTATCGCTGTCCGGATATTCCAAGCAGCCCGTATCAATCCTGTCAATAGTTTACGGGATGAATAAAAAAACAAGCCGTAGGTTGTCGAAGTTCAAAAGTGCATTTATTATTAACCTGTTGGGAATAGAAGTTTATAATTGGTGTACCTACGGCTTAGGATCTTTGTAGCAATTTCTAGCTGTTCAAAGTGAACAGCTAAAAATTGCTTATTTCTTTTCAGTCGATTCCGCGTGAGCTGCTAAAACATAGACAACCCCATATGGAGATTCTTTCCGAACAATTTTGCGTTCATCAGACAGACTGAGCAGATCATCTAGCACCTTCATCAGATTTTTGGGGCGAATGTATTTTTCCAGCTTCTCGCAACATAACTTATGTACCTCATAAGGTTCTTTTTCCTCGCTAAAATATCCTGCGTCAATTTGCCCATCCAAAAAAGCCGCTATCTTTTCCCCTTCATCCGCCGTCGAACTTTCATAAGGATCAATATCGTGACGGATGTCTATTAACTTAAATTCGGTTACTCGCTGTTCTTGCTCCTCATTAACTTTATATAGCTGGTAAATAACCCGGTCAGCCAATTTTGTCATATGCAATTCATACATATACTTTTGTGACGATAATTCAACTCCGAAAGGCAACATTGCATTCATACTATTTATTTCTAGTATAAGATGCATTAACCAGAGATCATCAACACGGGTCGATTTAATTTTGAAGGTTTCTACTTTTTTTATAAAATCCAATGGCTTACCCATCAAAAAGGAAACTTCTTCGGGTGAGAGGTGCCGCGAGATACGGTGTAATATCATCCGGTAAAATATCAATATTTCTATCTCTTGACATTTCCTTTTATACACTCTCGTGCTAGGTTTAAATTTATTACTCATAACATTTATATAGATTATCAATACAAAAGAACAGAATATATTCTAAAAACAAAAACATTTGTATAAATAAAAATAACATTATATATATTTATCTATACAAAAGGACAGATTATTAAAATAAAAGGATGACAAAATTAGGCGAATTTTTAGCGAAGAAATCTGTAAATAAATCCCAGATTGCACGCAAAACAGGTTTAAGTAAGGCAAGGATCAATGAATTAACTATGACCGAGAGTGCCAAACTACGTTTGGACGAAATGTATTTAATTGCTTTGGCCATCGACACCGATCCGGCCAAAATGATGCTCGAACTATGTCAACATCTCCAGCTTAAAGAGGTTGAGGAATAACTTTCTTTCCCTCTCACCATCAACAATATGACCTGTGCGATATTGGACGTAAAACTGTTCGATATCGTACAGCTATAAAATCCAAAAACAAAACCAAATAACTAAAAATCAATAACTTAAAAAAATGGCAATACAATTGACTTTAGTCTGATAGCTGGGTTAGCTGGTCTTTATTTATCGCTAAGCGTTTAAAAATGTATTGTTATGATAGGAAATAGTCTAAAAATCGCTTGGCGGAACATGGCAAAAAATAAACTCTATTCTTTTATAAAGATCGGGGGATTTGCTTTTGGTATCGCAATCTGTATTCTTATCGTACTTTACATCAGACATGAAACCAGTTACAATAAATTTTATCCAGCGATGGATCGGACCTATCGTCTGGTCGTTCAGCTCCCGATCGAAGGTAAAATAGAACGTTGGGTATCACTTTCAGCACCCGTTGCCCCAACACTTAAAGCTGAAATTCCTTCCATAGAACAAACGGGTCGAATACTTCCAAACCCTTTATTTGGCGCCGGAAGCAATCAGCTCTCCCTGAACGATAATCCGCAAAGCTTTTATGACGACGGTTTTGTCTATGTTGATCAATCTATTCTAGACATGTTTCCGACACCTATGGTTTCAGGCGGACTTGCGCACGCATTGGATCGACCCAACACATTGGTCATTACGAAAAGTAAAGCAAAAAAATACTTTAAAAATGATCCCGTCGGACAGATCATCTATCTGAACAATAACAAATCTAAGCTATATACCATTACCGGTGTGATCGAAGACATCCCCCAAAATTCTACGCTGGCCGGTTATAGCTTCTTTATGTCTCTTGCGGGTGAACCTTTTTATCCCGGCGAACAAAACCAATGGCTCAGCAACAATTACACGGTCTACGTTAAATTAAAACCGCATGTCAACATTGAACAGACAGAAAAGGAGATCTTAAAAAACTATAAAGAGCACTATTTGCCCGAATACAAAAAATCAGGCCGTAAGCTCAATCCTTTATTCGATCAGGCAAAAATCAACTTACAAAATGCACTTGACATCCACTTAAAGTCTACGGATATAGATGACGATAAAGTCAGTACACTCAATAGAGGTGATATCCGCATGGTTTGGACATTTGCCACCGTGGCGCTATTTATTCTTCTGATTGCCTGTATTAACTTTATCAACCTATCAACAGCCAATGCCGCTACAAGAGCCAAAGAAATTGGTATCCGGAAAACAATTGGTTCGACAAGGTCATTATTGATAGCACAATTTTTGCTCGAAGCGATTTGTTATAGTGTATTATCTCTGTTCGTGGGACTATTGCTGAGTTGGGTCTTGTTGCCTATATTCAACAATCTAGCTAATAAGTCCCTGACTATTCCCTGGACATCCCTATACTTTTTTCCATCTTTATTACTGGTGATAATTTTCATCGGCGGCCTGGCCGGAATCTACCCAGCTTTGTATCTGTCCCGATTTAAGCCGATTGCTGCATTGAAAAACAAGACCACCGGAGCCAAATCTTCATTATTCAGAAATGGTCTTGTCGTCTTTCAGTTCGCTACATCCATCATCCTTATTGTTAGCGCCCTGGTGACCAATCAACAGATACGCTATATCTTGGAAAAAGATCTGGGTTTCAAAAAGGAGCAGGTCATTGTACTGCGTGGTATTGGTACATTGGGAAATCAGATCCCAAGTCTTAAGAATGAACTAAAGTCCGTTCCAAATGTGAGCTCCGTTTCCCTAGGCGATTTTCTCCCGGTCCCCATTGATGGTGCCAAAAGAAATGGTAACCCTTTTTGGAATGAAGGTAGACGGGAGATCGATATGGCCACACAGGGGCAGTTTTGGGAAATTGACCAAGATTACCTTGAGACCTTCGGATTGCAACTGACTAAAGGTAGGAATTTCGATCCCAAAATGGCCACCGACAGCACGGCTGCCATCATCAACCAGAAATTGGCGGATGAGCTGGGATTAAAAAATCCCATCGGGGCAAAGATAACCAATGGCAATACTTGGACTGTCGTTGGTGTCGTGGACAATTTTATTTTTGAGTCGCTGAAAGGTAAAGGATTCGCTGGCCTATGTATGGTATTGCGGGGTTATCCATCACTCCTCTCCATTAAAGTTAAACCCGAAAACCTACAAGAGACCCTGAACGGGATCAACACCGTATGGAATAAATTTTCACCCGATCAAAAAATCAATTACAGCTTTTTGGATGAGGGTTTTGCCTCCCTTTATCAAGATGTTGAACGGACGAAAAATATATTCACCAGTTTCGCCATCGTCGCCATTTTTGTGGCTGCCCTAGGTCTCTTTGGACTGGCCACCTATGTGACACAACAGCGGACCAAAGAAATCGGTGTACGGAAAGTGCTTGGAGCAAGTACGATCAGATTACTGAAACTGTTGTCTGGAGATTTTATAAAATTGGTGTTTGTTGCCTTGGTCATTGCTTCACCTGTTGCGTGGTGGGCAATGAACCAATGGCTCAGAGACTTCAACTATAAAATAGATATAAATTGGATATACTTTATTCTGGCCGGTATGAGTGCAGTCCTCATAGCCTTAGGGACGATTAGTTATCAGACCTGGAAAGCTATCCGTGCCAATCCGGTAGATAGTTTAAGAGATGAATAAGTATCCGTATTAAATTTTTTTATTATGATGGGAAATAACTTAAAAATCGCCTGGCGAAATATGACCAGCAACAAACTCTACTCAACCATCAAGATTGGTGGCTTTGCGTTTAGCGTTGCGATCTGTATACTTATCTTACTGTACATCAAACATGAAACCAGCTATGATAAGATGTACCCAGATATGGACCGCGTTTTCCGCCTAGTAATCCAAGCTCCAGACGGTGATAAATCCGTACAGTATCTTTCATTTCCGGCCCCCGCTGCTAAAACCCTTCAGGCTGAAATACCCAGCATCGAATTAGCCGGGCGAGTGCTACCCAACACGCTATTCGGGGCTGGGAGCAACCTCTTCACAGTCAATGGTAAAGCCGAGAATCACTTAGACGCAGGCTTCGTTTATGTTGATCAGTCTATCTTGGAGATATTTCCGCTCCCCGTCATGGAAGGACAGTTAAATCATGCTTTAGACAAACCCAATAGCCTGGTCATCACTAAAAGTAAAGCACAGAAGTTTTTCAAAGGAAATGCTGTTGGGCAAACAATTTATCTGAACAATAACAAGAACGTTCTGTACAATATAACCGCCGTTATTGACGATGTACCAAGTAATTCAAGTCTCTATGGCTATGATTATTTTATCTCTCTTGCGGGTGAACCTTTTTACCAGGGCGAACAAAACAACTGGGGAGCAACGAACTACATCACTTATGTAAAGCTTAAAGAAAATACCGACCTCGTCACGGCACAACGCGCTATATCGAAGAACTATGTCGAGGATCATTATATTTTAATCAACAAAAAGAATGGAATGAAAATATCACCGGAGACCATGCAATCTAAGGTGTTACTTCAAAACGCATTGGATATGCATTTATACTCCAAAAACATTTTAGAATACGCCATGGCTACGCAATACCAAGGTGATATCAAAATGGTCTGGGTATTTGCTGGGATTGCATTCTTCATTCTCCTGATCGCATGCATCAATTTTGTTAATCTGTCTACCGCCAATGCCGCTACACGAGCTAAAGAGATCGGCATCCGCAAAACCATTGGATCCAGCCGAAGTACTTTAATCAACCAATTTATGACGGAGGCCGTATGTTACAGCTTAATTTCATTAATTATCGGTATTTTACTGGCCTGGATATTACTGCCTCTTTTTAACAATTTGGCCAATAAGACTTTATTTATCCCCTGGTCGGCATGGTACTTTATACCTTCTTTGATCTTAGCCATGTTGACCATAGGTGGCATCGCTGGCATATATCCTGCAGTATACCTCTCTGGATTTCAACCAATCAATGCCTTGAAAAGTAAATCAGGTTCGAACCCAAAATCTGCTTTATTGCGCAATGGACTTGTTGTTTTTCAATTTACAACTTCCATAATCCTTATGATCTGTGCCCTCATCGCAAATCAACAGATCAGCTTTATGCTCAACAAGGATATTGGCTTCAATAAAGATCAAGTCATTGTACTTCGTGGCATAAATAGTATTGCTTCAGAGGTGCAAAGCCTAAAAAATGAACTGAAAGCTATTCCTTCTGTGAGCAATGTATCCATAGGTGATTATCTCCCTGTGCAATTGGATGGTGTAAAACGAAATGGCAATCCATTTTGGGCCAAGGGAAAAGAAGACATTGAACTGGGAGAAGGTGGACAATTTTGGAATATTGATGAAAATTATGTTTCCACTTTTGGACTTCGATTAATCGCAGGTCGAAATTTTAATCCACAGATTGCTTCTGATAGCAGTGGCGCTATTGTCAATAAAAAAATGATCTCAAAATTGGGTATTAAAGGGAACCCGATCGGTGTACAGATTACAAATGGAAGAACATGGACAATTATCGGAGTTGTCGATGACTTTATTTTTGAATCGCTAAAAGGTGAAGGATATGTCCCGGTCTGTATGGCTCTGTCCAACAGTCCTTCGCTCCTTTCGATCAAAACCAAGTCAACGGACATGGCTAAAACGTTGGCTGATATAAATAGGGTGTGGGAGAAATTTGCGCCTAATCAAAAAATCAATTACAGCTTTTTGGATGAGGGCTTTGCCTCCCTTTATCAAGATGTTGAACGGACGAAAAATATATTCACCAGTTTCGCCATCGTCGCCATTTTTGTGGCAGCACTGGGGCTCTTTGGCCTGGCCACCTATGTAACACAACAGCGGACCAAAGAAATCGGCGTACGGAAAGTGCTTGGAGCAAGTACGATCAGATTACTGAAACTGTTGTCTGGAGATTTTATAAAATTGGTGTTTGTTGCCTTGGTCATTGCTTCACCTGTTGCGTGGTGGGCAATGAACCAATGGCTCAGAGACTTCAACTATAAAATAGATATAAATTGGATATACTTTATTCTGGCCGGCATGAGTGCTGTCCTCATAGCCTTAGGGACGATTAGTTATCAGACCTGGAAAGCTATCCGTATCAATCCAGTCGATAGTCTAAGGGATGAATAAAGTCCAAAGACCTTAAAAATTGGTGTTTGTTGCCTTGGTCATTGCTTTGCCTGTTGCGTGGTGGGCAATGAACCAATGGCTTAGGGGGAATGAATGTTCGATTGTGAACGTAAACTGTCCGAAATCGAACAACAAAAATGAGCAACAACCACCTAACAAACTCACAATAAAACAGTTAAAACACTGGCAAGGGGATTGTATTTTTATAGTATGGCACAAAATGATTTCAAGCTAGCTTGGCGTAAACTCTTAAAAAATAAGGGTTTCACATTCTTGAATATTATCGGACTGACACTTGGTTTTACCGGTTTTATCCTTTCCTATCAATACATCAATCGGGAAACGAGCTTTGATAAATGGAATCCAAATTACAGGGAGATCTATCAGATTGGCCTGGAAGCTGAAGGCGCTTTTACGAGCGAGACCTCTCCTTCCCTGGCTCCATTGCTAAAGCAAAATTTACCAGATATCATTTATGCTGGCAGGAAAATAGTTTACAATTACGGCAGTTATCCGCTTTTTGGTGAAAAAACAGTCCTTATTAAAAATGCTGCGCTGATTGACTCCTCAGCCGCACGAATCTTTCAAATCGAAAATGCGACTGGACCACTCTACAAAAACAAGGACCAAAAGGATGCGACCATGGTCAAAAGGCCTATTGCCGAACAACTATTCAAAAAAGAGGACCTAAATTTTGACAGCCCTCATTCGATTCCAACTCAAAGCCTCGCTCTAGGTGTATGGGAGATGATTTATGGCACCATCAAAGAGCAAGGTCTATCCATAATTGATTACGATCTTCTTTTTATCCGTGAACCACAGGATCTCTTTGCTGAAAATAATCCCTTTTTATACCAGACTTTTATTCAGGTCAGACCGGGTACAGATATCGCTAAGTTGACCGATCAGATCAACACAATCTACCACAAGGAAATCGCACCAAAAGATAAAATACGCTCTTCCGGTTATGCCAAAGGTAAGATCTACTTGGATCCATTGGCCAACCTGCACCTGCGACCAAAAACCGGAAGCAACACCGCCTATCTCATCACATGGATCATCGGTATTCTTTCCCTGTTGATCCTCCTGCTTGCATCCGCCAATTTCGCCAATATGATTATGGCCCAAGCCGATCAACGCCTGAAAGAGCTCGCCCTTAAAAAAATATTGGGAAGTTCGCGTTGGGCCATCGTAAGGCAATTATTACTGGAAGTATTTATACTGACCAGCGCTGCGGCAGTATTGAGTTTCATTTCCTTGGCGCTTACCGGCAACGTATTACAAAGATGGTTCAATGATGATCTCAGAAGCTATATTTTAAGTTCTGAAACCATTATCCAGCTCTGTGTCGCTGTTCTATTAACAACGATCCTATCCGCAATATACCCTGCCATCGTTCTTTCAGGTTTCAAATCCGTCAATCTGCTCAAAGGCGGATTATCCGCAATACTAAAAAAAGGAACATTCCGAAATGCCTTACTAACCTTTCAGATCAGCATGGCGATTCTGTTTATTTCGGGTATGCTGGTGATTCGGGGACAGCTTCAGTACATGCAGCATACGGATAAAGGATTTGAGCCAGCGCAAGTGGTCAATTTCAAAGGAGTGGGTATGTATTACGACTCCAAGAGTGATGGTTCTTTCTACCAATTGAAACGGCGATTAGAAAATGATCCGAGCATTGCGGTGGTGGCTTCCGCAACAAATATTCCGGGAGAAGGGGAACAACCGCCCAAAATGGAATTCTCCTATGCACAAAAGAATATTTCCTTTGCTCATGTCGGTATCGATCCAGGCTATTTCAAAACATTAAGTATCCCCAATCTACAAGGAAATAGCAATCTATCCATGGATCAGTTGCTCCGTGACTCCCTCTCCAACTATGCGGTCATCAATGAATCTGCCGCTAAAAGTTTGGGGCTATCAAATCCCATTGGTGCAAAAATCAGTGGCTGTGACGTAAATTTTGAAATCATAGCCCTCGTCAAAGACAGCAAAGCCTATGGTTTTGAAAATGCCGTTCAACCTACTCTCTATTCTTTTAAAAATGAATGTGGGAGCATGCGCATTCAGACGACACTTATGGTGAAAACAACCCCCGGAATGGTCGATCGGGCAATTGAGACAGTCAAAAAAGAATGGACAAAAAATACATCTGCCAAGGATTTACCGCTAGACTATTCCTTTATGGATCAACAATATGCTTTACAACACCAAAAACAGCAGGAACTACAGGTCGCTTTCAATAGTTTCGCCAGCCTATCGGTTATTATCGCTGCATTGGGCCTGTTCAGCATGGCCGCTTATCAGGCCGCATTACGCAAGAAAGAAATGAGTATCCGAAAAGTACTCGGTGCCTCAGCACAGCTGCTCTTTGTCCAATTGAATAAACCCTTTTTCAGGTTATTTCTGATCGGTATCGGCATTGCCCTTCCCTTAGCTTATTTACTCATGGACAAATGGCTTTCCAATTTTGCATATCATGTCAATATACAGTGGTGGTCGTTTTTGATCCCGATATTTTGCATATTTATCCTAATATTGATTTCCATTAGCTTCCAGTCGCTGAAAGTCGCCCGGACAAATCCGGTAGATAACCTGCGGGATGAATAGAACAAAGATTAATGAATAAGTTGAAATTAAAAGACAAAATAAAAAAGAGATACAAGGTAAGCCCAGGCTTGTACAACCAAAATCTCAATACTCAACACTAAAATCTCAATACTAGAAAATGATACAATTAAAACATTTATTCAAGTGGTATAATGTAGGTGGTACACGCTCATTTGTCCTCAAAGATGTCAGTTTAGATATAGCAGAAGGTGATTTCATATCCATTATGGGCCCTTCGGGTTCCGGAAAATCCACCCTGTTGAATATTATCGGTATGCTAGACGAACCCGATGAAGGTGAATATATCTTTATGGATGAAAATGTATTGCAGATGAAATCAAAAAAAAGGACGCAACTCTACCAATCTCATATTGGATACGTATTTCAAGCTTACCATTTACTGGATGAATTGACGGTATACGAAAATATCGAAACACCGTTGATCTATAAAGACATCTCAAGCAAGGAACGAAAAGCCATTGTAGCCGATATGCTTGACCGTTTTGGCATTGTGGGAAAGAAAGATCTGTTTCCGGCGCAACTATCTGGTGGACAGCAACAGATTGTCGGCATCGCACGTGCATTGGCCGGCTCCCCGAAACTCTTGTTGGCAGATGAACCTACGGGTAACCTTAATTCCAAACAAGGGGAAGAAATCATGGAGCTTTTCAAACAATTGAATGATGACGGTGTCACGATCATACAAGTTACCCACTCCGAAAAAAATGCGGAGTACGGCAAAAGAATTGTCAATATGCTGGATGGCCAGCTCAAATAATTGTAGACCAATTTAACCTGAATAATCCCTACTTGGTACATGAATTACTGTAGGGATTTTTTTGTATCCATTTCTCAATTCATTTTTTTAACTTCGTTATGATGAATGAGAGAGAGCTGAAATCGTTAATATTCCTGTTGGACGATACCGATCAACAGATTATTCAGGAAGTGGAGCATCAATTGAAAAGCCAAGGTCCTGAAATTGTTCCCTATTTGGAGAAATTCTGGGAGTCAAGTTTTGACCCAAGGATACAAGGTCGATTGGAAAACATTATTCATGAAATTCAGTTCGACCAGACTAAAAATGAACTACAGATCTGGAATCTGAGCAATTCCTTTAATTTACTCGAAGGACTTATCATTCTCAATAATTATCAGTATCCTTCTTACGAAGACCATAAGATCGTGTTAAAGATCGAAGATCTGAAAACAGAGGTTTGGCGCGGGTTACAATACGATATGAGTCCTTTGGAAAAGGTGAACCTGATGAATCACGTGCTATTTGGCTCCTTTGGTTTATCGGGCAATACAAAGGACTATCACCATCCGCAAAACTCTTATATCGGCCAGGTTTTGGACACCAAACAGGGTAATCCATTGACCTTATCCTGTATCTATAGCATTATTGCACAAAAGCTGGATATCCCGATCTACGGGATCAACTTACCCAAGCATTTTATCTTGGCTTACATGGATACCGATGAGCATGGGAATGAGCATGTCTTGTTTTACATCAATGCATTCAATCGGGGACAAATCATGCAAAGAAGTGATGTCAATTCATTCTTGAAACAGTTAAACCTTGCTCCGGACCGGGAATTTACTTATCCATGCGACAATGTGACAATCATGAAGCGTGCCTTACGAAATCTGCTTTCGGCCTATGAAGCGAATGAAAGTGTAGCCAAGCAACAGGAAATCAGAGAACTGTTCGAATTGCTTGCCTGACACAAATTGACAAACTAGAAATTAGTTCTTTCTCTGGCATCCAAAAAGATATAATTTGGTGTCAATGTCCCATAATTTTTTGTCATTTCCGGTGTTGCATTCCCTTGATCCGTTAATTTAAAACGTACAACTTTTCCGTTTTTGGAATCGGAAACGTAAAAGAATTTACCATTTTCAGTACGATCATCAATGGCAACCCCACCAATCTGTTCCAATCCTGTATTTGAACCACCGACCGCATAATCAGCATCGATTTCCTTTTCTCCAGATCCATTAAATAATCCATCCGGATTATTAAAAAACAAAATTTCTGTCCCTGCTGTAACGGCTAATAACTTTTTATTTGGCGCATAAGATACCGCTCTTAGATCCGTTTTTCCCTTAACGTAGACTTTCACGGCTGGCGGAAAAGCGTTCGAATTAACAATTGTGTCCCGCACTTTATCAATCAGTTGTTGTTTCAGTCCCTTATACACAGCAAAACCACTTCTTTTATTCGTACCCTCATCGTTAAATCCGACCAACAACCATTTTTCATTTTTATCATCCGGATTTCCTTTCAATAAGGTTAATGAGCTTGGGTTAATATCCCCCAGACTAATCTGTTTATCAATGATTTTGGAACCCCCTGCTCCCCCTTTTCCCTCCGGACGACTTACCGCATACAACATATTACCACCTGTTACTGCAAGTAAAAAATTTGTCACAGCTGAGCCCGAAGTACCATTTTGTTGGGCATAGGAGTAATAAGCCAATCCCCTGACGTTCGAAAATCCCCTATAGCCAATGGCACTAGCATTTCCCGGAATCCCGTAAATGTCGTCCAGAGCGATTTGCCGGATAAAGGTATCCTGAGCGACGGTCCCCGCACTCGCCTGGAAAATTGACTTTGCATTGGGATCAAAAATAACTGGTCCCCCGCCTTTTGCGGGCGAAAGATATTGATAGATATTATCCAGGCTATTGGTATCAGCAGGATCCACGATAAAGAGATTCTTAATCGAAGAATTATTTGGCTGATAATCCTGGAAAGAAATATACAATCTGGAAATAAGAGCTGCCCGTCCCGGTTCAGGTTCATCATCCAATTTTTTACAGGAAGCAACGCCTATTAAACTGGCGAATAATACAATAACACAGGTTTGAAATGAAAATTTCATATATTTTTTATTATAAATAGCTTATTGCGTCAAACATACAAATCTACTAATATATGCAGAATATCAATGAATTTATATGATTCTTTTGGACAAATATCACGACAACTCAAACGGAAATATTTGTCATTCCGCTACTTTTTGATTAAAATTGCCTTTGTTTTTGATATCACATACGATTATGGAAAAGAAGGAATTTGTACGGGAGAAGTTGGCATTACCGGGAGAAGGCAAGAAATTGCTTTTGCATTCCTGCTGTGCACCTTGTTCTGGAGAAGTCATGGAAGCATTGATTGCTTCAGATATCGATTTTACGATTTATTTTTACAATCCCAATATCCATCCGCGCAAGGAGTACGATCTGCGCAAAGATGAGAATATTCGATTTGCGGAAAAACACAATATCCCTTTTATAGATGCGGATTACGATGTAGACCATTGGTTTGATTTGGCCAAAGGCATGGAGCAGGAGCCTGAGAGAGGAGTCCGTTGTACCATGTGCTTTGATATGCGCTTCGAAAAAACAGCTGAATATGCGGCTGCAAATGGCTTTGATGTGATCTCGAGCTCATTGGGAATCTCTCGTTGGAAAAACATGGAACAGATCAATGACTGTGGTCTACGCGCAGCTTCCCATCATCAGGGGATGGAATACTGGACATTCAACTGGCGCAAAAAAGGCGGTTCGGCAAGGATGTTAGAAGTCTCCAAAAAAGAGAAATTCTATATGCAGGAATATTGCGGCTGTGCTTATTCGCTACGTGACACCAATAAATGGCGTATGGCAAATGGACGCGAAAAGATAGAGTTAGGTAAAAATTATTATGAATAAGTCAGGCTATGCGTATCTATAAAGCATTCGGCTGGAATATTTAAAAAAATATTTCGATCCTAATGATTTTATACATACCTTTGCAGGCTCAAATGCAAGATTGTGAAACATCTAAAACAATACAGAATTCCCTTTTCGGGACTCAACGCTGGAAAGCACAATTTTGAATTTGACATTAATAAAAAGTTCTTTGACTGCTACGAACATTCGATTGTAAAAGATGGCAATCTAAAGGCGGAAGTTGAATTGCAGAAACAGGAAAACCTGCTGATTTTGCATTTTGATATCCAAGGAGAGATTCAATTGACTTGCGATACCTGCCTGAAGGAATTTATGTCACCGATTTCAATTCAAGAACGAATATTGGTCAAATTCACGGATGAAGATTGGACAGACAATACCGAAGAGGTGTTGGTCTTATCAAAAAGCGACCATGAGTTGGATATCGCTGAATTATTGTACGAATACATCAATTTAGCTGTCCCTTATATCGTAAAATGTGAAGAGCAGGGAGAAGGCATACAATGTGATCCTGAAATGCTGGCCTTATTTACAAGCGAACCAGATTCAGAGGAGCAAAAAGAAGCAGAAATTATCGACCCACGTTGGGAAGCATTGAGAAATATTAAAAATAACTAAAACAAAAATACGAGATGGCACATCCAAAACGTAAAACTTCTAAATCAAGAAGAGACAAAAGAAGAACACATTATAAAGCTGAAGCTCCTAGCTTGACAGTATGTAAAGAAACTGGCGCAGTTCATTTACCTCACCGTGCATACACTGTAGACGGAAACTTGTACTACAACGGTAAATTGATCATTGAAAATACAGCTGTTGTCTAAGGTAAACCTTTCATAACACCAAAACATCCCAAACAAGCAATATTTTAGAAATTTGCTTTATTTTGGGATGTTTTTTGCGTATTATTGATTTACTAAATAATAACGGATGAAGATTGGTTTAGATATTTTAGGAGGAGATTATGCTCCTAAAGCAACGATAACAGGTGCTATTGAAGCACAAAAGCAGCTTACTGGAGACCAAAAGATAGTCCTTTTTGGTAACACTGAAGAGACGAAGCAATTAATCGATCAAGCCGGAGGAAATTCATCTGACTTTGAATATGTGGAAGCTCCAGAAGTCATTGCAATGGGTGAACATCCAACCAAAGCGATAACTCAAAAACCCAACTCAAGCATTGCGAAGGGATTTGAATATTTAAAAAACAAAGAAATCGACTCATTCGCATCCGCTGGTAACACCGGAGCTATGCTTGTGGGTTCGATGTTCAGTGTTAAAGCTATCCCGGGCGTATTGCGCCCAGCCATAGCATCAATTGTTCCAAAATTGAAATCAGGGTTCGGAATCTTACTGGATGTCGGCGCAAATGCAGACTGCAAACCGGAGATGCTGAATCAATTTGCAATGTTGGGCAGCCTCTTTGCCGAACATGTATTCAATGTAAACAACCCTAAAGTGGGATTATTGAACATTGGAGAAGAAGAAGAAAAAGGAAACATCCTTACAACCTCTACCTACCCTCTACTTAAAGCCAACGACAAGATTAACTTTATCGGAAATGCAGAAGGCCGCGACCTGTTCAGTGACCATGCTGACGTATACGTCTGTGATGGATTTACCGGCAATGTCGTCTTGAAACTTGCAGAATCATTTTATGTAGTGACCCTGAAAAAAGGTTTTAAAGATGATTTCTTCGACCGATTCAACTACGAGCAGTACGGCGGTAGTCCAATCTTGGGAGTCAACGCTCCTGTTATTATTGGTCATGGGATTTCAACACCTGAGGCCATTAAAAATATGGTTTTATTTTCAAGAGATATGATCGAGTCTAAATTCATTGACAGCATCAGATCTATTTTCAATTAAGTATTTATGTCAAAGATTCATGCCGCAATTACGGCTGTAAATGGTTACGTTCCGGATTACATCCTCACCAACAAAGAATTGGAAACAATGGTCGATACCAACGATGAGTGGATTGTATCACGAACAGGAATCAAAGAGAGACGCATCTTAAAGGGCGAAGGGCTGGCTACATCAGATCTTGCCGTACCTGCCGTTCAAGGTTTATTGAAAAAGAGAGGAATAGAAGCGACGGATATCGACCTAATTATCTTCTGTACCAGTACACCAGATATGTTGTTTCCTGCTACCGCGAATATTTTGGCCGATAAAATCGGAGCGACCAACGCTTGGGGATTCGATCTTCAGGCAGCTTGTTCAGGCTTCTTGTTCGGTCTAAATACCGGAACACAGTTTATCACTGCGGGTACACACAAAAAAGTACTTGTTGTAGGCGCAGATAAAATGTCATCGGTAATCAATTATCAGGACCGCAATACCTGTATCCTTTTTGGTGATGGTTGTGGTTGTGTGTTATTGGAACCAAATGAAGACGGGCTGGGTATACAGGATGCTATTCTAAAGACGGATGGTTCAGGTGGCCAATATCTTAATATTAAAGGAGGAGGTTCATTAAATCCGGCCAGCCATGCAACGGTTGACGCTGGTCTACATTATGCTTACCAAGAAGGACGCACAGTATTTAAATTTGCCGTCACCAATATGGCCGATGTAGCACATGAAGTGATGGAAAAAAACAACTTGAAATCAGAAGATATTGCCTGGTTGGTACCTCATCAAGCCAATAAACGTATCATTGATGCGACAGCAGAACGCGTGGGCCTTCCCGAAGAAAAGGTAATGGTGAACATCCAAAAATATGGTAATACGACCAGTGGAACAATCCCACTATGCTTATGGGAATGGGAATCTCAATTGAAAAAAGGAGACAACCTGATCCTAGCTGCTTTCGGTGGTGGTTTCACTTGGGGATCCATCTATTTAAAATGGGCGTATTAATTGTCCATTTTATGGTATATTTTATTACTTTTGACAGTTAGAATTTTTTAAGAAACAAACAAAACCTAGAATACTATGGGTATGGATATCAAACAAATTCAGGACTTGATTAAATTCGTTTCAAAATCAGGTGTGAATGAAGTCTCGATTGAAGAGCAAGATTTTAAAATTACAATAAAGACAAATCAAGAGCCTACGTATGTAACAGCTACTGTTCCGGCTGTAGCGCCTGTGGCCGCAGCTCCAGTTGCTCAAGCAGCAGCTCCAGCGCCTGTGGCTACTCCTGCTGCGCCAGCTGCTAACAATGATGCTAACTTGATTACCATCAAATCACCAATGATCGGTACATTTTACCGTTCAGCCGGACCGGGCAAACCATCTTTCGTTAATATTGGTGATGATATCAATACAGGTTCTGTATTGTGTATTGTTGAAGCTATGAAATTGTTCAACGAAATCGAATCTGAAGTTTCTGGTAAAATCGTTAAGATTTTGGTAGAAGATGCTCAACCTGTTGAGTACGATCAACCATTATTCTTAGTTGAGCCTAAGTAATTTACACACGTAAATGAATACCTATGTAGCCTCCAAAGGGCTACATTTTTGTAAACTTCATAATTCAAGACAATGTTTAAAAAAATATTAATTGCAAATAGAGGAGAAATTGCCCTGCGCATTATCCGTACCTGCCGTGAGATGGGTATCAAAAGTGTTGCAGTATATTCAACCGCAGACAGAGATAGCTTACATGTACGTTTTGCTGACGAAGCGGTTTGTATCGGCCCTCCACCAAGTAAAGATTCTTACTTAAACATTCCGAATATTATTTCTGCAGCTGAATTGACAAATGCAGATGCAATTCACCCAGGATATGGCTTCTTGTCTGAGAACGCACGTTTTTCGGCGATCTGTGCAGAGTATGGTATCAAATTTATTGGTGCTACTGCAGAACAGATCGAAAAAATGGGCGACAAGTCCCGTGCGAAGGACACCATGAAACAAGCTGGCGTACCTACTGTGCCCGGATCAGATGGTTTGATCTCAAACGTAAAAGAAGGCATCAAACTAGCCAATGAAATAGGTTATCCTGTTATTATTAAAGCTACTGCCGGCGGTGGTGGCCGTGGTATGCGTATCATCTGGAAAGACGAAGAGTTCGAACCAGCTTGGGATTCTGCCCGTGTAGAATCTGCAGCTGCTTTTGGTAACGATGGTATCTACCTTGAAAAATATGTTGAGGAACCCCGCCATATTGAATTTCAGATCGTAGGGGACCAGTTTGGCACAGTATGTCACCTATCCGAGCGTGACTGTTCCATCCAACGTCGTCATCAAAAATTGATCGAAGAATCTCCTTCCCCATTTATGACGCCTGAATTAAGAGCTGAAATGGGTGAAGCAGCTGTAAAAGGTGCAAAAGCTGTAAATTATGAAGGTGCCGGTACAATCGAGTTCTTGGTTGACAAACACCGCAACTTCTACTTTATGGAAATGAATACACGTATTCAGGTAGAGCATCCTGTAACCGAAGAAGTTATCAACTTTGATCTGATCAAAGAGCAGATCAAGGTGGCGGCAGGAATTCCGATCTCCGGAAAAAATTATGAGCCAGAAATGCACGCGATCGAATGTCGTATCAATGCAGAAGATCCGTTCAACAATTTCCGTCCTTCACCGGGTAGAATCACGAATTTTCACTCTCCGGGAGGCCATGGCGTACGCGTAGATACACACGTTTATTCCGGTTATACAATTCCCCCCAACTATGATTCCATGATTGCCAAGTTGATCTGTGTTGCACAAACACGTGAAGAAGCAATCTGTACCATGGAGCGTGCATTGAGCGAATTCGTAATCGAGGGTATCAAAACCACCATTCCTTTGCACCTGAGATTAATGCGCGATCCTAACTTTAGAGCGGGCAATTTCACGACAAAGTTTATGGAAACATTTGACCTAACTGAATATCCTGTAGAAGATTAAATAAAATTATCTTTACATACATAAAAAATACCATTCTTTACAATAAGAATGGTATTTTTGTTTCCAAACAATTTTTATGAGTACACCAAATTCGAAAGATTTAATACAAGCTATCAAAAATAAGGGGAAGAATATAGAAGCAGAAATGTCTTTCTTTGACCATCTTGAGGTCCTAAGATGGCATTTGGTTCGTTCAGCTATAGCAATCTGTATCTTTGCGGGTATTGCGTTTACATTCTACGACTTCGTATTCAACGATATTATCATGGGTCCAAAGAATCTCGATTTTTGGACTTACCGCATGATGTGCAAAGCCGCAGATGCATTCAATCTAGCCGACTTCTGTGTCAAGAAAATACCTTTTAACATTATCAATACGGAATTAGCAGGGCAATTTATGCTCCAGATCAACTCCTGTCTTCTGATGGCTTTGATGATGGGTTTTCCCTATCTTTTATTCGAAATTTGGCTATTTGTAAAACCAGCATTGACAGATGTTGAAAGACGTTCTGCACGTGGATTTGTGTTTTACTCTTCCATGTTGTTTCTTTTAGGTGCACTTTTCGGATACTATATTGTTGTACCATTATCCATTAACTTTTTGGCGAACGTGTCCTTAAGTGATGAGATCGTGAATCAGATTACCATTGACAATTATCTGTCTACGATCGCTACATTGACATTAGGTTGTGGGATTGTTTTCCTGCTTCCGATCCTGGTATTTATTCTGTCCAAGATAGGCATTATGACACCTGAATTTATGCGTGCAAGCCGTCGCTATGCCACCGTAATTATATTGGTCATAGCTGCAGTTATTACGCCTTCTGCGGATATTATCACGATGTTGACCGTTGCAGCACCAATGTTCTTATTATATGAAGTAAGTATCATGGTCTCAGCAGATGTCAAAAGAAAAAAATTAGCATTAGAAAAATAAAATAACAATAGAATGAGCAGCGTAAAGAAAATTGCGATTGGAAGTGACCATGCAGGTTTTGAGTACAAAACGGCATTAGTTGGTTTTTTGAATGAACTGGGCTATGAAGTTCAGGACTTTGGGACAAACTCGCCAGATTCAGTGGATTACCCAGATTTTGCACATCCCGTCGCATCCGCAGTGGAAAACAAAGAAGCCGATGCTGGTGTATTAATTTGCGGCAGTGCAAACGGTGTTGCGATCACAGCAAATAAACATCAGAATATCCGTGCTGCAATCTGTTGGCTGGAGGAAATTGCCGCGTTGGCACGCCAACATAACGATGCGAATGTCGTATGTGTCCCAGCCCGTTTTATCGACCTTGATTTAGCTAAAAAGATCGTATCAAGTTTTATGACAACCGAATTTGAAGGTGGTCGTCATGCCAATCGTGTCAATAAAATAGCTTGCAGCTGTTAATAAATTAACATATTTTAAGAAGCGGATGAAAGGTAAACTATACTTTTCATCCGCTTTTTTAGTTATATTGTCTACTTATATAAGCAAGATCGGTTGGGAAAGAGGGGGCGCCCGCAATGTGGCATCAGTAGTAGTATGTAAATGCGGATATGACTGAATAGCTCATCGATTGGATGAATAAAAGTTGGTATCAATATTATTTAATAAAATGTATGGCGTAGCCGCAAGGTGAAGGCCACAATATGAAATACTAAAATAAACAATGAAGAAAATATATAACCTAATTTGGGTAGCGTTTTCTGTGATGAGTTGTGCTCAGGCACAGGATGTCAGCACCAAGTATGCAAATGAGATCACAGTAGAATCCACACAAAAGCATTTAAGAACACTTGCTTCGGTGGACTTTGAAGGAAGAGGAACAGGACAGAAAGGCGGGCAGTTGGCTGCAGATTATATCGCCAACGAGTTCAAGAAATACGGCCTTTCAGCCCCAGTAAATGGATCCTACTTCCAACCTTTACAGCTTATACACAACAGTTTTAAAGTCAAGCACTTTAGCATCAATGAACGACCATTCTTAAATGGAAAGGATATCTTCGTCATTGGTAACAACGAGGATAAGCTCTTTGAAAGCAATGAGATCATCTTCATTGGTTATGGCATCGATGATCCAAAGTATTCCGACATCAGTGGTTTAGACCTGACCAATAAAGTTGTGTTACTATTGAATGAGGGTGAACCTACGGACGACAAGGGAACCTCATGGATCACCGGAAAAAAAACACCGTCCGACTGGTCGACAAGCAGAAATAAAAAAATCAAAGAAATTCTCAAGAAGAACCCCAAATTGGTACTCGCTGTTAACAGCCAGCTCTCACAATTACTTGAAGATGCCGGAGACCGTGCTACCGAAGGCCGTTACAACCTGGCTATAGACCAACCAGCCCCTGAAAAATCCCCTATGATCCCAGTGGTCAACATTACCGATCATGCCGCAAATTATATTTTTAATCTTGCGCGCACGAATTTAGCCGCTGTTGTCGGCAAAATTAACCGTTCTGGACAAGCTAATTCTTTCGCAATCACAACCAGTTTTAAAGCTGAATTTGGCACAAATGCAAAACCTTTATCTGACCCGAATATACTGGGATACCTGGAGGGGACTGACAAGAAAGATGAAATTGTCGTGATCGGCGGACATTATGATCACGATGGCAAAGATTCCAAAGGAAATATCTTCTTTGGTGCGGATGACAATGCTTCCGGAACGACAGCAGTTTTAGAGCTTGCGCGTAGCTTTTCCCGTGCAAAGGCTGCAGGTAATGGCCCAAGACGCAGTATTTTATTTATCACTTATGCGGCAGAAGAAAAAGGCTTACTAGGTTCAAAATTTTACACCGAAAATCCAATCTTTCCACTGGCAAATACTGTCGCTTGTATTAACATCGATATGATCGGCCGCGTAGATGACAAACATCTCAAAGGAAACCATGATTACATTCATGCCATTGGTTCGGACAAACTAAGTTCTGAACTCTACCAGATCAATAAGGATGAAAATGATAAAAACACCAAGTTGGAAATAGATTATATGTATGACAATCCAAAGGATCCGATGCGTCTTTATTACCGTTCAGACCATTATAATTTTGCAAAAAAAGGAATCCCTTCCATCTTTTATTTTTCGGGTCTTCATCCGGATTATCATACACCCGCGGATACCTATGATAAAATCGACTTCCCGCTGATGGTCAACCGGGAAAAATTGGTCTTTTTTACGGCATGGCAGATCGCCAATAGAGAAAACCGTCTGGTGATAGATAATAACAAAGAATAAGTACATCACTTTTTAACACACTAAAAGAGGCCTAGGTATAAAATTCCTAGGCCTTTTGTTTTTGACCAAATGCAGAACAAAGCGCCTAAAAATTTGTTATATTTATTATAACACAGCAAAAGAGATATGGCATTTGTAGACTATTATAAAGTGCTCGGTATTGATAAGACTGCCTCAGCAGATGATATCAAAAAAGCATATCGAAAACTAGCGCGTAAATACCATCCTGATGTCAACCCCAATGATAATGAGGCTAAACAACGGTTTCAGGAGGTCAATGAAGCAAACGAGGTTTTATCCGATCCCGAGAAACGTAAAAAGTATGATCAATATGGCGAACATTGGCAGCATGGAGAGGAATACGAAAAAGCACAACAGCAATACCGACAATCCCAATCTGGTGGGGGAAATCCGTTTGGAGGAGGAGGTAGCCCCTTTGGTAGCGGTGCTGGTTCTTATGAGTATACCGGAAATTTTGACGATGGCCAATTTTCTGATTTTTTCGAACAGATGTTTGGCAGCCGGCGTGGTGGCGGTAGGCAGAGTACTTTCCGCGGACAGGATTTTAATGCCGAACTGAGTTTAAGTCTCCAACAGGCCTATACCACCCATCAACAAACTTTTAATATTAATGGCAAGAGTATTCGTATTACGATTCATGCAGGTGTTGAGGATGGACAGAAGATCAAATTAAAGGGCTATGGTAGCGAAGGAATCAATGGCGGCCCTAAAGGCGATTTATATATTACGATCAACATCACGCCCGATGCAACTTTCAAACGTCAAGGAAATGATCTGTACACCTCGCTGGATGTAGACCTCTATACGGCGATTTTAGGCGGCGAGGCAACACTTGACACCTTTGGGGGTAAGATCAAATTAAAGGTCAAACCCGAAAGTCAAAATGGTACCAAAATGCGGCTCAAGGGTAAAGGTTTTCCAATCTATCGCAAAGAAGGTGAATTTGGGGATCTTTATGTAAGCCTAAATATCAAAATGCCCAGCAACCTATCCGCTGAGGAAAAAGCATTGTTTCAACAATTGAAGGATCTAAAGCAATAATCTCATGGAAACGACACTCATAAAAGTGATAGACTTCTGCCAATCCAGAAAAGTTGAAACAACTTTTCTGCAGACCATGGAAGAATATGGACTCATTCATATTGTCATACAACAGGAAGAGCAATATATCGACGAGGAAGAACTCAAAAAGTTGGAACGCTTCTCCAATTTGTATTACGACTTGGAAGTAAATCCACAGGGAATTCAAGTCGCCAACCATTTATTGGATAAGGTCGAGCAACTTCAAAATGAGATTCTACAGCTCAAAAATAAATTAAAAGCCTTGGACTATTAATCCAAGGCTTTCAAGATCATCTGTAAATAGGCAGCTAGAATACAATATCTTTCTCTGTATCGATTTTCGTCTGCCAGACAACCTTGCCTTGCAACGTTGTATAGACAATTTCATAATCTCCTTTACAAACGACAAAGGATCCATAAAAATCTCTTGGTTTCATTAACCTATAGACGACCAAAGTTCGCTTCCCTTCGACATCTCCATACGCTTTCATTAACATATATCCAGAGTTGTTAATCTTTTCTTCAGGAATTTTATAATCAAGGTGTGAACGGCTTCCATCATCCGGACATAATATCGTTGTCCTACTCGGTGTAAAAATATAGCGATTGCGGTACATGGCAGCATTGGATAACACAATATCCTTCGCCCAGTCGATATCATTGAAATCAGCCGGAAGCAGAAATATCATGCTGACCATCCTCTCTTGCCATAGCCTGTCATTGAACGGAACGACAAAATGCAATAACTTTTGTCCTTTAAATTCATCTATGCGATAGAAATAACGTCCTTCCTTGTTTTCCTCTCGTTGAAATGCAGTCAAGTCCAATAAATGATTTTTCTTACCTTTGACATTCGGATAATTGTTCATTACCGCCAGCAGATCATAGCTAAATTTCCCCTTCAAATGTCCTGTAAATAACACCTTATAAGCTGTGTCCAGATAATTTAGATGCTTGAGCACTTTTGTGTATTTAGCATCGACTTTACTAACATTGATCGGTCCGGTATCCGCATTCCAATTTTCCCCCTTTAAAATATCGTCACCCAAAAATACAGCAAGTTCTTTATCAATATTAATGAAATATTCATCCCCTTCCACACTATATCCATTAGGCACCACCCGATAGGATCTGCAGGAAAACAATGCCAAACATACTGTTAGTGCAAGAAACAACAATAATATGCTTTCCTTTCTCAACATCCTACCTCCTACGATTTTAAGTTTTGCATCTTTAATCCTTCCCAACGGTAAACATCATAAACATCTCCATTCGCCTTCATTATTTTTAACGTTAGCTCAAATTGATTTTTAACAGGACTACCGTCAAGAATACCTGGTTTCCATTTCGCTCCAGATCGCAACAGTCGGACTAACTCGTCACCTGCCTTCGTATTAGGCGTGCTGACGACTTTAAAATTATTCAGTTGGCCATTTTTTTCGACAACAAACTGTACAACGACATTGCCGTCTTCACCTGTCGAATTTGGCTTATAATTCTTCATCACATAATCGCGTAATGCAATCATCCCGCCTATCGGCTCTGATGTCACATCCACCCGCGTATAATTTTTTACATAACCTCCATCTTCGTTAAATTTGAAATAAAAGGCAGCCTTAGACTCCACGGGATTGCCATTCACCAAAGAAGGCTCCCATTTAGACCGAGACAATAATTTGGTCGCCTGATCAATAAACTGCTGACCAAGATCAGACCTAACAATAAGAGACTTTATGGTACCATCGGGATTAATGGTGAAAAAACTTTCAATCACGGGATCGAGATCTTTATTGGATATTTTCCTTGGCATTTTAAAATTTTGGGCAAACCAGCTGCTCAAGCCATCAACGCCAAGCTTTGGTGTAGCCACGTTTTTTCTAGCTGGAGTCACCTCTTGTTTTATTGTATTTAAACGGATAGGTAAAGTATAGGCTACACGTACTTTTCTACCATTTTGTACGCCGGGATTCCATTTCTCGGCACTTTTCATCAGCTTCAACGCGGCTTCACCGGTACCGTAGCCCAGGTCTTTTTTGATTTCAAAACTCGACAAGTTCCCATTCTGTTCTACAACAAAAGAAATTTCAATGACACCATTCACACCATTTTCCAATGCAGCTTTCGGGTAGCCGTAATTGTTGCCCACCCAGCTCATAAATTGCCGCATTCCACCAACTGGCTCGGGAACAACTTCGACCTCCTTAAAAATAGCATTGGGATTCGTTGTATCCCGCTGGATCAGTGTAACTGCCTCTTCGCCCATCATCGTACTGCCTTCTAATTCGAATTGTAAAGGCTCCGTCGTTGAAATCCATTGCGGTTTAGGTACCTGATGTACTTTTTCTAACTCTTCCGCAGGTGTAGCCGATTCTTTTGATCCGGGGATCTCCAGCTGGCTAATTGAACCTTCCATATCAGCAACAAGATTCTTAGCCCTGCTGGTATTAAAAACAAGCGTCGAACCCGCTACGACCAACAGCATCGGTAAAATAGTTACATATAAAAACTTGTGTTTCCGCGCTGATTTATTCTTAAATAACATCATAATTCTTTTCTTTAAAAACGAATGATTAGAAAACTCATGCGTCAATGGCAGGTGATTCACCTGCAGCGCATGAGCGACCAGCATCTCTGCATAGGCCACCTTGTCTGTCGAACAGATTTCGTCGGCTATACATTCGTGCTGGAACTTTAACTCCTTTTGAAAGAAATATAAAATTGGGTTAAACCAGTTGAAAATTTTCAACAGCTCCATTAAAAGCAAATCATAAGAATGTCGCTGATCGACGTGAACACGCTCGTGCAATTCGATACTGCTTCTGTCTTTAATCGCTCCTCCAATGATAATTTTATTGAAAAATGAAAAACTTAGATAATTATGCTCATCTCGTAAAGCACGAATCAGCTGTACCACTCGAAATAGTAAAAAAGCACAAGCTATTGCCACACCCGTCCAATACACATAAGTCAGGATGTCGATTAGGTAAATAGGCTGCTCCTTCGGAGTACTGATAGCGATATCCATATAGCCACTCAAATCCACCGCCGGTATCGAATAGGGAATCATAGCTGCTTTCGGTAATTCGATAAAAATTCCAATTGGAGCCAACAGCGAGAATAGAATCATCCCAGTCAAATAGATCCGGTTCCATTGGAAAAAAGTGAGTTTGCGAAAAATCAGCCTATAGAGCGCAAAGCTGATAATCAATGAAACATTGACAATCAATAAGTAAATCATAATCAAAAGTTTATAAGAGGTGGTTGCTGTTATTTATTTTGTCGGATGATTGAAAGAATATCATCTAATTCTTTCACATCCAATTTATTTTCTTCCAAAAAATAAGAAAGCATACTTTTGGGAGAATTATCAAAATAATTATTCAACAACTTACCAGTGATTCCTTTTTTATATTCCTCTTTTGAAATCTTTGGTAAATACTGATGACTTTTACCAAAAGACTCATGCGACACAAAACCCTTGGTTTCGAGAATACGCACTATCGTTGAAACTGTATTGTAAGCAGGTTTTGGCTCCGGTAGTCTGTCAATGATATCTTTGACAAAACCACGTTCCATATCCCAAAGCTCCTGCATGATTTGTTCTTCTGCTTTAGTCAATTCCTTAAAATCTTCCATAACTCCTTATATTAACAGTACTGTTGTAATCGATTACAATACAAGTATATAACTAAAGAAATAGTTTTACAACTATTTCTTTAGTTATATACACAATTCACTGACAATTAGGTTAATAAAATTATTCTAATTGCTATTTTATCACAGATTAGTCGTCAAAATTCGGTCTGCGGGAGGCTTTCAACTGTGACTGCTGCTTTTTTCGGTCTAATCTTTTCAATACACTGGAATAGGGTATTTTGGTTTTTTTTCTGGGCTTGGTAGGGACAAGTGCATCTTTTATTAGACGAAGAAAACGATCAATGGCGATTTCCTTATTGCGCGCCTGAGAGCGATCTACATCAGATTCCAGCTGCAAGATGCCTTCTTTGTTGATACGATTTGAGAGCTTTTCAGCCACCACAGCTTTTTCTTCCGCAGAAAAAACTGCAGAACTAGCCACATCCCATTGCAGGGTAACCTTGGACGACACTTTATTGACATGCTGCCCGCCTGCCCCGCCGGACCGTGAAAATTTAAACGTCAGCTCCCCTATTAATCCTGTTATATTCATTTGTTTTTAAATGCTTCTTCTATTTTTTCCATTTTTTTCAGCAGAAAACCCAGCTTTTCTACTTGATCACGCTGTACATCTACAAGTTCCTGTTCTTTGCGAATAATAAGATGGTCGATTTTCTCATGTAATTCCCTGATTTCAAGCTCAGCCTTCAGGTTAATCAAATAATCATTCCGGGCTCGTTCACGATCCTTGGCCTCCTGCCTATTTTGGCTCATCATAATGACTGGGGCCTGAAAAGCGGCCACACAGGACAAAATGAGATTAAGCAAAATAAATGGGTAAGGGTCAAAACCTTTATTGTTGAACCAATATGCATTGGCCGCAATCCAGATCAGCAAAAATACAACGAAAGAAATAATAAACGTCCAGCTCCCACCAAACTCAGCAACTTTATCCGCTATCCGTTCACCTACAGAGGCCGCTACAGATGCCCCGCTGTCCATGCTTGCACTAATGACCTTGTTGTCTTTAAAGCTCTGTAGCACTTGTAGATCCAGTTGGCTCAGCTGCCCAGATTCATCTTTCAAAAATTCCGTAATATAGGCTTCTTTAAACCTGGTCAGTTCGGTAGCGGCAATATATTTATCTTTCGCAAAATTGGGATATTCCTTCCGTATCAATTTAAAAATAGGCTGTCGAATGGAAGCGCCCAAAATACGTTGTTCCAAAGGAAATTGCTGTCCTGAAATGTCACTGATGAAGTTGTCCATATACCGCTCAAATGTCTACTTAAAGATAATGCTTTTTAAGTAATCAAAAAATTCACAAAACTATGGCAATTGGTTTTTGTT
Source organism: Sphingobacterium sp. UBA7249 (assembly GCF_002472835.1). Classification (NCBI taxonomy): domain Bacteria; kingdom Pseudomonadati; phylum Bacteroidota; class Sphingobacteriia; order Sphingobacteriales; family Sphingobacteriaceae; genus Sphingobacterium; species Sphingobacterium sp. UBA7249. Next base: position 291,732 of record NZ_DKST01000025.1, on the reverse strand, counting down.
ATTTTAGGCATAAATAGTCGAAATTTGCAGCACAAAACATTAGATATGAAAATCGTCATGATTTATTCAGACCCTCGGGGACTAAATAAATCTGACAGCTTCATCACCTTTAAAAAATTAAATTATACAAATGAAAATAGGCATTGTTTGTTATCCCACGTTTGGTGGCAGTGGTGTTGTGGCGACGGAATTAGGAAAGGCATTGGCAGCCAATGGACATGAAATCCATTTTATAACCTACCGACAGCCTGCACGCCTAGATTTCTTTTCGGAAAACCTATATTACCATGAAGTAGCTGTATCCCAATATCCACTTTTTGACTTTCTGCCTTACGAATCTGCTCTGGCCAGTAAATTGGTCGACGTCGTGCGTTTTGAAAAGCTGGATCTAATTCATGTGCATTACGCCATTCCCCATGCTTCGGCAGCGTTTATGGCCAAGCAAATCTTGCTGACAACCTATGGCATCAATATTCCCGTGGTAACCACACTTCATGGTACGGATATTACCTTGGTTGGAAAGGATAAGAGCTTTAGTCCAGTTGTCACCTTCTCAATCAATCAATCGGATGGTGTAACAGCCGTCTCACAAAATCTGAAAGATGAGACGCTGCGGTATTTTGATATCTCCAGAGATATTATCGTTATTCCGAACTTTATCGATCTCGACAGGTTCAGTAATAAAGATCGCTCCCATTTCAAAAAGGCAATTGCTCCGGGCAATGAGCGTATCTTGGTGCACACCTCTAATTTCAGAAAAGTAAAAAATACAGAGGACGTAATTCGTATATTTAAGAAAGTTCATGATGTCATCCCTTCCAAATTGCTTATGGTAGGCGACGGCCCCGAGCGTCGAAATGCGGAGGAGCTATCACGAGAGTTGGATGTATGTGGAGATGTTCGCTTTTTGGGTAAACAGGATGCTGTCGAAGAGATTTTATCTGTTTCAGATCTTTTCTTAATGCCTTCCAGTTCAGAAAGCTTTGGATTGGCCGCACTAGAGGCAATGGCCTGCCAAGTTCCAGTTGTGTCATCCAACACAGGTGGATTGCCCGAACTCAATGAAAACGGCGTGACAGGATTCCTGAGCAATGTGGGCGATGTCGATGATATGGCCAAGAATGCCATTTACATTCTCGAAGATGTTGAACGATTGGAAAAATTTAAAGAAGCTGCATTAAATCACGCTAAAAAATTCCAGTTGTCCAATATCATGCCGCTATACGAACAATATTACCAGCAAGTAATTGATCAGACAACAAAAGCGCAATAAATATCATTTTTGGCCTTAAGGGATAAAAAAAATATTTTATCTTTGACCTTTGGAAAATTTCCAAAAAAACAATTATGAAATACAAACGTATCTTATTAAAACTTAGCGGTGAATCCTTAATGGGTGACCAAAGCTATGGTATCGATATTAACCGTGTATCACAATACGCTAATGATATCAAAGAAATTCACGATCAAGGTTTAGAAATTGCAATTGTTATCGGTGGTGGTAACATTTACCGCGGTTTAAGTGCTGAAAAATCAGGGATGGACCGTGTTCAGGCAGACTATATGGGAATGCTTGCCACAGTAATCAACAGTATGGCACTTCAAGATGCTCTTGAAAAAGTAGGTAAAAAGACACGTTTGCTAACGGCTATCAAGATGGAGCAGATCTGTGAACCATTTATTCGCAGAAGAGCAGTACGCCACCTGGAAAAAGGACGTATTGTTATTTTCGGAGCCGGTACCGGAAACCCATATTTCACAACAGATACAGCGGCATCTTTACGTGCGATCGAAATCAATGCTGATGCTGTATTAAAAGGAACACGTGTAGATGGTATTTATACGGCAGATCCAGAGAAAGATCCTAGTGCAACAAAATTCGAAGAAATCTCATTCACGGAGGTTTACGAGAAAGGGTTAAACGTCATGGATATGACTGCCTTTACCCTTTGTCAAGAAAACAAATTACCAATCATTGTATTTGACATGAACAAACCAGGCAATTTATTGAAACTTGCCAACGGCGAACATGTTGGAACCGTGGTAAAATAATTAATATCTGTAAAAAACGTAATCTTATATGAACGAACTAATTTCAATTGAATTGGACGATTGTAAAGACAAGATGTCCAAAGCAGTTGCTCACACCGAGTCTGAATTAACAAAAATTCGCGCCGGTAAAGCTTCACCGTCTATGTTAGATGGCATTTCAGTCGATTATTATGGTAGCGCGACTCCGCTTTCGCAAGTTGCTAACATCAACACAACTGATGCACGGACAATTGTCGTACAACCTTGGGAAAAATCGCTCATAAACGCAATTGAAAAAGCAATTACGGATGCTAACCTAGGCATTAACCCGCAGAACGATGGTATCGTAATCCGCTTGAATGTCCCTCCATTGACCGAAGAAAGAAGACGTGACTTGGTAAAAAAGGCAAAGGAAGAGACTGAAAGAGGCCGTGTAGCTATCCGTAATATTCGTAAAGATGCCAATGAATCCATCAAAAAATTAAAAAATGATGGTGCCTCAGAAGATGAGATCAAAACTGCTGAAGGTGAAGTCCAAAAATTGACTGATGCGTACATTGTGAAAGTTGATAAATTGGCAGAACTGAAAGAAAAAGATATCATGACTGTTTAAGGTTCCATTCTTAAACAAATCAAAAGGTCTGAACTAATTTCAGACCTTTTTTATTTTTTTGAGCATTCTATATCCCCCTCCAAAAAAATATTCCGGCAACTGCTATTGATTTTTGAGCAAAATAATTGTACATTGTACACTAACAATAATCAGTTATAGTATGAACAATTCTCGCCGTCAATTTTTAAAGCAAGCTGGAATAGGTCTTTCGGCAGCTTATCTGATGCCCAACATGATATCTTGTCAAAACAAAACGGGCGCTGTCAGTGACAATCCGCTGCAGAATATAGGTGTGCAACTGTATTCCATTCGTGATTTAATGGATAAAGACCCCAAAGGTTCTTTGGAACAGATCGCAAAAATCGGCTACAAACATGTCGAGCTTTATGGCATCGACCCAACAGCTAAACAATTTTGGAAATTACCTTATAAGGAGCTGAAAAAAATTTTGGATGACAATGGGCTAAAAACCCACTCGGGTCACTATGACATGTCAAAATATCTAAGTAAGTCACATACTGATAAAGAGGATTTGTCTATTTACTTTGATGCTGCACAAGAACTTGGTCAGGAATATGTTATTGCACCTGTAACTCCGATGTTCGATATTAATGCACTTAAAAAAGACGACTATCTATACGCTGCCGAGCAGCTCAATAAAGCAGGCGAGCAGGCGAAGAAACTCGGATTAAAAGTCGCATACCACAACCACTTTTGGGAATTTAGAGATTTAGGAAACAATACCATGGGAGAGGAAGTTATGCTGGCTTTTACGGAACCTGATCTTGTCGATTTTGAACTTGATCTTTTCTGGGCCGAAAAAGCTGGAAAAAACCCGATATCCATATTTGAAAAATTTCCGAACCGTTTCAAACTATGGCACGTGAAGGATATGGACCGTTCAAAATCGAATCCGATCGAATGGCCTAAGGATGGAAAATTACCTGTAGAACAAATTTTTAAAGATATCAAATATACCGAAGTTGGTACCGGAAGCATAAATTTCACCGAAATTATTAAAGAAAAGGCTAAAGCTGGTCTGAAATATGCATTTGTGGAGCAAGATGATATCTACATGCCTAATAAGATGGAGAGTCTTAAAAAAAGCTACGACTATGTTCAGGCAAATCTTATCAAATAAAAAAGGGAAGNNCTTCCCTTTTTTATTTGATAAATTCCCTTAGAATTGTGTATCCTCTACTTCAACGGCTGTCTCAATCACTTTACGCGCCAACTCCTCTTTGAAATCAATAATATTTTTACTTATCGTCTCATCGTGAGTCCCCAAGATTTGAGCGGCTAAAATGCCCGCATTTTTGGCAGCATTTAAAGCAACTGTCGCTACCGGTATTCCATTAGGCATCTGAAGGATAGATAATACCGAATCCCATCCATCGATAGAATTCGAAGATTTTACCGGAACTCCGATCACAGGTAAATGCGTAATTGAAGCGACCATTCCTGGTAAATGCGCAGCTCCACCAGCTCCCGCAATAATTACTTTTAAGCCGCGTGATGCTGCATTTTTCGCATAATCAAACATACGTTGTGGCGTACGGTGTGCCGAAACAATCGTAACTTCAAATTCTACTCCAAGGACTTTCAGGACATCGATGGCATCCTGCATAACAGGAAGATCGGATTTGCTTCCCATGATAATGCCTACCTGGGCCTTATTATTGACTGACATAGTGTTATTAAGCTTTAACTTTTAATATTTCCTGTACTTTTCTTGCATTTGCGATCGCTTTCTCCCGATCGTCATTGATGATACATACATGGCCCATCTTGCGGAACGGTTTTGTGTATTTCTTGCCATACAGATGCAAATAGACACCTTCCATAGCCAACACCTCCTCTACGCCGTCGTATTTTGCCAAGCCTTCATAGCCATCCTCACCCAATAGGTTGATCATCACAGCATTTGTCCGACATCTAGTATCACCCAATGGCAAATTGAATATCGCCCTTAAATGCTGGCCAAATTGAGAAACATAATTTCCCTCAATCGTTTGATGTCCACTGTTGTGTGGGCGCGGTGCCAATTCATTCACCAGAATATCGCCATTTTTCGTTAGGAACATTTCAACAGCAAGTAAGCCCACAATCTGTAGATCATCAGCAATTTTCTTGGCGATTGCCTCTGCACGTTGCTGAACCTCCACACCATATAATGATGGCGCAATAAGAAATTCCACTAAATTCGCTTGTGGATTGAATTCCATTTCTACCATTGGAAAAGTAGAGACATCACCACGGTCATTGCGGGCAACGATAACAGCGATTTCCTTTTCAAAATCTACCCATTCTTCAATCAAACTTGGTTCTTCAAAAGCATCCTGAATATCCGCTTCGGTGAGAATCTTCTTCACCCCTTTTCCGTCATAGCCATCCTTACGTAGTTTTTGGATATAAGGTAAGTTCAATGAAGCGTTTGTCAAGTTATCCTTGGTTGATATGAGTTGAAAGGTTGAAGTAGGAATATCATTTTGTTTAAAAAACTGTTTTTGTAATCCTTTATCCTGAATCAAACGAATAATACGCGACTGTGGATAAACAATGACCCCTTCCTCTTCCAATTTCTCCAATGCATCAACATTCACTTTTTCAATCTCGATAGTAATCAAATCCAGGTCCTTCCCAAAATTATATACTGTCTCAAAATCACTCAATGAACCACATTCAAATTTATTGCACAGCTTGCGACAAGGGGCATTCTTGTCGGGATCCAGCACATGAACGTTTACATTGTAATTAATGGCTTCCTGGATTAGCATTCTTCCGAGTTGACCACCACCAAGAATACCTAATTGCAGTTCGCCATAAAAATCTTTTGCCATAATTGATTTTAAAATCTTATAAAATTTATCTTCTAAGCTTTTTCTTTGAACAGCTGTTCGCCTAATAAGCTTTCTTTATCTATCTTTTTTTGTAGTTCAATAAAAGCACCGATTAATGCTTCCGGACGAGGAGGACAGCCCTGAACATATACATCCACTGGAATAATCCGATCGACTCCCTTAACGACATGATAACCATGTTGCCAATATGGTCCACCACAGTTGGAACACGACCCCATTGAGATAACATATTTTGGATCGGGCATCTGCTCATAGAGCTTTTTTATACGGTCAGCCATTTTAAAAGTGACTGTACCGGCAATAATAATAACATCTGACTGCCTTGGGGAAGGCCTAGGAAAAACCCCCATCCGGTCCAAATCATAGGTCGAAGCCATTGCTCCCATCATTTCGATTGCGCAACAAGCAATACCAAAACTCATGGGCCACATGGACGAAAGCCTTGCCCAGTTTAGCAAATCATCCAATTTGGCAACGACAACACCATTATTTTGCAATTGACTATCTAAACTCATGCTTACTCAGGTTTTTTAAATCGAGGTTTAAAAGCAATCTTTGGAGCAGCCGTCACCTCTTGCACCATCGTATTCTCCAGGCTGCCATCTGCTTGCGGTCTATAATCCCTAACTTGATAAGTACTATTGTTCAGTGATGAATAAGCACTTTGTGGAATATTTACCGGAACCTTGGGAAGAGATACATTGGGTTTGACCCATTCCAAATCGCCCTTTTTCCAGACAAAAACCAATCCCAAAATTAAAATACCAATAAACATGGCCATTTCAATCAGGGTAAACCAGCCCCATCTGCCATCCGCAGCAATATATTCCGATTGTCCAAATACCGTAGCCCAAGGAAAAATAAAAATGAGCTCTACATCGAAAAGTAGGAATATTAAAGCGATGACGTAAAATCGAGGATTGAATTGTACCCAGGAGGAGCCGATAGGATCTTCGCCACATTCGTAGGTACCAGATTTAATGGGATTACTCTTTTTGGGAGAAATTAAACGTGCCAGAAAAATGGTCGCACAGACTAACAGTGCCCCTATCAGCAGAATGATAAGGATTTTGCCGTATTCCGATAATTGTGCGGGGTCATCCATAATGATTACAAATTTAATAATTATTTCGTTTACTCTAGCGAGGAACTTGAAATTACAAATTATTTATTAAAAAAATAGGGCATTGTACAGATACAATGCCCTATAATATATTAACAATACACTTAAATTACATTTTTCCAGGCATTTTAGGCATATTACGCATCAACTTAGCGGCCATCGCTGGGTTAGACATTTGCTTCATTACCTTACGCATGTCGCCAAACTGCTTCAACAATTTGTTTACTTCGTTAATGTCAGTTCCCGAACCTTTAGCAATACGTAAGCGACGTTTTTGGTCAATTACATCCGGGTTTTCGCGCTCAAAAGGCGTCATCGAATCAATGATCGCTTCAATAGGTTTGAAGGCATTATCGTCGACCTCAATATCTTTCATCGCTTTTCCTACTCCGGGGATCATGCCCATCAAATCTTTCATGTTACCCATTTTTTTGATTTGTTGGATCTGTGATTTGAAATCGTTGAAATCGAATTTATTCTTACGAATTTTCTTTTGGAGCTCAGCAGCTTGCTTTTCGTCAAACTGTTGTTGCGCACGCTCTACCAAAGATACGACGTCACCCATACCTAAAATACGAGAAGCCATACGATCTGGATAGAAAACATCCAGTGCATCCATCTTCTCACCGGTACCGATAAACTTAATCGGTTTATTGACCACAGATTTAATCGATAATGCGGCGCCCCCACGTGTATCACCATCTAATTTGGTTAATACAACACCTGTAAAATCAAGGCGATCATTGAAGGTCTTTGCCGTATTGACAGCATCTTGCCCTGTCATAGAGTCAACGACAAATAAGATCTCATCTGGTTTTGTCGCTTCTTTCACTGCGGTGATCTCCACCATCAAAGGCTCATCTATCGCCAAACGGCCAGCGGTATCAATAATGACCACATTATGGCCATTGCGTTTTGCCTCTTCGACCCCTGCTTTCGCAATAGCAATTGGATCGGTTGATTCTCTATCGACGTAAACAGGTACACCAACTTGCTCAGCGAGTACTTCCAACTGGTCAATCGCGGCCGGACGATAAACGTCACCAGCGACCAATAATGGTTTTTTATTCTTTTTATCTTTGAGGTATAGGGCTAACTTACCGGAAAAAGTTGTTTTACCGGCACCGTTCAGACCCGCGATTAAAATGACAGTAGGATTTTTACCAGTCTCCAACTCGGTAACAGATCCGCCCATCAATTCTGTCAACTCATCATTCATGATTTTAGTCAACAGTTGACCTGGAGAAATACTTGTCAAAACGTTTTGCCCTAAAGCTTTTTGTCTGACATCATCTGTAAAAGTTTTAGCAGTCTTATAATTCACGTCGGCATCCAACAACGCTTTGCGAATTTCTTTCATCGTTTCAGCAACGTTGATTTCGGTAATACTGCCTTGCCCTTTTAATACCTTAAAGGCCCTATCTAGCTTATCTTGAAGATTTGAAAACATAAAATCTGAGTCTTATTCTATATAAACAGCAAAGTTAAAAAAATTGTCTGTAGTAACCTCATTAACACCCTATAAAAAATGCGACTATTAAAAATAATCGCATTTCGTTATATCCTAAAGTTACTAAATCTCTCTTTACTCGCTCCTACGCCCACCAAATAACATGGACGCATAGTATAAAAGTGTTACCAAGGCACTCAAAGCAGCCACTACATAGGTCATGGCAGCCCATTTTAGCGCATCCTTCGCTCCATCATGTTCCTCACCGTTATAGGTTACACCGGCATGATTTAACCAAGCTAACGCTCGGTTTGACGCATCAAATTCCACCGGAAGTGTGATAAACGAAAAAATTGTTGTGATGGCTAATGCACCTACACCTACAGCCAACAGCCAAGGATTACCGCCTTTGGAAAATGCAAATAACATCACACCCAGCATCAATACCCATGAGGTCAGTTTGGAAGCAGCATTGACCATAGGCACCATTGCCGAACGGAAACCTAACCATTTGTAGGCTTTTGCATGCTGAACAGCGTGACCACACTCGTGGGCTGCGATTGCCGCAGCAGCCACACTACGACCACTATACACTTCAGGGCTCAGGTTGACTGTTTTATCGGATGGATTGTAATGATCTCCTAAGCGATCAGGAATAGATATTACTTTTACATCATAAATACCGTTATCGTTTAGCATTTTCAGTGCGATCTCAGCACCTGACATCCCATTCCCCAATGGCATCTCCGAATACTTCTTAAATTTGTTTTTAAATCGTGTCTGGACAATCAGGCTTACCACCATTATTCCAATAAATAAAATCAAGTACATAGCTTTTATATTTTTAACGTTATTATCTTTATTTAATAGTTTCAATATGACTATCAAACCCTATTCCAATTCCCATAAACTGAGTAAGGCGTGAACTTCTAAGATAATAAAAAGTGTATAACTGACAAAAAGAACAAATTCTTCTGATCCCAACATGACATAGTAGCATAAAAAAGGGAGTGAAAACTCACTCCCGCTTTATTGTTATTTTCTAGACTACTTATTCGATTATCCCATTTGAAAAACCAAATCTGATCCCTCTATCATCTTGCGTAAATTACTCAGGGCGTAACGCATTCTTCCCAAGGCGGTGTTAATACTCACCTCTGTTATCTCAGCAATATCCTTAAAGCTCATATCACAAAAATGACGCATAATTAAAACCTCTTTTTGATCATCAGGTAGTTTCTGGATCATTTTCTTTAGGTCTACGTCGACCTGCTGTTTCAGCATCTTAGACTCAGCGCTCTCATCACTGAATTCTAACACCTCAAAAATATCAAAACCATCTGCATTAACAATATTTGGGGCACGTTTTGCTTTCCTAAAAAAGTCAACGATCATATTGTGGGCAATTCGGATAGCCCAAGGCAAAAATTTACCCTCTTCATTGTATTTGCCAGATTTTAACGTGTTGATGATTTTAATGAAAGTCTCTTGGAAAATATCTTCAGCAAGATATTCGTCTTTTACTTTCATATATATAGAGGTGTAAATTTTCGATTTATATCGATTCAACAATGCCTCTAGGCCGGACTCTTGGCCCCCGACATACATTTGGATCAATTCTTGATCACTCTTACTTTTCAAAAGTCTCATACGTCACTTACTTTTTTAGCAGTTCGCAATTAAATTATCAGTTCTGTTGTAAAATGTAAATGTTTAGCGTATAGCGTTCCTTTCTTATTGTAAAACAATCAATTAATACTTATCTCAAAGTACCGTAAAATTATTGAGTAATCAAATTTTTACATTCTATTTTAAGATTTTTTAACATTTAAAAACTTACCGATATTTCCTTCCTTTCAAAACTATATTGAATAAAGCTGCTAAAAGATCTGAATCTCTGTATGGTCTACAATAAACACAACTACAAAATTAACAGGGACCTAACACGGAGTTTATAGGGCGCTTATTCGGATGAATACGTATAAAGAGTCCTTTTAATTCCCCCATTATAACTGGATAAAACCATTCCTATTTCTCTCGTTAACCCCCAGCTGTTAACGAAATATCACGGAGATGTTTTGATGCAGATATTCGAAATAGACCGCATCTTTGTGAAGGTCACATACGCTCCAAAAGAAAAAGCGGAATCACCCTAAAGTAATTCCGCTTTTTACTATGTGAATATGTCTTATTTATACAATGGAAATTCGGCCATCATAGCTTTCACTTTGCCATGGATTTTATCCAGTCCAGCATCGTTTGATGCATTTTGTAATGCTTCATCAATAAGCTCTCCAATTTGGATAATTTCATTTTCCTTGATACCACGCGTAGTGATCGCAGCTGTACCAAAACGTACACCTGAAGTCACAAAAGGAGAACGTGTGTCAAAAGGAACCATGTTTTTATTGGTCGTGATACCTGCTTTACCCAATACAGCTTCAGCTTCTTTACCAGAAATGTCTTTGTTACGTAGGTCCACTAACATCAAGTGGTTATCCGTACCGCCAGAGATGATCTTATAATCTTTCTCAACGAAGAACTTCGCCAATGCTGCTGCATTTTTCTTTACTTGAACAATGTACTCCATGTATTCGTCAGATAAAGCTTCGCCGTAAGCAATTGCTTTTGCAGCAATTGTATGTTCCAAAGGACCACCTTGTGTGCCTGGGAAAACAGCTAAATCCAACAACTGTGTGATTGTACGAGTTTCACCTTTAGGTGTTTTGATACCCCAAGTGTTTTCAAAGTCCTTACCAACCATAATCATTCCACCACGTGGACCACGTAGCGTCTTGTGTGTAGTTGTTGTAACGATATGACAATGTGGAAGTGGATCATTTAATAAACCACGAGCGATTAACCCTGCTGGGTGTGAGATATCAGCCAAAACAATTGCACCGATTTCATCAGCAACTTTACGGATACGGGCATAATCCCAATCACGAGAATAAGCCGACGCACCACAGATGATCATTTTTGGTTTTTCACGAAGTGCAGTTTCCTCCAATTGTTCGTAATCAATCAGACCTGTATCTTCTTTTACGCCATAAAATAATGGTTGATAGATCTTACCAGAAAGATTCGCTGGAGATCCGTGAGTCAAGTGTCCACCATGCGATAAATCAAGACCTAAAATTTTGTCGCCAGGCTTGATAGTCGCCAAAAAAACAGCTGCATTTGCTTGCGCTCCAGAGTGAGGTTGAACATTGACCCATTCTGCACCAAATAATTGTTTCGCACGATCAATAGCAATGCTTTCGATCTCGTCCACCACTTCACAACCTCCATAGTAACGTTTTCCTGGGAGGCCTTCTGCATATTTATTTGTCAACACTGAACCAGCAGCTTCCATCACTTGTTTTGACACAAAGTTTTCCGAAGCAATTAATTCAATACCTTCTTCTTGGCGTTTCAGCTCATCAGCTATTAAATTAAAAATGGCTTGATCTCTTTCCATTGTTTTTAAATATTGTAAAGTAAATTTTGTATTTTATTTTAATGCCTCAAAGATAGCATATTCCATAAAGAATATCGACAAAAAGCCATATTTTATTAAATGTTCCTAGAAAAAGAAGCTTATTTATGCGAATTAGCTAATTCGTAGAATATCTATTAAATCACATTTAGTATAATCCAATGCAATAAAAATTGAATGTTTTGTAAATGTCAAAAAATCCATTGCAGACGATTTGCGATTAAAAATATGTATTTTTGCTTTAAGAATTGGCTAAAACTATATCAAAATGAGCACAGAACAAACAGCAATTGCTCCCGTTACCTTAACCCAAGGGGCAATAAAGGAACTCAATAAATTGAAGGATCAGCAAGAAATCTCTGATGATTTTGGTTTACGTGTTGGTGTGGAAGGTGGTGGTTGTTCAGGTATGAGTTATATCTTAGGTTTTGACCAGAAAAAGGATGGAGATAACGAATACGAAATTGAAGGCATTCGCGTTTTTATGAACAAAGCACATGGTCTATATTTGGCAGGCATGGAAATTGATTTCAAATCGGGGCTCGATGCCAGAGGTTTTACCTTCAATAACCCTAATGCAACAAGCACCTGTGGCTGTGGAAGCAGCTTTTCAGCATAAACTGAAATTTATACATATTCCAATACAAAAAGGGATTACTAACAGTAATCCCTTTTTTCCCTCACCGTTTCTCAACGCATTAACCTTCGCTGGCACCTTAATCATACAATTTTCCAAATTTGAGTGATTTGGTTGTTTTCAAAAATTTAGCGCTTCATTTAATGATATTACAGCTACAAAGCCCTCTTTCTTTTTCCATCATAATTCACTAAATTAGCGACCTTTAGAAAAGAAGCATACAACAGTCTGATGTACAAAGAATATAAGCAGTTAAATTTACCGGAGATTGGTAAAGAGATTTTGACCCGTTGGGAACAGGAAAAAATATTCGAAAAAAGTATCAATAATCGCCCTGAAAGCAAGTCATATACATTTTTTGAAGGCCCGCCTTCTGCAAATGGCATGCCGGGGATCCATCACGTGATGGCCCGTACGATTAAAGATATCTTCTGTCGTTACAAGACATTGAAAGGCTACCAGGTTAAACGTAAGGGAGGCTGGGACACGCATGGTCTTCCGATTGAACTCGCTGTCGAAAAAGCGCTGGGTATTACCAAAGAAGATATCGGCAAAAAGATTACCGTAGAAGAATATAATGAAGCCTGCCGCAAGGAAGTGATGAAATATACGGATGTCTGGAATGATCTAACCAACAAGATGGGGTATTGGGTAGACCTTGAACATCCTTACATCACTTATAAAAACGAATACATCGAAACGCTATGGTATTTGTTAAAAGAACTATACAAAAAGGGATTATTATACAAAGGCTACACCATTCAGCCTTATTCACCTGCTGCAGGCACAGGATTGAGTTCCCATGAACTTAATCAACCGGGCACATATAAGGACGTGAAAGACACAACCATCGTTGCAGAATTCCGATTAATCAAAAGCCAGCTTCACCCAGCAATCGAAAAATTGGTTGATGATGAAGCCGAAGATGTGGCGTTCATCGCTTGGACGACCACACCTTGGACATTACCTTCCAATACGGCACTGGTAGTCGGCAAGAAAATAAATTATGTAAAAATCCGTACATTCAACAAGTATACGGGAGCACCTGTATCTGTTGTATTGGCCAAAGATCTGATCAGCAAACATTTTAAAGCTGAAGGTGAAAATGCATCTTTTCAAGACTACAAATTGGGTGATAAAGTAATTCCTTGGGAACTTGCAGCAGAATTTGTCGGCGAGGAACTCGTAGGCTTACGTTACGAGCAATTGTTGCCCTATATCACCAATGAAGATTTACAGGAAAATGCCTTCCGCGTAATCCCTGGTGACTTCGTGACGACTGAAGATGGTACAGGTATCGTACACGCTGCGCCTACTTATGGTGCAGATGACTTTCGAGTAGCGAAAGAACATGGTGTACCGGGCATTCTGGTGAAAGATGAAAACGGAAAAGATGTACCAACCGTAGATCGTACAGGTCGTTTCGTCAATGAAATCACTGACTTCGCCGGCCGCTTTGTAAAAGAGGAATACTATAGCGCTGAAGAGCGTGCGAAAGAAGACTTTAAACCTACCGATGTATTGATTTCGATCAAACTGAAAGAGGATAATAAAGCATTTGATGTTAAGAAATACGAGCATACCTATCCTCATTGCTGGCGTACCGACAAACCTGTTTTATACTATCCATTGGATAGCTGGTTTATCCGCACAACTGCTGTAAAAGAAGATTTGGTCGCTTTAAATAAAACAATCAACTGGAAACCGGAAGCAACTGGAACAGGGCGCTTCGGAAACTGGCTGGAAAACCTGGTGGACTGGAACCTTTCGCGTTCTCGCTACTGGGGGACTCCACTACCGATCTGGCGTTCGGAAGATGAAAATGAAGAAGTTTGCATCGGTTCTTTACCAGAACTAAAGTCTTTACTGCAAGCTTCCTTGACTTCAGATGTTTTATCCGCAGAGGAGAAAGCAAAGAATCAGGCCTATTTGGATAAATTTGATACAGAACAGCTGGATCTACACCGCCCTTATGTTGATGACATCGTACTTGTTTCGGATGCCGGTCAAAAATTATTCCGCGAGCCGGACTTAATTGATGTATGGTTTGATTCTGGCGCAATGCCTTATGCACAATGGGGATTAGATCACGAGAAATTAGCCAGAGGTGAGGAGTTTCCATTTAAGGCAGGTTTCAACCACGCTTATCCGGCTGATTTTATCGCCGAAGGTGTAGACCAGACCCGTGGATGGTTCTTTACGCTACATGCGATCTCCACGATGATGTATAAATCGGTCTCTTTTAAAAACGTTGTCTCCAACGGCCTAGTATTAGATAAGAACGGAAATAAGATGTCCAAACGTCTGGGGAATGGTGTTGATCCTTTCTCGACGATCGATCAGTATAGTGCCGATGCAACACGTTGGTATATGATCAGTAATGCTGCTCCTTGGGACAACTTAAAGTTCAACATGGAGGGATTGGATGAGGTCCGTCGTAAATTCTTCGGAACCTTATACAATACCTACGCATTTTTTGCGCTTTATGCCAATATCGATAAGTTCTCCTATGCAGAGCCAGATATCGCTTTGGAAAAACGTCCCGAAATCGATCGTTGGATTATCTCTTTATTGAATTCACTGACGAAAGAAGTTGATGAATATTTGGCAGATTACGAACCAACAAAAGCCGCCCGTGCAATCCAAAATTTTGTGGATGAACACCTGAGTAATTGGTACGTTCGCTTGTGTCGTCGTCGTTTCTGGAAAGGAGATTATACGGAAGATAAAATTTCTGCGTATCAAACCCTGTATACCTGTCTGGATACGATTGCGAAATTAATGTCGCCGATATCACCCTTCTTCTCAGATAGACTGTTCCTGGATTTGAATACTGCAACGAATAAAGAGCAAGTTGAATCCGTTCACTTAGCAAATTTTCCTGTGTACAATGAAAGTTTAGTGGATAAGGCGCTTGAAGAACGTATGGCCCTGGCGCAAGACGTTTCCTCATTGACCCTTTCATTACGCAAGAAGACATCGATCAACGTGCGTCAACCACTGAACAAAATTCTCGTCCCTGTACTGGACAGTGCTTTCCAAGAGAAGGTGGAGAAAGTAAAAGATTTGATACTTTCTGAAACAAATATCAAAGATATAGAGTTCATTACGGATACAACAGGTATTATCAAGAAAAAAATAAAACCAAACTTTAAAGCTCTTGGCGCGAAAGTTGGTAAGGATATGAAGTTAGTCTCTTCGGCTATCCAATTGTTGACTATAGATCAAATAAGCGCATTGGAATCAACAGGTGAATTAGCTTTAACGGGCACACCATATACTATTCTATTGAGCGATGTAGAAATTATAGCAGAGGATGTGGAAGGATGGCAGGTTGCTAATCTAGGTAAATTGACTGTGGCATTGGATGTCCATATCACGGAAGAATTGAAGAAAGAAGGTTTATCGAGAGAATTGATCAACCGTTTACAAAATTTACGGAAAGAAAAAGGGCTTGAAGTGACGGATAGAATTAACGTAAAGTTAACAGCTACTCCGGAAGTGATCAATGCAGCGAAAGAAAATTTATCTTATATTTGCACCGAAATTCTCGCCGATTCATTGGTATTTGAAGATTCACTAACTGAAGGAGAGACCATCGAGATCGATGGCAAAGAACTTAAGGCATTAATCCAAAAAAATTAAATTATGGCAAACAACAACGAGAAAACACGCTATAGCGATTCAGAATTACAAGAATTTAAAGATATTATCTTGGACAAGCTTAGAATAGCAAAAGAAGAGCTTTCCTCGTTGACAGCAACGCTTAATAATAGCAATGCGAATGGTACAGACGATACTGCAGGTACGTACAAGACCTTAGAAGATGGTTCTGCAACACTAGAAAAGGAACAAACCAACCAATTGGCTGCACGTCAAAAGAAGTTTATCGACAACCTGGAAGCAGCGTTGGTGCGCATCGAGAACAAAACGTATGGTATCTGTAGGGAAACTGGAAAACTGATCCAAAAAGAGCGTTTGAAAGCTGTTCCACATACGACGTTGAGCATCGAAGCAAAAAACAAACAATATTAATTTAGGCAAAATATATGGTCTTTGCTCCGGCAAGGACCATTTTTATAGCACAATGAAGGGGTATACGAAACCAGTCGCACTAATTGTCGCGATTCTTTTAATAGACCAATTGTCAAAGATATGGGTTAAGCTCTCCATGACAATCGGACAAAGTCATCACATTTTAGGAAAATTCTTCCAAATCCATTTTATTGAAAATAATGGTATGGCTTATGGGATGGAATTTGGTGGTGATTACGGGAAATTGTTCCTGACCGTGTTTCGGATATTGGCCGTAGCCGGTATCGGGTATGGTCTACATTACATGATCAAAAATAAATACAACCGCGGCTTTATATTAAATGTTGCCTTGATTCTTGCTGGTGCGCTTGGAAATATCATTGATTCGGCGTTCTATGGCGTGATCTTTAGTGAAAGCACCTATTACGAAAAAGCCGCTTTATTTCCAACTGGTGGAGGATATTCATCCTTTTTGCATGGAAAAGTGGTTGACATGCTTTATTTCCCTCTCATTGAGGGAACTTTCCCTACTTGGGTCCCCTTTTGGGGAGGTGAAGAGTTTTTATTCTTCCGCCCTGTATTCAACATCGCCGATTCCGCTATCTCAGTGGGGGTTGTACTGATCTTATTGTTTCAAAAACGATACTTCAAAACGGAAAAAGAAGAGAAATCGAGTATCCATAGCGAAATCGTTGAAGATTAACGAAATATCTTACAAAGCCTTGTTAATCGCAGGGCTTTTCTTTTATTCCCATCTACTTCAAAACACTAAAAAATGAAAAACATAAGCTTATTCCCAATTATCTGTTTACTTTTTGTGACAAAATTGGCGCAGGCACAACAAATTGAAATTCCGAATTTAAAGAAACATATTTATTACCTGGCCGATGATAAAATGCAAGGTAGAGGAACTGGTAGCAAAGAAGTATTCAAAGCGGCGGATTATATCGAAAAGGAATTCAAAAAATATAAATTGCAACCCAAAGGCGAGAAAGGCTATCGTCAATCTTTTAAAGCAAAGGTTTGGAAAGTAAAAGTGGATGACAGTATCCGCAATGCAGATAATATTATAGGTTTCATTGATAACGGAGCTGCATTAACAGTTGTTATAGGAGCACATTACGATCATTTGGGCACAGGCCACCAAGGTAGTTCGAAAGATTCCTTAGGTGTTGGCAAAATCCACAATGGCGCAGATGATAATGCATCAGGTACTGCAGGCTTATTGGAACTTGCCCGCTATTTCAGTACCAATAAGGAAAAAGAACCTTATAATTTATTATTTATCGCCTTCGGCGCAGAAGAACTGGGCTTGGTAGGTTCGAAATATTTTACGGAACACCCCACTCTTCCACTTGAAAAGATCACTGCAATGCTCAATATGGATATGATCGGACGCTACAATCCCGATAATGGACTTGCGGTCATCGGATATGGAACAAGTAGTCAATGGCCAACGATTTTCAAGGATATCCAAGCCCCTATAAAATTCAACTTAAGCAAAGATGGTAATGGTGGATCCGATCAGACTTCGTTTTATAAAAAGAATATTCCAGTATTATTTTTCCATACTGGTGGACACCCAGACTATCACATGCCTACGGATGATGCAGAAAAGATCGATTATAAGGCATTGAAATCTATTCTCGATCTGGAGAAGTCCGTCATCGAGAATGTAATGAAACAGTCTAATAAAATGGACTTTATCTGGACAAACTAAAACGCTTAAAAATACTCTGCTTCATTTCTCGATCCCTGTGTACGCGAGTGGATTCCACGGAAGGACGAATGATGTTGCTTTAAGCAGCCTTTAAATCAAAATAGGTATAAAAAAAACAATTATACGGATGAAAAAAATTCTTGTCACAGGTTCCAATGGTTTTTTGGGTCAGAAGGTCATAGACCTGCTTTCTGGAAATGATCTTTATGAAGTTACAGCCATTTCAAAAGGGCCAAACAGAAATCCCAATCTAGCCGGATATGTATTCTGCCAGATTGACTTATTGGATCAGGCAATTTTAATGGATTTCTTATCCGGTCATACTTTTGATACGATTATCCATACAGCAGCAATGACCAGCGTCGAAGCATGTGAGACCGATAAAGCGACCTGCCAGCTGATCAATGTTGATCTTGTACAAACCTTAGCGAGCTACTGCGAAAAAAATCAGACGCAATTGATTCATATCTCGACTGATTTTGTTTTTGATGGCAAAAAGGGAACTCCTTATCATGAGCTTGATATGCCAAATCCCCAAAGTGAATATGGGAAAAGCAAATATGCCTCAGAGCAAGTGCTCGAACAGTCTTCCTGTCATTATGCGATCTTACGTACAATTTTGGTCTACGGTATCAACGGGGATCCGAATCGTTCCAACCTCGTCCTTTGGGCAAAGGAAAAGCTATCCCAGAAAGAAGCTATAAAAGTGGTTAATGACCAATGGAGAATGCCTACATTTGTAGATGATTTAGCACATGCCTGTCAATTGGCAATTGAGCGACAAGCTCAGGGGATATTCCATATCTCTGGGGCAGAGTTGATGGCTATTAACGAAGCGGTTTGTAAAATCGCAGAATATTGGAAACTGGACAAAACATTGATTTCGGAGATCAGTGCGGCAAGCATAGGACAAGCGGACAACAGGCCTCGTCAGACAGGTTTTGATCTCAGTAAATCCAAAAATGAACTCGGCTATATACCGACTTCGTTTATAAAATCTTTGGAAATAATCGAAAAACAGTTCAAAGAATTTAGAAGATAATAATAAAAATAATATGATAGAGAAATTTGCCCGCGAGTCGTACACCGAAATGAACGAACTGGTTCTGCCAAATGATACCAATACGTTTGGAAACCTAATGGGTGGCCGTTTGTTATATTGGATGGATATCTGTTCGGCTATTGCAGCACAGAAGCATTGTAGCAATGTGGTTGTTACGGTGTCCGTGGATAATGTATCTTTTAAGCGTTCGATTAAATTGGGTGAAGTCGTCACTATACAAGCGCAAGTTACCCGTGCATTTAACAGTTCTTTAGAAGTGCGCATGGAAATTTTCGCCTCAAATTTGCCCGAGGGCACACGCGTAAAAACCAATGAAGCATATTATACTTTCGTTGCTGTTGATGCCGACAATAATCCCAAAGCTGTGCCGGTACTGATTCCCGAAACAGAATCAGAACACAAAGCTTACGAGGATGCCCTGCAACGCAGAGAACTTCGTCTTATTCTTGCGGGTAAATTAAAGCCCGAAAATGCAAAAAAATTAAAAGCACTGGTCAGTCTGTTCAGCCAGAAAAACTAATCTGGCATTGACGTATAAGAAGAAAGCGGTGATATAGACATAATCACCGCTTTCTTTTATAGGCTGTAGACATCTTTATAAGCCGTAAAATAACTAGGTTCCACCGCGTTGCTTTAGAACTGTTACTCTTCGTTGCCTAAGGCTAAGATGCGATCAAATTCCTCTAGTTTTAGCGGCATCACTGATAAACGACCCTGTCTTACCAATGCGATATCCTGCAATTGTTCATCCGCTTTGATTGTTTCCAATGTCACAGGCTTCTTCAATGTGTCGACCGGAGCTAAATCCACCACAACCCAGCGCTCATCGTCAGTTGTTGGATCTTGATAGAACTCTTTCACCACCTTCGCAACACCAACGACCTCCTTCCCCTCGTTGCTATGATAAAAAAGAACCAAGTCCCCTTCTTTCATCGCTTTCATATTATTTCTAGCCTGATAATTGCGAACACCATCCCAAAACGTCCGTCCATCTTTATTAAATTGTTCCCAACTATATTTAAATGGTTCAGATTTCACTAAGAAATATTGCATAGTTGAATAATTATTAAGCGTTAGATACTATTGTTGCGGCATTAATACTTCCATTTTATCGGCAAAATGTGCGCAGTAATCGCGCAAATCGCCAATAACCTTCTCGGCCATGGGATCGCCACCCGAAGAACGGATAAAAGAATCGCCCAACGTTTGTAAAGTTTCGTAGAAAAAACGCTTCATTTCATCATAAGGCATATCTTTTGTCCAAAGGTCGATACGCATTGAATTTTTGTAATGTGAATCCCATAAGGCTAAAAACATCGCTTTAGCAGGCAATTCCTCCGAATTATTTCCGTCCGTAGATGACCACATAATGTTTTCAGGAACATTGTTTTCATCAAGCTCTACTTGTAATTTTATTTCTGCTTTTTTCATTTTCGTATTGAGATATGAGTATTTAGTAGTGAGATTTCAGTTTTGTAAGCCCATGGCATACATCGTATCTCTTCTTATTTTTTAATTTTTCGCTACGCAAATGTCACTTTAACGATCAGACTGACGACACAGACCACGACCAAAAATGCCAGTTGCAACAGCCACATTCTTTTATTGTCTTTGAGCAACACCCTGAAAAGGATATCAACGATTGTCAATAGTAGCATCAATGCGATAAATGCTCCCCATGTAAAGAGCGCCTTTTCGTCATTGGGATTTTCCATGACAAACCAAGCGACCAAGCATGCACTAGCAATATTTAATGGGGTAAACCGCATGTTGGTTATCGTTTCTTGAAATTACGGCTTGATCCTGTCGATTTACTACCACCAGACTTCCCTTTGCTTTTGGCCTTTGGCTTATACCCTGAGGCACGTTGGGCTTCGCGTACTTCTTTTTGTTTAATGACATATTTCTTCTCATGGAAAGCGCCCTGATAATCTGGATTGTCTTTTTTCTTTTGATTATCAATATCACGTGCAATATCCTGCTTCTCCTGAAAAGGTGTTTTCTCAACGAATACCTCCTCCGGGATTGGATAAACCGGAATACTCTGTTTGATCAATTTCTCAATTTTTCGAACATAATATTTCTCGGCTTCATTGCAAAAAGTGATTGCGTCACCTTCATTAAAAGCGCGTCCCGTCCTTCCGATACGATGGACATAATCTTCTATAACAATAGGGACCTCGAAGTTGATCACATGACTTACATTGGAAACGTCGAGTCCCCGTGCGGCAACATCGGTTGCGACTAGGATACGGATATTCCCTTCCTTAAATGCATTGATTGAATTAATACGCGTATTTTGCCCTTTGTTTGCATGAATGACACGCACTTCATCTTTGCCGTATTTACGTTCCAAAAAATGAAAAACATTATCTGCAACTTGTTTTGTTTTACAAAAAACAATCAATCTACTAAAAGCTTGATCGTCTTTCAATAGATGCTGTAGTAAATTCAGCTTCGTTTTTTGGTTAGGAACAACATATAAAGCCTGACTGACCGTTTTAGCAGGTGTCGCTTGCTCTGAAACTTCAATAATTGTAGGAAAGGCCAAAAAATCTCCTGCAATCTTTCGGACCAGTTCGCTCATTGTCGCCGAAAACAATAAATTCTGGCGTTTACGCGGAACAATTTCCAATACGCGATGAATTTTGCTGATAAAACCCATATCCATCATCTTGTCCGCTTCATCCAAAACCAAAAATTTGAGTGATTTAACGACAATATGTCCTTCTAAATATAAATCTAAGAATCTACCTGGTGTAGCGACGATGATATCAACTCCTTTTTCAAGAGTTTCTATTTGTGTCTTAGGCCCTAGTCCACCATATAAAACAACAGAACGTAAATCGAGATAAGTAGAAAATATTTTAATATTCTCCTCAATCTGCATCGCCAGCTCTCGGGTTGGTGTTAAGATCAAGGCACGTGCGTCAGTTCCTTGTGCATACTTCAATTTCATCAACATGGGCAATACAAATGCAGCTGTTTTCCCGGTTCCGGTTTGGGCTATCCCCATCACATCTTGCCCTGCCAATATCGGTGTAATTGCCTTCTCCTGGATCTCAGTCGGTTGTTCATAACCTGCTTCTGTGATCGCATTTAAGATCTGTTTATTGAATTTAAAATTTTCAAATGATTGCTGCATCCTACAAAGATAAGGAAAAGAGTCCATTTGACTTTCCTCGATGGACATTCCCGTACACATTTACTTTTAATTGACATAAAAATTGGGAAAAAGCATAATATAAAGTCTAATATTTTGGTTTTTAACAGAATTAAAGCATTTTTGTAGGGTATAAACAAACTTTTTATCAGGTTGATATGAAAAAATTATGGATGTGTTTGTTGCTGATAACAACAAGCTTTGCTGCATTTGCCGATGAGGGAATGTGGTTTTTAATGTATCTAAAGCGTCTGAATGAGGCTGATATGCAAAAAAAAGGTCTCCGTTTAAGTGCCGAAGAGATCTACAGCATTAACCACTCTAGCTTAAAAGATGCGATCGTACAATTCAACGGTGGTTGTACCGCAGAGATTGTGTCCGACCAAGGCTTGGTATTCACCAACCACCACTGTGGGTATGGCGCCATTGCCGAACTGTCTACACCAGAAAATGACCACTTAACAAATGGTTTCTGGGCAAAAACAAAAAGCGAGGAATTGAAACCAAAATCCCTTTCTGTCCGCTTTTTCGTACGGATGGATGATGTTTCAAAACGCATCTTAGGCTTGGTCAATAATAAAATGACTGAAGATGAGCGCAACAAAATTATTGCCGCTGAAATCGCTAAAATCCAAAAGGAGAACAGCGAAAATGGGAAGTATGTTGTTGAGGTAAAATCTTTCTACCAAGGTAATGAGTATTATTATTTTGTGTACCAAGATTATAATGATGTACGTTTAGTGGGAACGCCACCAAATAGTATCGGTAAATTTGGTGGGGACACGGACAACTGGGAATGGCCTCGTCATACAGGTGACTTCTCTATTTTCCGCGTCTATGCAGACAAAAACGGAAATCCGGCGGAGTATGCGCAGGACAATGTCCCATTGAAACCAAAACATTTCTTACCGGTCAGCTTAAAAGGTGTTCAGGAAGGGGATTTTGCCATGATCTTGGGCTATCCTGGTCGCACGAATCGTTGGATGCCTTCCGGAGGAATCAATCAAAACGTAAAATTTGCTTACCCTGCTTGGGTTGAGGCTTCTAAAACTGGTATGGACGCCATGAAAAAATTTATGGATCAAGATCAGGCTGTTAAATTAAACTATGCTTCAAAATACTCACAAGTAGCCAATTATTGGAAAAACCGTCAAGGTATGATAGACGCGTTGACTTTACATAAAACGGCAGAGTCAAAAGCTAAAGATGAGGTCAAATTTGACAAATGGGCAAACAAGGCAGCCAACAAAGCGGAATATGGAGACGTGATCAAAACAATCAATGCATTCTATACCGCCACCAATGAGAAAGCCAGACATGACAATTACCTAATGGGAATGATTCGGTCTAGTGCAATCGCGACGCTACCTTACACGATCGGATCTGGATTAGAGGTTTACGCTGCTGGTGATGAAGCCAGAAGAAAAGATATCCTTCCACGCCTAAAATCGGCGATTGATGCTGGCTACGAAAAAATGTATATGCCTTTGGAAGAACAGGTGTTAATTGACGAACTGAATCTATATGCAAAAAAAGCTGGAAATATCGCGCCTTACGTTGCTGAATTAGCGGCTAAGAACAATACTGATTTTACAGCTTACATCAAAGAAGCTGTAAAGAACAGCATTTTTGCTTCTGCTGAGCGTTTGAACAATTACTTACAAAACCCCAATACTGAAGTTTTGGCAAATGATCCTTTGTACAAGTTATCTTCAGCGTTGATCAGCAAATACCGTCAGGAAGATCCTAGCTTAAAAGTAGAACAAGATAAATTTGATGGAGCTTACCGCAAATATGTCGCTGGCGTATTGGCATCTAATCCAAAAGGTAAATTCTATCCGGATGCAAACAGCACCTTACGCCTTTCTTATGGTTCGATAAAAGGCTTACCAAAAGACCCGCGTAACGATGCTGACAAGAACTTCTACACCACTCTGAAAGGCACTATCGCGAAATACAAAAAAGGTGATGAAGAGTTCGATTTGCCACAACGTTTGATGGATTTGTACAAAAATAAGGACTATGGCCGTTACGCTGACAAAAAAGGATATTTACCAGTAAACTTCCTAAGTGACAACGATATAACAGGCGGAAACTCTGGTTCTCCGGTAATAAATGGCAATGGAGAATTAATTGGCCTAGCTTTTGATGGTAATATTGAAGCAATGGCTGGTGATGTAATCTTCGACCATAAGCTACAGCGTACTATTTCAGTTGACATTCGTTATGTATTATTTATCATTGATAAATTTGCAGGTGCAACGAACATTATTGACGAACTTAAGATTGTTGAATAGTTTTTTTTAAGCTTTTTCGATAAAAAAAAACGAAATTTATTTTCTATTTGATTCGTTTTTGTATATTTAAGGAGTGTTTAGGAAAAACCATAAAAACTAAAATTATAATTATAAAAAAATGGAAAACTACGTAAAATTAAAAGAGTTAGTAGCTTCTATCGAAGCTGATGCAGACAAGTTCTTCAACAATGGTAATTCTGCTGCTGGTACACGTGTACGTAAAGGATTACAAGACATCAAAACCTTAGCACAAGAAATTCGTAACGAAGTTACTGCTAAGAAAAACGACGGAAAATAATCTTTCCTGAGTTCACATAAAAAAGGCCTTTCAAACGAAAGGCCTTTTTTTGGTCTCTTACAGAAACGTACAAGCCATCACCAAATTATAAATTTTAATACCCAGATAGTCACCAAAAGAGGCTTTCAGATTATCATAAACCTGCTGCCTGGATAAGGGCTTGTCTTTTTTCTTCAATAATGTCGCCGATGAAGCTGTAACAGGACCAAGTTCAACCTTAGTTGCAAACATATTGTAATGCAATTCAGGCACAGCCAGACCGAGAATCATTCCAGGCAGGCCATTAAAAGCTGAGGGTCCGCCGGTAACGGGAATTTGATCTGTATAAAAGGCAACAGCATAGATTGAATCCAGTACCAGTCCGTTGGCTCGGCGGCATGGATATCCCGCAATTTCACGGTACTCGTTAGTAATTTTCCACTTGATCTTCAAGGTCGAATCAGCCACGACTACACGTTCCCCACCCAATTCGAAAACGGAATTAAAGACTTTGCTTTTCAGATTCTGATAGCCACTGATCCCCGACTCAAATATTCCCGAACGCATTAGCCCACTCACAACATCCGAATATTCTTCAGGAACATGCTCATAAAGCACCTCATCGGTAGAAAATGTCAACTTCTTTTTCAAGACCTGATTATCGGGCACCTGTTCGATCATTTCTTTAATGGAACTGCGCGTATCCTCATCTTTTGCATAGGTTGCATAGCGCTTGAGGAGGTTTTTAAGAAACACGGTTTTGTCATAGGTAATAGTCCCCTGGGTTGGAAAATAAGCATATTGTGCAAAAACCGTGGTTCCTAAACATAAAGCCAAGAATAGGACGATTAATTTTTTGATATCTTTCATGTTATTTAGATTTTACGAGCATTTTATTGATTTCCCAAGTGAGCTTCACCATATAATATCTACTGATTGTGTTGAACCTACGTTCGGTCAGCAGGGTTCCGTTTTGATTTCGGTCAAAACCCACATTCTGCTTCAACAGGTCATTGACCGTAAAGGTTAATTCCAGCTTTTCATCTTTCCTGAATTTTTTAGACAGTGCAGGACTCAAGACAAATCGTTCAAATTTTTTGCTGTACACTGCCGTGGGAGCCTGATAACTATAGCTGAAATCCGCTCGCACAATAAATTTAGACGGTAGAAAGTATTTCAGGTTTCCCTCAGATGAAAATGTGAAGCCCTTGCTATCCGTCATTGCACCGATGGAATTATCCTGGATAAGATATCCCGGAGATACATTGATATCAAAATCCAGGCCTTTGGTTGTCGATCGTTGTACTCCATAATATACGGAATAGCTCTGCACTTTGGCATTCGCCAAAACACCATTGACATAATTGTAATTGTTGCTGAAAGATACGAATGGTCCCCCTCCGTGTCTCAATTGAAATTTTTTCCAGAGCTTACCATAATACCTCGGCATGATGCTAATTTGATTGTTGCTATGATGGTTCAAATTGCCCCAGACAAAGGTAGTCTTACCCAAGGAATCGATCGTTGTATTTTGCACCAAAGCATTGTTTGTGCGTGAAGCACTTACATAGATACCAATAAACTTGTCTTTCAATACGGAATAGGTCCTATAGCTCAGATCAAGATTATTGGTATACGAAGGTTTCAGATTCTCATTACCTAGATATTCATTCAGGGGGTCCAAATTCGATCGTAGGGGCTGAATCTGATTTAAGGAAGGCAAACCATTTGTACCCCGATATTCCAATTTGACCGATTTATTTTTTTGGAGTTCATAATTGACATTGATTACCGGATTATACACAAAAAATGAACGGGCAAGCCCCGAATTTTCCATTCGGTTGAACTGGGACAATTTGCTGTTTTCAAATCTATTCGACACATTGACTGCCAGCTTTTCGAGCGGTTTGTAATTCACCGCAAGGTTATAGCTATTCTTTGTCGTTTTATACAGAAAGTCATTGCTATACAAGCTATCTAGTGTATCAAAAGCTCCTGTGTTAAGATTCTTATCGAATGATTCAACTGCGTTGTTGTTTCTATTGAAATTGAGTCCGTATTCAAATGATAAAATAACCTTCTTTGAGATCGGTTCGGAATAAGCAAACTCCCCACCCATAGAAAAAGAGCTATTGTTTACAAATTTTTTCTGATCGAGGGTTGAATCCCTTTCAGCTTTCCCTTCTTTATAAAATGTCAACTTGGAATATAATTCCTGCTCACCATCTTGTTTATAACCCGATGTAGAATAATTGAATGATAGCGAACGCCCCTTCTTCTTAAATCTTCGTACGTAGAGTGCCGATGCATTGTACTGTTCTGATTTGGTGTCATTCTTAAATTTTCGGATGTTATCGTTCACCTTCTGTTCAAATTGATTAACGGTAGTTGATTGTGTCTCCGAAGAACTGTTGTCATGTCTTTTGTTAGCACCTGCCCATACCGTTAAATCCGACATCGAGTCCACTTTAAATTCGTATTTCAAGCCAACATTATGTTTTTTATTTTCATTGGAGGCAAGCGTATTACTATTGCTGGTCAATATTGTATCACGAGCTGCATTGCGTGTGAATACATTTCGGTCCAGATCCACATTGGAGCGAATATATTTATAGTCGATTCGCCAAGCGTGTTTTTTATTAGCCGTTTTATCTGAATATAGAAATCCGGTATTCAGCGACTTTGGAATACCTTCACCGTCAAAATTATCTCCTCGATCATAGTCTCCACCCATGCTTGATGATTCTTCGTAACTGAGTCCGCTCTTCCCCGTGTTACTTGCGATCAAATAGGCTGAAACCTTAAAAGACTGATTAAAATAGTTCAAAAAGCCTTGCCCGGAGTAGAACTTATCGCTACCTCCACCAACGTCTACTTTTCCAAATATTCCGCGTCGAGCTTCCTCCTTCAACTTCACATTGATGGTCTGGGTACGTTCACCATCATCAATACCCGTTTTCTCAGCTTTATCGGATTTTTTCTCGTAGACCTGAATCTTGTCGACCATATCCGAGCGGATATTCCGGCTGACCAAAATCGGATCGTCACCAAAGAATTCCTCACCATCAACAAGCATCTTCTTCACTGTTTTTCCCTGTGCCGTAATCTTACCCGAAGCATCTACTGTAATCCCAGGCAGCACTTTCAACAGATCTTCAACCCTCGCATTTTTTTCAACTTTAAAACTTCCAGCATCGTACTCAGTCGTATCGCCCTTGATGCTAATCGGCACACGTCCCATTACGATCACTTCTTCCAACAGTGTTGTACTGCTGGTCATACCAATAGACATGTTGCTGTAATTCTGTCCAGGCAAAATCTCGGCATAATATTCACCGTATTTTGGATAAGTGACAACAATAAAATATTCACCAGATGCGGGTTGTTCCAATGAGAACTTACCGTTTTCGTCAGACCGAGTAAAATTAGTCAAGATGGAATCTTTAGCTGTCAACAACATAATTGTTGCATTGTGCAACTTAAGATGATCCTTCACATCACTGATTTTCCCCTCAATTCGGGATTGTGCATTAACTATTCCGTAGAAACAGAATAAAATAAGTAAAAGTAGTTGCCCCACTCTTTTCATAAAATAGCTTGGATAGTATAGTTATAAAAATAAAATTCGTACACAAAACTAATATTTTGTTTTAGTTAATTTTAATTTATCTCAAAAAAATACATCAAAAAAAAAGACGCAAATATTAATTATAATTAATTGATATACAAAAACATAAAAGTTTAAAACATAATAAAAGCCCTTTTTATGAAGGGCTTTTATTATCTAAATGGTTAGTAAAACACTGGTTTCTATTCCAAATGTATCCGCCAAAACTTATAAATTCCCCAGTTCCATAATAAACTGAACGGTCTCTTTATTCATGTGTTGTGACAACACACCCGAAATCTGATCGGTCATGGTCTTTCTCGTCATCCGCTTTACCTTACTTTTTTCAAACTTTTTTTTATCCATGACCAGGTCATTACTTAATTCAACTTTAGTCGCAAAATAAGAAACATGTTGACTTGGCACGACCAATCCCAGGATCATTCCGGGAAGGCCATTGATAGATTCAGGACCGCCGCTGATAGGAATCTCATTGCAATAATAACCTATCACATAAATTGAATCTGCTGTTAGCCCATTGGCTCTTCGACAATTGTATCCGGCGACTTCGCGATATTCGTCGGTTACCTTCCATTTGATCCGTTTCATGGTATCCTCAACAATGATCTTTTCACCTACAATATCATTATACCTTAGAAAAGAACGAGTGGCCATATTTGACAAGGTAGTTGCTTCAAAATCCAGTGCAAGCATCATAATGTACTGTTTAATCTCTGCATCTGGATTCTCATCCTTTACCGATTCAAATAAAGTTTCAGTAGTATTGAATTTCATGGTTTTCTTCAGCACGGCACTCTCCGGTAACTTAGGAAGAATACGTTCAAAAAATTGTTTTGAGTTATCATCAGCCTTCGCTAAGAATTTCTTACCCACAATATTTTTTATGTACATGGTCTTATCGTAGGAAATGCTGCCAGACCTTCCGAATAGGGTGTATTGCGCCTTAAGGCTCAGGACTCCACAGCACAAAAAGAGAAAAATAATATATTTTAACATGATATTTAACTTAAATTTTATAAAAACATTTTTGTGAAGTCCCAGGATAGCTTAAGCATATAGTATCTCCGGATTGTATCATAACGGCGTTGTGTAAAAATGGATGTTGATGCCGAACGGCTAAAACCTTTATTCTGATTAAGGACATCATTGATCGTGAAATCCAACATCAGGGATTCATTCTTCAGGAACTTTTTACTTACACCGGGATGCAATAGAAATTGTTCAAATTTTTCATCAAATGCTTTTGTTGCCGCTTCGTAGGTATAACTATAGTTCGTATAGACTTTAAAGGTTTTGCTTACAAAATATTCTACACTACCATTCGAACCGAATACAAAACCATTGCTATTCGTATTACGTTCCAAGCTCGATTTCATTAAGCGGTATTGTGGGCTGAAGTTTAAATCGAAATTTAATCCCGTCTTGGTATCTCGTTTAAAATTATACGTAAAATTGAAGTTCGTTGTATTAACCTTGTTTAATTGCTGGTTGAATAGATTATAGTTGTCGCTCATATTCACATAAAATTGTGGCGAATTAGATAATCCCAGTTTCTTACTCAATTTAAAATGATATCCTGACCAGATATTAACTGAGGTATTTGTTTTACCCCCAACATTATTCCAGGTATAGATATTGAGGCCTTGCGCAGTATCAATATTTTGTGTGATCGGGTTTTTATCCAAAGTAATATTTCCCCCTGCATAGATATAACTTCCGGTAAGAATCCGAAATGAGTTATAATTGATATTTAAGGAGTTTCTAAACGAAGGTTTTAGATTTTCATTTCCTAAATAACGGTTGATCTGGTCAGAATTATCCAAAATGGGCTGAATCTGGCTCATGGAAGGCAATTGATTCTTTCCGGTATAATTCATCCATAACCCCTTGGTCTTTGTAAAGGAATAGCCAGCACTCACATTGGGATTATAGGTAAAATAACTTCTGGACAGGCCCTGTTTACTATTGTTGTTATATTGCTCCAGTTTATCGT
Source organism: Sphingobacterium sp. UBA7249 (assembly GCF_002472835.1). Taxonomy (NCBI): domain Bacteria; kingdom Pseudomonadati; phylum Bacteroidota; class Sphingobacteriia; order Sphingobacteriales; family Sphingobacteriaceae; genus Sphingobacterium; species Sphingobacterium sp. UBA7249. The sequence goes on along the minus strand of NZ_DKST01000025.1, from coordinate 261,363 downwards.
TATTAAAATTATTGGCAACGGTAAACTTCAGCTTTTCGGTGGTATGCACTATGGCCAATTTATACCTACTGCTCCGCCTATCAAAATTATAATCATTACTGAAACGACTGTCCAGCTCATTATACTCCCCGTCAGCATCTTTATTGAACGATCCGACACGGGAGGAACTGTTACTACTTTCTATTCCGGTTCCTATAACGAGATTCCAGACTTTAGATAAAGGTTCCGTGTACGAGACCGAAGCACCCAGCACGTCATTTTTACTATTACGGTCTTTGCGTTGGTCTGTGGATTCTATTGGATTATATTCTGTGGTATCCTTTTTAACGGAATTCTTAACCGTTGAGAATAGATAACCATCTCCTATCATTTCATTTCGTCTGAATTGACCATCAAATGTAAATGAGCGTCCTTTCTTCTTAAATTTATGCGTAAAATAAGTACTAAAATTAAACTCGTTGACCGTGTTCTTGATGATCTCTCGGGTGTTTTCAGCGACAGTTGTATCCATATTCTGGGTAAACTGATAGGCTTCACGTTTGTTGTCCGACCAAAGATTTTTTCGGGAAACTCCACCACGGATGGTCAAGGTATTTAATGAATCAAAATTCAGATCATATTTTAAATTGGCACGATGCTGATCGTTCTCAGTATCTACAGATTTCGTTGATTTATTATTGATCAGCCCTGTGCTGATTGTCTCATCATCCCCGTCACTGCTTAACCTTCCATATTTATAGTTGATATTGACGTTATGTTTATCTTTATTGAATTTGTCCGAAAAATTAACACCCGAATTGATGGCACGTGGTATACCGATTACACCCTGCCCTGAAAAAGGATCCGTAAAATTAGACCAGGACATGGATCCGTCATCCCCGTATGAAACGCCCGAGTCGCCGCCATATTTCTGCGCATCTTGCCAATTCATACTTGTTGTACCATTATTTCCAAAGAGACCATAAACGGAGATCTTTTGAGATCCTTTGAATTTATTCAACATCAGTTGACCCATGTAATAATCACTGGTACCACCCCCGATTAACGCTTTTCCAAACATACCATTTTTGGCCCCGTCTTTAAGCTTGACGTTGATGGTCTGCTCACGTTGCCCATCATCAACACCAGTTCGCTCAGCCTGCTCGGATTTTTTTTCGTACACCTGCACTTTATCGACCATATCCGATCGGATATTCCGGGTGACCAGTGTCGGATCATCTCCGAAAAATTCCTCACCATCCACGAGTACTTTTTTGACAGTCTTACCCTGCGCAGTAATCTTGCCCGATGCGTCCACGGTGATCCCGGGTAAAACTTTCAGCAGATCCTCCACCTTCGCATTTTTTTCCACTTTAAAACTACCAGCGTCATACTCTGTGGTGTCGCCCTTTATGGTAATAGGGATTCGACCCGTCACGATCACTTCTTCCAATAAAGTAGCTGTTTTGGTCAACCCCACAGTTAATTTGGAATAGTCCTTACCTTGGGCAATTTGCGTATAATAATCACCATATTTAGGATAACTCACAATCAAAAGATAGGACCCCGTATCTGGCCTGGATAAGGAAAAAACACCATTTTCATCCGATCTTGTAAAACCTGTCAAAATAGAATCTTTAGCGGTTAATAACATGACTGTTGCATCGGATAATTTAACCTGATCTTTTACATCACTTATCTTTCCGGTAATTTTGGACTGCCCCATAGCTATTCCATGAATACCAAAAACGAAAAATAAGAGAATTTGCAAAACTCTTTTCATAAAATTGTTGGATAGTATATTAATATCAATATAACATTAGTATATAAAACCAATGTTTTGTTACAATAAATTTAATTTTATTTCCCGGAAAGCGTCTTTTAGAAATCAGTCGCTAATTGAAACGAAATAAAAGGTTTTAATACTAAGATATATAAAGTACATATATTCCATAAAAGATTCGAAATTATTGATAGCTTTTATGCTGTTGGATCTTGATCAATTTCCATAATTGCAGGCAAAAAAAGCAGATTAGTATTACAAAAATAAGTTGGAAAAATATCGAGATATAAGTACGGTAAGCAACCGCCATCTCAATCATTTGAATTTTATTCATATAATAGCTATTGAGTACAATACCGCAGATGGATCCCAAAAGAAAAAATACAATGGCATATTTTTTATCTGAAAGCGCTTTAATTTTTGCTTTTTCCAACTCTTCAATCCGTCCCATAATGCGTTGTTCTAAATCATCAAATGGCATGCTTACTTTGCTCATTTGTATAATCTGTTTCATTTTCTTGTGTTCGTTATCCATGATATTCTGATTTCTTTATCAATTGATTCAAGACCTGTTGCATATTTTTTCGTGCCCGATGTAGAATCACTTTTGTATTAGCAAGTGTCCAGCCCATTATTTCCTGAATTTCTTCCATAGCTTGTTCCTCCAGATAAAATAGGCGTAGGGCGACAGATTCCTTAGGCGATAAAATAGCAAGGGCATCATTGATCATTTCTTTTCGCTCGTTGTTAATAATTTCATCGAGAATGGACTCATCATAGGCCTGGTCATGGTCTACCAAATCAAAATCGATCAGGGCTAATTTCTTGTATCGGATGCTATTAAAAGCAACATGAACAACGATACGATAAAACCAGGTACTAAATTTTGATTTGCCTTTGAAAGAGGATAAGGACTGATAGCATTTAATAAAAGCCTCTTGAACAACATCTTCGGCCAAATGCTCCTGCTTAACGATAGAAAGCGCAACAGAAAAAGCCATATCCTGATACGTTTTTATAAAATACCGATACGACTCAACATCTCCGGACAGTACTTTTCGAATATAAATTTCATCCATTGAAGGGCTAAATGTCGTGTTTTTTATCGAGTTTATTGGCTATAATCATTGACACACCGGCAGCTATGATCAAAATCGCAACAGCTAATGAATCAGGCAGATCGGCATTCACATAATTTTGTATCACGCCAACAATAAGAAGCCCAAGACCTATTCCTAACACTAAAATACCTGGTTTCTGCCAATCTGAGGGCTGCTTCTTTCGATCCTCTCCAGGGATATTGATTGCGGTACTGCGGTAACGCATGATAAAATAAACACAAAGGGTGATACAGGTGAATAATCCCACACCCATAATTGCTGCCATTGACTCTTTTTCCATAATATTTGATTTAATTTTAACATTAGTCACTGTCAGCTCTGAAAAGGTTACAACAAATTGAGTTAAATGTACCGATTTGTGTAAATTTGTTTCAAATACAAACAATATGCAAAACATTAAAGAATATGTAGAAGCAAACAAGCAACGTTTTTTAGATGAGTTGTTTGATTTATTGCGTTTACCTTCGGTTAGTGCTGATCCTAAATTTAAGGGCGACGTACAGAAGACAGCTGAATTTGTCGCTCAAAAACTGCGTGATGCAGGGGCCGACAACGTAGAAGTTTGTGCCACTGCTGGTAATCCAATTGTTTATGGTGAAAAAATCATTGACCCTTCATTGCCTACTGTATTGACTTATGGTCACTACGACGTCCAGCCAGCTGATCCCTATGAATTATGGGATACCCCTCCTTTTGAACCGACTATCCGCGATGGTAAAATATATGCCCGCGGCTCTGCTGATGACAAGGGACAGTTCTATATGCATGTGAAAGCTTTCGAATATATGATGCAAAACAATGCTTTGGCATGTAACATCAAATTCATGATCGAGGGTGAAGAGGAAGTTGGTTCTGTCAACTTAGGTACTTTTGTCAAGGAAAACACGGCAAGACTTAAAGCCGATGTGATCGTGATTTCAGATACTTCTATGATCAGTATGGCACAACCTTCTTTGGAGACAGGCCTCCGTGGACTTTCTTATGTGGAGGTTGAAGTTACTGGACCAAACCGGGATCTGCACTCAGGTGTATATGGTGGAGCTGTTGCAAATCCAGCTACGATTCTTGCAAAACTCATCGCTTCCCTGCACGATGAAAATAATCATATCGCAATCCCTGGATTTTATGACGATGTCATTGAATTGTCGGCTGAAGAACGTAAGGCGTTGAATGAGGCTCCTTTTGACATTGAAGAATACAAAGCAGATCTAGGTATTCAAAACATATGGGGAGAAAAGGGATATACAACATTAGAACGTACAGGAATCCGTCCTACCCTAGAGGTTAACGGTATTTGGGGTGGATATATCGGTGAAGGTGCTAAAACTGTGCTACCTTCTAAAGCACATGCAAAAATTTCGATGCGTCTTGTACCAAACCAAAATTCAGAACGTATAACGGAGCTATTCAAAAAACATTTTGAAGGTATTGCACCCAATTATGTTAAGGTCCAAGTAAAACCACATCACGGCGGTGAGCCTGTAGTTACACCAACAGATAGTGTTGCCTATAAAGCTGCTGAGAAAGCATTACACGATGCATTTGGTGTTAAACCAGTCCCTACCCGTGGCGGAGGATCTATTCCAATTGTTGCTTTATTTGAAGAAGTCTTAGGGCTTAAGACAGTGCTGCTAGGATTTGGATTAGACAGCGACAACCTGCACTCTCCAAACGAAAAATATGGCATCGAGAATTATCTGATGGGTATCTCAACAATTCCTTTATTTCATAAATATTACGCAGAACTAAGTAAATAATTTAGTTTTTCATTAGATAAAGGGTTATTTTTAAATTTTAGAAATAACCCTTTATCTTTTTATGGATTTTGATTTTCGTCTTATCGTATTTTATACTGCAGCTCAGCATCTTAATTTTACCAAGACTGCCTCAGCACTGTTTATCTCACAGCCCGCGGTCAGTAAAAATATCCAGGAACTCGAAAAAAAACTCGGGGTTCCTCTTTTTGAAAGAAAAGGTAATAACCTTGAACTGACGGAATCAGGACAAATTCTTTATAAATATGCCCAACAGATTATCAATCTCTATAATCAAGCAGGGCAGGAAATACAGCAACTGCAAGCAGGCCGAAAAGGAAATCTTATTTTGGGTGCCAGTACGACCATATCGCAATATGTACTTCCAACGCTTTTGGCAGATTTTCTAACCCAATACCCCAATAACCGCATCCAGTCTTTTCAGTCCAATAGCCGAAGCATTGAAGAACAGCTTATTGACAAAACATTAGATCTCGGGATCACGGAAGGCTCAACGGACAACCGGGCTTTAAAATATATCCCTTTTATGAAAGACGAACTTGTCTTGGTCACCAATAGCGATAACCCCTTACTTAAGCAATTAAAATCACCTATCCTTTCGGATATAACGCGTTTACCCCTAGTGCTTCGTGAGCAGGGGTCGGGTACGCGTACCATTATTGAAAACGCGTTAAAAGACCGAGGTATTAATTTATCTGAAATCCAGATCGAAATGATACTGCCATCGACAGAAAGTATTAAGGGCTATCTGGCCCGTCGTCATAGCTTCGCCTTCCTTTCCATTCATACGGTACAGCGGGAGGTATTACAGAATCAATTATCTATCGTAGATATCCCACATTTATGCATTGAACGCTATTTTTATTTCACTCATCTTTATGGAGGCCTTGCTGGCACGCCCAATCAATTCCTACAGTTCTGCCTAAGGCAAAATTTCAAGATATAACATTTGGTTATATCTCATAAAGAATCTTCGTTTTAATCCCAGTCAATAGGCTAGTAGATTTGTCCAAACGAATTAGAGTCATGGAATACAAAAAACTAACAAATTACCTAAAGGCGCTCAGTTGGATCATTATCGCATTGTTTATCACTTGTACGACACTCTGTGTATTCCCACTTAAGCACGAAAACAATGATAGATCGAAAGATTCATCCGCTGTAACCAATGATTCACTGATAACACATGTATCACAGTTCAAAGCAGTTTCTTTCGAAGACAATCCTGAAGGTGAAATGGCTAGTTATGGCGAGAAACTGATCAAAAATACGTATGACTATTTTTACGATGGAGAACTAAAAATTGGAAATAAATTAGCCTGTACCAGTTGCCATCTCAATGGTGGAACAAAGGCTTTTGCTGCCCCCTATGTCGGACTCACCAATGTTTTCCCGACATATATCGGACGGGAAAACAAAGTGGAATCGCTGGAAGAACGTATTAATGGCTGTTTTGAACGAAGTATGAACGGTCGCGCTATACCCGAAAACAGTAAAGAAATGCGTGCGATTGTAACTTATATAAAAAACATCAGTATCAATACACGCAATAAAGGGCGGTTAGCCGGACAGGGCTTTGTCAAAATGAACATACCAAATCGTGCAGCAGACCTGAAACATGGTAAGTTGGTATTTGAAGGCAAATGCACCAACTGCCATGGAAAAGATGGACAGGGTATGCTACAGCCTACCGGTAAGGGATATTTATATCCCCCACTTTGGGGCAAAGATAGCTATAATGATGGAGCCGGCATGGCCCGGTTGCTTACCGCCACACGTTTTATTAAAGCAAATATGCCCTTGGGAGCAAGCTACGACGCGCCGCAGCTCAGCGATGATGAAGCCTATGATGTCGCGGCTTACATCAACTCTTTCGACCGTCCAAAAAAAGTAAATAAGGAATTTGATTACCCGAATCTGGCAAAGAAGCCAAAGGATAGTCCTTATCCTCCATATGCGGACAATATTAGTTTAGAACAACATAAACACGGACCTTATAATTTTTAATATGATGAAAAAACATTTGACAATTGCCTGCATCCTCTTAGCGATGACAACAATTCAAGCGAAAGCTCAAACCAGCAAATTACTACTTGACAACCACCAATATACGGGCGCAATTGCTAAGAAAAAAACGTATAAAGCGATCTATCAATTGGATAGCAATGATCCAAAAACAATTGAGAAAGCCATTCGCAATATCAACAATGTGCTGAAAGATCCGCGGCTGAAAGGACATCTTCAAATTGAACTCGTGGCTTTTTCAGGAGGTACCGAGGCCTATCTAAAAAAGAACAGTCAGTATGAAAAACCATTGCAGGACCTCGTCGAAAAAGGTGTTATTGTCGCACAGTGTTTAAATACGTTGGAAGAGAAGCATATCGCAAAAGAAGAGTTATTTGACTTCATCGGTTATGTTCCCAGTGGGAACGGCGAATTGATCTTAAGGGCAAATGAAGGTTGGGTCATTGTTAAACCATAGTATGATGAGAAAATTAATCACGTTAAGTCTCGCTCTGGCATGCTTTGCCCTTCCAAAAATTAAGGCGCAGGAACATCGTTTTGATCCCCCTTGGAACAATCCACCAGTGTCAGCATTGAATTTTACAGTTCCGGGGATAGACAATATTCCAGACCTATATGGCGATATTGAAAATCCGCAGCTCACTGTCTTTTTTGCCGGCAACCAATTTATGGTCGTGGATGATTTACTGGCATCTTTCAAAAAAGAATACCCACAATACGAACGTATTTTTGTCGAAACATTGCCGCCTGGAATTCTAGCGAAACAGATTAAAGGGGGCTCCATCACCATTGGCAATCTACGCATTACACACAAACCCGATATCTACACAGCCAGCAAGCGGGCCATCAATGAAATGGCCGATAATTTCAGCCATACGCAAACTTATTGTTACAACAACATCTGTTTGATGATCCCAAAGGGTAATCCCGCAAATATCAAATCGTTGAATGATCTGGGGAAAGTCAATGTACGGATTAGCATGCCTAATCCGCAATGGGAAGGTATAGGTGAACAAATTAAGGCTTCCTATAAAAAAGCAGGCGGCGAACAGCTGGTCAAGAAAATTATGGAAGATAAGGTAAAGGACGGCAGTACGTATTTGACAAAAATACATCATCGCGAAAGCCCCATGCGGATCCTTTATAGTCAAGCAGATGTCGCGCCAGTATGGACATCTGAGGTCGTCTATCAACAGCTTATCGGTCATCCTGTTGAAGGCATAGCCATTCCGGATGCGCAGAATACCACAGCAACCTATGTGGCCGCAAAATTGAAAAATGCGCCACATGCACAGGCTGCAGATGATTTCCTGAAATTTATGGACTCCCCCACAGCCAAGCAGATCTACAAGAAGTATGGCTTTACAATAGACTAAAAAGAAAATGGATAATTAATTATCCATTTTCTTTTTTTACTTTAGGTCAAAATTAGTTGAATTGTATGGTTCCATTGCTCAAAAAACTCCATCGTTATTGGTATTTTATTAGCGTTCTACTTGTTTTCATCGTATTATTCCCCTATATCTATTTCTTGGCTTTGCATCCAGAAAAAAATTATGCTCGAATCGCACGTATGCGACGTTGGGTATCGATTGGTGGATCGGCGCTGGCGGGTGTATTTTTTAAGGTCACGTATGAATCGAAAATGAATTGGAACAAACCGATGGTGCTCTGTCCCAATCATACTTCAGTGCTTGATATCACAGCGCTAACCTACCTATGCCCTGTCCCGTTTTCATTTATAGGGAAGGCCTCTCTTCTTAAAAACCCCGTAACCCGTATATTTTTCAAGACCATAGACATTCCTGTCACACGGAGAAGTAAGGTATCTTCATTTAAGGCTTTTCAACGGGCCAACGAGCTTGTCCAAAATGGTCGCAGTGTCGTCATTTTTCCGGAAGGAAAAATCGATGACGGATTTCCTCCTCAGATACACACCTTTAAGTCTGGAGCTTTCCGTATTGCTGTCCAAAACGATGTACCTGTAGTTCCCATTATCATTGAGAACGCATGGGATATCTTTTTCGATGATGGCGCCAAAAGAGGATCTCATCCAGGAATTGTCAAAGTTCATGTTTTTGCACCCATTGAAACAAAAAACTTTGATAACACCAATGCGGAAGAGTTAGAGAAAATCGTCTACGACAAAATGCATTCCTATTGGATTATGAAGAATAAATCGTATTTTCATCATCCAGAGAACGTCCAAAAAATATGTCAGGAAAGATATTAATCGAAATCAAGGATATTGCACGCGAATACCAAATAGGCTCGGAGACAATCCATGCCCTCAGTTCGGTTACACTCAATATTCACAAAGGAGAATTTGTAGCGCTTATGGGACCTTCGGGATCCGGTAAATCCACATTAATGAACATTTTGGGTTGCCTGGATACCCCCAGTAGAGGTGAATACATCCTGAATGGGATTAATGTAAGTGACATGTCTGAGGATGAGCTTGCTGAAGTGAGAAATAAAGAGATCGGCTTTGTATTTCAAACTTTCAATTTACTCCCCAAAAGTACGGCATTGGAGAACGTGGCCTTACCGCTGATCTATGCCGGATATAATAAGGCTAAACGCGAGGAAAAAGCGACCAGTGCATTAGAAAGTGTTGGACTGGGACACCGCATGGATCACAGACCCAATGAACTGTCAGGTGGACAACGACAACGGGTGGCTGTTGCCAGGGCATTAATCAATGATCCATCTATTATATTGGCCGATGAGCCAACGGGAAATCTGGATACAAAGACCTCCATTGAAATCATGGGTCTACTCGAAGAGATTCACTCCAAGGGAAACACCATCATTTTGGTCACACACGAAGAAGATATCGCACTCCATGCCCATCGTATTGTACGCATGCGCGATGGCCTGATTGAAAACGATTATCCGAATGCTGATATCAAATCCGTGTCGCCACGGCTAAGTGCCCTAAATGAAAAAGGGAGTGACTTTGAGAATATTTAAAAATATTATTTCATTATAAATCAAACACTTATATTATTGACACAAAAATAACAATTGATTTACTTGTTTAAGTTAAATTAAATGATAGTTTTGCGAAAATAGAGAACTTAAATTGTTTTTATATGTATTGGACATTAGAATTAGCTTCGCATCTAGAAGATGCACCGTGGCCAGCAACAAAAGATGAATTAATCGATTATGCTATTCGTTCGGGTGCACCAGTTGAGGTGATTGAAAACTTACAATCTCTTGAGGATGATGGTGAGCCATATGAAAATATTGAAGAAATTTGGCCCGATTATCCGACAAAAGATGATTTCTTCTTCAATGAAGATGAATATTAGCAGATAAAAAACGCCTTTTGATGAAAGGCGTTTTTTATTTCATGAAATTAATCCATTGTTATGATGTTCAGTCTTAAGCTTATGAAGATAAAAGTAAAGGTATTGTTATTAACGTTCATAAGCTGTATGCTAGCCACTTCCCTGTCTGCTCAGGAAAGCTTAGCTGCGAAAGAACCTATTGCTGTATTAAAAAATTTCGTACAGCGTCTTAATGATGTCGATTTAGCGACCGACATCATTTTAAGTCAGGATATCATAACAGCTAAAAACCTCGATGAAGACCAACAGGAGTATCTTTTGGCCAGCATAGACGAAATCCGTATCAATGTACAAAGCAAGGATATCGACAAATTAGAATACATCAACTTCGTTGAAGCCGGCCGGAAGGAGACCTACGATATAGACCTGGAGGGAATTGATCCGCAACAGGTGTATTTCGTAAGGTATCTCAAACGGTTTGTGTTTGCTGCGGTTATTCGGGGAAAAAAAATAGCTTCCTTCACCCTGGTTTCTAAAGGGAATAATAAAGCACATTTTGTGTTCTATTAGTTGTTTTTCGTCTTTATTCTTTGTTTATCCGATTAGTACCCAAGATATTCAGGTCAACCTGGAAACGCTCAGTCGATCGAGCTATAGACAACGTGCAATAAATTTGGATTATTTATGACTGTCTTGTGGATCTGCTTGTAAGCTATATGACGTACTAGAAGATTTTTTAAAAATTTTTCAACAAAAAGACTTGCATTTTAAAATTCTATCAACCATATTTGTATTAATAAAAATGGAAATGATAACAACTATATTAAATAAGGCTTGGTGGTGGCACAACGAATAACGTTGTGGCAAACTCCTATTGCATTATTTGATATATACATCAAGATATGATGGGCTTGCCTGAATAAGGTAAGCCTTTTTTATTTAAAAATATTATGAAAGAAATTTTAGCTCATTTATTTGAATACAAGACTTTTTCGCGGCAAGAGGCTTATGAGATTTTGATGAACATTGCCAAAGGTAAATATGACAGTCATCAAATCGCTGCTTTTATGACAGCTTATGGCATGCGAAGTATACGGGTAGAAGAACTTGGCGGGTTTCGGGATGCTATGTACGATCTGTGCCTCAAGCTGGATTTTGATGGTTATGACTTAATCGACTTATGTGGCACTGGCGGTGATGGCAAAAACACGTTTAACATCTCTACAATTGCTTCTTTCGTGACAGCTGGCGCAGGTTATCAGGTGGCCAAGCATGGCAATATAGGGGTGTCATCGAGCTGTGGTTCCTCAAATGTTATGGAGTATTTAGGTTATCAATTTAGTAATGACAAAACCGAATTACAGCGCCAGCTTGACCAGGCCAATATCTGCTTTCTTCATGCACCATTATTTCACCCAGCCATGAAAACTGTTGCTCCCATACGTCGCGCATTGGGGGTAAAGACATTCTTTAATATGTTGGGACCATTAACAAATCCGGCCAATCCGAGGTTTCAATCTGTCGGTGTATTCAGCTTGGAACTTGCACGGCTCTACGGCTATTTATACCAAAATACAAACAAACAATATTCTATTATCCATGCACTGGATGGTTATGACGAAATATCCATGACCGGAGATTTCAAGGTCATCAACAATCAGGGGGAAAACTATTATAATATGGAGGAGTTAGGCTTCACTCCTGTTCTTCCACAGGAATTAGCCGGCGGTGACAGCGTTGCCGAAGCAGCGCAGACATTCTTGTCCATTTTGAACAATACAGGTACAGATATACAGAACAACGTTGTCCTGACTAATGCTGCATTTGCCATTAAAACTTTTCATCCTGAAAAATCTTTTGGCGATTGTTTCTATGAAGCCGAAGAATCACTGATGGCTGGAAAGGCGCTCGAAAGTTTCAAAAAAATAATAAAATAATAAGATGGCGATCAAGATAAAAGTTTGCGGCATGAAACATCCCGACAATATCGTTGGGCTGACCTCACTTGCTGTTGACTATATTGGCTTTATATTTTATAAAAAATCCAAACGCTTTGTCGGCGATGCCAATCAGGAATATATTAAGGGGCTCAAAGGTCTCATAAAAGTTGGTGTTTTTGTCAATGCAGACCTTGCCGAAATCTGTGACAAAATAGACAAGTTCAACTTAAATGCAGTGCAACTACATGGAGATGAAAGCCCTCAATTTTGTAAAGAACTGAAGCTACGCGGGCAAGTGACCTTGATCAAAGCTTTCGGTATAGACCAACATTTTGACTGGACCGTATTGAATGCTTATGGAGGAGCAATTGACTATTTTTTATTTGACACCAAAAGTAATTCCTACGGTGGTACCGGTACACAATTTGACTGGTCCTTACTCCACCAATATAAGCTTGAATACCCCTATTTTCTAAGCGGCGGTTTAGATGAGAATAATATTAAAGCAGCATTACAAGCTGATGATCCCAGGTTATATGCCTTGGATCTCAATTCAAAATTTGAAATAGAACCAGGATTAAAAGATATTAATCTTTTGAGCCACAGTATAAATAGTATTAAGAAATGAGTATATATCAAGTCAATGAAAAAGGATATTATGGCCCATTTGGTGGTGCCTATATCCCCGAAATGCTCTATCCCAATGTAAAAGAGCTACGTGAAGAATATCTCAAAATAATTGAAGAGAAAAGCTTTCAGGAGGAATTTAACCAGCTGCTAAGCGATTACGTCGGGCGCCCTTCTCCTTTGTATCATGCCAAGCGGCTTTCAGAAAAATATGGTACAACGATCTATCTCAAGCGTGAGGATCTCAATCATACAGGCGCACATAAGATCAACAATACCATCGGTCAGATCCTTTTGGCTGAGCGTCTCGGAAAAAAACGCATCATTGCAGAAACAGGTGCTGGACAACACGGGGTTGCTACTGCAACCGTCTGTGCCTTAAAAGGGATACAATGCGCTGTCTACATGGGCGAGATTGATATTCAGCGCCAGGCACCCAATGTCGCAAGAATGAAAATGATGGGCGCCGAGGTTATTGCAGCGACATCTGGTTCGAAGACACTCAAAGATGCAACAAATGAAGCGTTGCGGGATTGGATCAATAATCCGGTAGATACGCATTATATCATTGGATCTGTCGTCGGTCCACATCCTTATCCCGATATGGTTGCCCGTTTTCAATCAATTATTTCCGAAGAGACGAAAAAACAGTTATTCACAAAAACCGGTAGCGAACATCCCGATATTGTCCTCGCCTGCGTCGGTGGCGGATCCAATGCTGCAGGGATGTTCTATCATTTTCTCGATGATGAAAACGTACAGTTATATGCTGTAGAGGCCGCTGGACATGGTGTTGATTCGGGTGAATCTGCAGCAACCACTGCCTTGGGAAAAGAAGGCGTATTGCACGGAAGCCGGTCCATATTAATGCAAACTGAAGATGGCCAGGTGATTGAACCTTATTCGATCTCTGCCGGACTTGATTATCCGGGCATCGGACCGCAGCATGCTTGGCTATTTAAATCTGGAAGAGGAAAATACGTCAGTATAACAGATGATGAAGCTATGCAGGCAGGATTGGAACTCACTCGACTGGAAGGTATTATTCCTGCGATCGAAAGTTCACATGCACTTGCTTATTTGGGCAAAATTCCTTTCAAAGGTGATGAAACCGTCGTGGTTTGTTTATCAGGACGCGGTGATAAGGATCTCGATAACTATATGAAATACTTTGATTTTTAAAGCATGAATACGATTGAAAAAAAAGGAGGGAATCCCCTTCTATCGATATATTTTACAGCGGGATATCCCGAACTGGATAGTACAATCCGCATCGCTAAAAAGTTGGAGGAAGCCGGTGCAGACTTTCTGGAGATTGGTTTTCCATACTCTGATCCTGTTGCGGACGGACCTGTTATCCAACACAGTTCGGAAGTTGCCCTGGCCAACGGGATGACCGTAAAAAAATTATTTGAACAGTTGCGCGAACTGCGTCAGCATGTTCGGATCCCGGTCTTCCTGATGGGCTATGTCAACCCAGTGATCCAATTCGGGGTTGAGAAGTTTTGTGAAGAATGTAAAAATGTAGGTGTGGACGGAGTCATTATTCCTGACCTACCCATGTATGAATATGAGGACCTCTATCAGGAAACTTTTGAAAAGAATGGTATCGCGAATATCTTTATCGTTACACCACAGACTTCCACTGAACGAATCAGAAAAATTGATAGTCTTTCCAATAGTTTTATCTACTTATTATCCTCCAATGCCACAACGGGCAAAACACTGGATGTAGGCGAAGATACGAATGCGTACTTTAAACGGATTCATGATCTTCAGTTGAAAAATCCGTTGATCGTCGGGTTCGGAATATCAAATAAAGAAGCCTTCCAAAAAGCAAGTCAATATACTGCAGGCGCAATCATCGGCAGTGCATTTGTAAGAAGACTAGGAGAAAAAGATTATATGGATGAAATCCCTGATTTTATAAAATCAATAAAAGGGTAAACCTCTATTTAATGAAGTAAACAAGCGTTCAGTCAAAGGTAACAATTCTTTCACTGAGCGCTTGTTATTTTATAATTAGGCCGTAAAAACCAATATTTGAAAAAACATACATTTCGACATATCACTAACCGAATAAACTAACGTATGGACACAAGAAGAGATTTTTTGAAAAAAGCAGCCATGCTTGCTGGTGGAGCATCACTTTCTCAGGTTATGTCATCCGCGATTGCAAAAGCAATGGCTATCAACCCTGCTTTGGGCAGCACCTTTTACGATGCCGAACATATAGTTTTACTGATGCAGGAAAACAGGTCTTTTGATCACGCTTTTGGTACGCTACGTGGTGTACGGGGCTTCAACGATCCAAGAGCGATCCGTCAACCGAACAAACACAAAGTATGGTTGCAGACGCAAAAAAACGGAGCAACATACGCTCCTTTCCGATTAGATATCAAAGATTCAAGAATTACATGGATGGGCTGTCTCCCCCATAATTGGACTGATCAGACCGATGCCCGAAATAACGGAAAGATGAATAGATGGTTAGATGTCAAGCACTCCGGATTTAAAGAGTTTGCAGACCTTCCACTAACCATGGGACATTACACACGTGAAGATATTCCATTCTACTATTCGCTCGCGGATTCTTTTACCATCTGTGATCAACATTTTTGTTCAAGTATCACCGGCACCAATCCCAACAGACTCTATTTTTGGACTGCTAATATTCGGGAAAACTTAAACGGAAAAGCTTTAGTATGGAATGGTGATTCAGAATTTAGTGGTAAAGCGAACTGGAAAACTTTCCCCGAACGTCTTTCAGAGCTGGGCGTAGATTGGAAAATATACCAAAATGAGATTTCTTCGAGCAGTGCTGGCTACAGTGGTGAAGCCAATAGCTGGTTAGCAAACTTTGGGTGCAATCCCATGGAATACTTTCCGCAATATCAGGTCAAATACAGTCCACGATATAGGGAGCTACTCACAAGTAAAAAAGAAGAACTCGAACAAAAAATAGCCGCTACACCTGCTAAAGATACGCTTGAAAAGTTGCGTAAGGACTATGCACATGTACGCGAAGAGCTGCAACACTATACCGCTGAGAACTTCGAGAAACTCGATGAACGAACAAAAGATATCCATCGCCGTGCTTTTGTCAATAACAGTGCTCAGCCCGGTTACATGGAACTCGAGACCATGCAATACCAGGAGGGGGATAATCAACGCGAGCTACAGATCCCTAAAGGCGATGTCCTGTATCAATTCAGAAAAGATGTTGCCGAAGGTAAACTACCCACCGTATCTTGGCTTGCACCACCTCAACTTTTCTCCGATCATCCCGATTCCCCTTGGTTCGGCGCTTGGTATGTAAGTGAGATTATGGATATCTTAACTCAAAATCCAGAAATCTGGAAAAAAACAATCTTTATACTTACTTACGATGAGAATGATGGTTATTTCGATCACTTCGCTCCTTTTACAGCGCCCAATCCTTACGAACCAAATAGCGGAAAAGTATCTTCAGATATAGACCCTAAATTGGAATTTGTGCGTCGCGACGAACAGTATTACCCGGAAAGCGGAAGAGAAAGCAATATCGGCCTGGGATATCGTGTTCCTTTGATCATAGCCTCACCCTGGACAAGGGGCGGATGGGTAAATTCCCAGGTATTTGACCATACATCGAGCTTACAGTTTTTAGAGAAATTCATTAGCCATAAAATCAAAAAGGAAGTTAAAGAAACCAATATAAGTAGCTGGCGACGTACAGTCTGCGGGGATCTCACTTCAATTTTTAGGCCTTACCGTGGGGAGTTGATCAAAAACCCGTTGGTATTGGACCGTCAGTCTTTTATTAAAGAGATCCATCAAGCACAATTTAAAGGACTTCCAATGGGATTCAAAGCATTGACAGCTGAGGAGATTGAGCAGATTGAAAAGAACCCTAGCCGTTCGCCTTATTTCCCGAAACAAGAACAAGGACTTCGTGACTCCTGCATTCTTCCCTATGAACTTTATGTGCATGGAGAATACGGATCAAATGGAACATATCAACTGACATTTGAAGCGGGGAATAAAATGTTCGGCACACGTTCTGCGGGCTCACCTTTTACGGTGTACCATGGCACGCCTTATAAGGGGGAGATCGGCACTTCCCGTAACTACGCGGTATCTTCAGGGGACCGAATCTTTGACAATTGGTCGATCGATGCATTTGACAAGGGGCAGTTTCAACTTGAGGTATATGGCCCCAATGGATTCTATCGTATGTTTAAAGGTGATGCCCAACACCCCAAAATTAAAATCCACTGCACTTACGAAAAAAGTAACGATCAACAGTCATTTACGGGACGCCTCACTTTCACATGTACAAATAACGATAGTAAAAGCCATCGTCTCCTACTTGAGGATATCAGCTATGGTAGAGATAGGAAGGAAATCCAACTCAAAGCCGGAGCGTCAACGATAATTCAATTCGATCTTTCCGAACAAAGTTTTTGGTACGATTTCCGTGTGAGCTGTAAAGATTACAACACATTTGAGGAACAGTATGCGGGTCGTATAGAAACCGGAAATAGTGGAAAAAGTGATCCACTAATGAGCTGATAACTTAAGAACGCTTATACTATCCGTATTATTCCTCTATGCGACGGATAACATGGTAAAAAACTTTATACAGTAAAACTGCACCAACTATTAAAAAAACAGCTAATAAATATAAACTAATGGAGTTAATAAATAATAGACACATCATAACGGTAATTTTTGGTTATTCTTTCTGATGTACAAGTTATAACATTTATCCAAAATATTACAAGAAAAAATTACAAATTTTCTCTACTTTTGTTGTGATGAGGAAAATTGCATTGTTTATCGGCTTATTTTTTTATTTGCTTACGGCAAGTGGTGCAACTTTACATTTTCATTTTTGCCAAGGTGAGGCGCAAAGTATTTCATTAAGCCAAAATCAAACGGCTCATTGTCCACTATGTGCTAAGTCGGATAAAAAGCAGCAAAATCACTGTCATCAAGAAGGCAGTTGTAAAGATGTCGTTATTGCCGCTCAAAAAGTAGATGAATTTAATCGATTATCACAAACCCTTAATTTCAATAGTTTCTCTCCGGCAATTGTTACACTGCATTGGATATATAATTATTATCAATTTCCTACCGATGAGGACAACCCATCGAAATTAAGTGCTAATCAGAACACCGTAATAAAAAGGTACAGTCCCGCTGTATTTATTCTAAATCAGAGTTTCAGAATTTGATTCTTTTCTTTTTTGATTTTTAATCAAAATAATTGTCGATGATTTCTCTTCGACTTTATCTACTATGCGCGTTTTTTTCAGGCCGTACATAATCAAAAAAACTATGAATCAAATTTTAAAAAAAATATATACGACAACCCTTTTATTGTTATTTTCCCTCGCCATTGTGCAAGCACAAAGTGATAGCACCCGAACACTGACTGTTGCCGGTAATTGTGCAATGTGTAAAAAGCGGATTGAAACCGCGGCGAAATTACCTGGTGTAGAAAGCGCTGTATGGAATGCAAGCGATAATTTACTACATCTTAAATACAATACTCAAAAAGTTGAACTGGAGACCATCAAAAAGAGTATTGCCCAAGTTGGGCATGATGTTGAGAACTTAATCGCGAGTGAAGAATCCTATGCAAAACTCCATGAATGCTGTATGTACCCGCGATTGGAAAACGGAAAAGCGCCCGAAAAGAAAGTAGCCCCTATTGATGCTGGACACGATGGTCATTCCCATACCATTACAGGTGTCGTTGTCGAAGAGAATGAAAAAGGAGATCTAAAACCTATCGTTGGTGCTAATTTACATTGGGCTAACTTACCCAGCAGAAATGCCAGAAGTAATGAGAATGGTGTGTTTAAGTTGGAACACAAAGAAGGTTTTGACAAATTGGTTGTCAGTTATGTCGGCATGAAATCCGATACGATCACGATTAAAGACCTACATGAAGTCGTTATGATTACGGCAAAGGGAAATGTACTGATGGAAGTCGAAGTCAAAGGAACACGTCAATCCACCTATATTGATCGTATGACTCCTGCTCGACTGGAAGTTCTTACAGGAAAGGAATTATTTAAAGCTGCCTGTTGTGATCTCAGTGAAAGCTTTGAAACCAATGCTTCAGTGGATGTGATCAGCGCTGATGCCGTGACTGGTAGCAAACAGATTCAAATGCTGGGGCTAAGTGGTATATATACCCAGTTAACGGTCGAAAACTTACCGGGCCCACGTGGCTTAGCATCCCCCTTAGGATTAAATTCCATTGCTGGCACCTGGATCGAATCTATCCAAATTGCTAAAGGAGTAGGTTCTGTAGCCAATGGATATGAAAGTATGGCTGGTCAGATCAATGTCGAACTGAAAAAACCACAAAATTCTGAAAGATTATTTTTCAATGCCTATGCCAATAACATGGGACGTACCGACGTAAATCTAAATCTTTCACAAAAAATAGGTCAACATTGGTCAACATCCCTGTTATTACATGACAATTTTATGTACAATAAATCCATGAACTTTAGTCACAATGGATTTAGGGATGTCCCTATTGGTAATCTTTTTTCAGGTGTAAACCGTTGGTTATATGAGAATGGTAAAGGCTTAATGGTGCAATTTGGCGTCAAGTATCTAAATGATGACCGCACGGGCGGACAGATAGATTTTGATAAGAAGACAGATAAAGGAACCACAAATCGTTATGGCCTTGGATTCGACATCGAGCGTGTTGAAGGTTTTGCTAAAATCGGCTATGTATTTCCAGAAAATAAACACCGCAGCATCGGTCTACAGCTCGCTGGATCCAACTATAATCAAAAAAGTTATTTTGGTCTAAAAAACTACAATTCCGAGCAACAAAATGGTTATGCGAATCTATTGTTTCAGGACATTATAGGTACTGTAGCACATAAATATCGTGTAGGTGCCTCCATCAATTACGATAATTACGATGAGTGGTACTTAACAGATCAGAACTTCAAACGTAAAGAGGTTGTTTCCGGTGCATTTGCTGAATATACCTTCAGCCCATCCGAAAAATTTGACGCTGTCTTAGGGCTACGTCAAGACTATAACTCATTGTACGGATGGTTTACAACACCGCGGCTGAATTTACGCTATGCACCTATCGCCGGAACAACGTTCCGTGCAAGTTCAGGCAGGGGCCAGCGCACAGCCAATATCTTTGCTGAAAATACAGCAGTTCTGGCCAGTAGTAGAAGGCTGATCATTCACTCCCAGGATATTTACGCTAAAGCATATGGTCTGCAACCTGAGGTATCCTGGAACACAGGAGTCGCAGTAGATCAAACGATGCGTATCTTTGGAAGAGAAGCCTCCGCTTCCGTTGATTTTTTTCATAATAACTTTTCCAACCAGGTGGTGGTCGACTACGAAAACCCAAGGGAAATCAGTTTTTATAACCTAACCGGAAAATCATTCTCCAATAGTTTGCAGACGGAATTTCGCTTTATGCCGGCACCACACTTTGAAACACGATTGGCCTACCGTCTATTGGATGTTCAGACTGACTTTGAAAGTGGCAGAAAAACCAAGCCTTTGTTGGCAAAACATCGCGGTTTCGTCAATCTAGCGTATAACCATCACGCTGGATGGAGCTTAGATTATACCTTGAATGTGGTTGGACCAAAACGCATCCCTTCCACAATGGATAATCCTGTTGAATATCAGATGCCGACCGAATCAAAAACATATGCAACGATGAACGCACAGATCAGCAAAACTTTTGGAAAAGACAAAAACTTTACCGTTTATGTCGGTGGTGAAAACCTATCCAATTATTTTCAGAAAACACCCATCCTTGCAGCGGATCAGCCTTTCGGAAATTACTTTGATACCTCTATGTTATGGGGCCCTTTAACAGGACGTATGTTTTATACGGGCGTTCGTTATTTCATAAAATAGTATGAGGTTAACATAAAACAGCGGCATAGCCGCTGTTTTATGTTAACCTTTTCAATGCTTGGTATAACCGCGCCGTCGGAAGTCCCACGACATTATTGTAATCTCCTTCGATCTTCTCGATAGCAATTAAGCCAATCCATTCTTGAATACCATAGGATCCAGCTTTGTCGAGCGGTGAAAACTTCGAAACGTAATAGTCGATTTCTTCTTGCTCCAATACATGAAAATACACTGTTGTCGTTTCGACAAAGGATTGCACGACACCCTCCCAACGTATCGCTACCGCGGTAATGACCACATGTTTGTTTCCAGATAAGGCTGCCAATGTTTGCGTGGCTTCTGCCGCAGTCTTCGGTTTCCCTAAAATTTCACCCGCGGTGGACACAACAACGGTATCAGCGCAGATCACCAAGCCATCTACTTTATCTGCAAAAGCCTTCACTTTTTGCAGTGCAATCTGCCGTACTGCTTCACTCGCTGAAAGACTCGGATCAACATACTCCTCAGTCTCCCGTACTTCCACTTCAAACTCGATACCCAATCCTGATAAAAGCTGTTTCCGTCTAGGAGATTGAGAACCTAAAATAATTGTTTTGTCCTTTAAATTTTCTAACATCATTACATACTCTTTATTGATTCATCCACATACCAATTACCTTGCACTTTGAGTACTTTTTCAATCAGTTCCCGTACAACCCCTTTTCCACCATCAAAACTCGATACGTAGTGCGATATCTTTTTGATTTCCTCCACCGCATCTGCCGGAGACACAGCCAAACCCACAGCGCGCATACAACTAAAATCAGGAATATCATCACCAATATACATTAATTGATTAAGTCCTAAATTATAGTCTTTAGCCAAAGCTGTCAGTTTTGAAAGTTTATCTACGACACGCGAGTGAATTTCTTTGATGCCTAACCCCTGCAAACGGCGCTCCACTCCTAGGGATGCCCCCCCAGTAATGACAAAAATCGGATAACCTTTTTTTATCGCCAATTGCATGGCGTACCCATCCTTGATATTAAAAGTTCGCAGCTGTTCTCCAGCTTCATTCACTTGTACAGTTCCATCTGTCAATACTCCATCCACATCCAACACAAATCCTTTTATCGTTTTAAATTCAGTCAGTACCATCGATATATATTTTTGTAAAAATAAGGCATTTCCACTGAATATACGATTACATTGTTGCACCTTATCTTAGCACTAATTTCGCCATGAAATTATTCAAATAAGCCAAAATATCATTTATTTGTCACAACATAGTTGTATCAGCAACTTAATATAAAAAACATTTGGACGGAACCTGGTATTTACTGTATCTTTGTAGAAGATAATTAAAGGTTATCTCGCTATGAAAACACTAACAGCGCTATTCAAGAAGACAATTCATTGAAAGCGACATAAGATTACAAAAACAATCAATATAGTTTTTCAAAGCAAAAAACACGGCAACTAATTTAGTTGGTCGCCTTTAAAAAGTCTTTTCATAATTTAGGTTTATAATTGGTTAGTAACAAACCCTGGTGCCCATCATCAGGGTTTTGTTTTTTTTTGAATTTTCGACTATTTTAAGAATAGCAAGTTTTTTTGTTATTTTACATCTATCTTTTTCCTCCAGATAACATCAGGAAACTAGCGACAGAAAAATGAACGATAGTTGGGCGATCAAAATTTATTAAACTCATTCTCACATGGAACAAAAAAACTATAGAAAACAAATTACCATAGGAGTGATAATTTCTTTTTCGCTTATTTTTATTTCCGCTCTATACTTCTTTATCTCTTTACATCATATCCTAGATAATGAGCGCAATATCGTTCAGGTAGCTGAAAATAGATTTAATGTGATTAATGAAATTAGATCAAACATCGATGCAGTCAATGATGTCAAACTTCATTATTTCACAAAAAAAGATCCTACCCTATTTATTCCCTATCAACGCGAACTTAAGCAAACAGATGAGTTACTGAGATCCATTCGTAGAACGGATGATCGCTACATCGTTTCGTCAAATGCCATTGAAACGCTTCGTAAAGAAATCGCGCTTTTCCATGATTTTGAAAAAGATATCGCCTATGCGAAGGTTAACATTGGCACACTACCACCATACATCCAGGAACAGAAAACATCCATCTTAAATCAGATCGATATCTTATCCAGAGAGCTGCTCGACCAAAGAGCTAGCTTACTAGAAAAATCAAGGAACAATCTTCAATTGGCACAAAATATCACTTACCTTTTCATTGCGATTGGCTTAAGTGGTTTTTTCTATATCCTAGCAAAATTCTCCAGTATTTCCAAAGTCCTGAGAGCGACCGTTAAAGGCCAAAGGGAATCGAATAATCGCCTTCAACTCTTACAGGATCAAACTAATAATGATAACTGGATCCTAAATGCCATCAATCAAATTGATGAACAGTTACGTGGCGATTACAATGACAAAAAGATAGCGGAAATCAGTTTAAATGCGATCACCAAAATGACGAAAGCTCTGGGGGGAACGATCTATATTTTTGACGATAATTACCAGGAATATCAATTATGCCATAAGCTAGGCATTGCCCCTGCCCAACAGATAAAAAAGAACTTTAAGGAAAAAGAGGGTATTTTAGGGGAAGTAGCAAACAAACATGCAGTAGTCAAAATCAGGGATATCGATCACTCCCATCTTATTTTAGAGACTTCGCTATCCAATAGGATCGAAACAGAGATCTATATCA
This sequence comes from Sphingobacterium sp. UBA7249, assembly GCF_002472835.1. Classification (NCBI taxonomy): domain Bacteria; kingdom Pseudomonadati; phylum Bacteroidota; class Sphingobacteriia; order Sphingobacteriales; family Sphingobacteriaceae; genus Sphingobacterium; species Sphingobacterium sp. UBA7249. The sequence goes on along the minus strand of NZ_DKST01000025.1, from coordinate 238,179 downwards.
TTCCATTTACTTATGAAAATCATTGCGTTGGTCTAATGGAAATCTGCTGTCCAATCGTGAATGAAAAAGAGGATCAGTTACGATTCAATTTCTTGGATAGAGTAAAAGACAATATCGCCATCATTCTCAAAGTTGCACAAACTCATGGCAAGCTTACCGATCTCTATGAAGAACTTCAACAACAAACCGAAGAGTTGGAGGCGCAACAAGAGGAATTAAGAACCACCAACGAGGAATTAATCCATAAAACTCATCTACTGGAAGCTTCAGAGGAAGAATTACGCGTACAACAGGAAGAACTCATCCAAACAAATAATGAACTGGATGAAAAAGCACAATTACTCTATGCTCAAAATGAAGATTTAGAGAAAGCAAAGCTGGCTATCGCCCAGAAAATAGAGGAAGTTGAATTATCAAGCAGGTACAAATCTGAATTCATGGCAAATATGAGTCATGAGTTGCGGACTCCACTTAACAGCATTCTTATACTTGCTAAATTATTACAGGACAATAAGAAAAATAACCTAAATGAGGATCAGATAAAATATGCCTCCGTCATCCATAGTGCAGGGTCAGATTTGCTCTATTTGATCAACGAATTGCTGGATTTGGCAAAAATAGAATCTGGAAAAGTCGAAGTTTTAAAAGAACACATCAACACAAATGATCTGGTGGATTACATCAGTGATTTTTTCCATGATACTGCAGCATCAAAAAGCATCAGATTTAATGTGGAAATCGGTAGCGATACTCCAAAGGAATTTATTGGTGACGAGCATCGCATTCAACAGGTTCTGAAAAATCTATTGTCGAATGCTTTTAAATTTACAGGCGAAAATGGTACAGTATTGCTCATGATCAATGTCGAGAATAAGCATTTATACTTTACGGTTAAGGACAATGGGATAGGAATCGCTCCGGAAAAACAGGAACTTATCTTTGATGCATTTAAGCAAGAAGACGGATCGACAAGCCGCAAATATGGTGGTACAGGACTTGGTCTATCCATATGCCGTGAAATAGCTAGTCTCTTGAAGGGAAGAATAACACTAACCAGTAAAGTCAACGAAGGCAGCACGTTTATTTTCAATTTGCCATTAGAAGAGGAAGCTGAAGCTAAAATCTCAGAATTACCCATCATCGAAAACAATCGTGTGACATCCAACCCACAATTAGAAAATATAACAATCGAAAAGGATCATACAGCTAAAAAGAGTAAAAACAATAAGTTATTAATCATCGAAGATGATTTCATTTTTGCTGGTATCCTAAAAGATTATGCAATCCAAAACGGATACGATGTCCATATAAGCTACGATGGTCAAGATGGTCTGGATAAAGCACAAAATTTACTACCAGTTGCTATCATATTAGATATTATGTTGCCTAAAATGGATGGCTGGGAAGTTCTTCGCAACCTCAAAAAAGGCGATTCGACAAAAGATATACCTGTACACATGATGTCAGCAGGAACATTTCTCCACGATGAGCCGATATCCGCTGGTGCCATCGGTTTTATCTCAAAACCAGTCTCTGAAGAATCCTTAGCTGAAACTTTTCTAAAAATTAAAGCTTCAACAAGCTATCCAATCAAGAAAATTCTATTGGTGGAAGACCAGGAAATTCAAAGTGATTTTATCAAGCAATCTCTTGAAGAACAGGATATTCAAATATTTCAGGCATTCAATGCACAACAAGCGCTCGACCTTTTGTTTCAGGAACAAATATTTGATTGCATTATTATGGATCTTAATTTACCAGATAAATCCGGTATAGAACTCCTCAACGAGATCAAATCAAATGGTCAATTTAAAGATCTGCCGATTATCATTAACACCGCCATGGAGCTAAGCCCTGAGCAGACTTCAGAAATTTTGCACCACAGTCAAGCCATGGTATTAAAATCAGCCAAATCCAACAATAGATTAATTGACGAAGTCAATTTATTCTTAAATAAAATCCGAAGTAACAAGGTAGAATATCATTCTTATAATAACAATTCATCTGTACTTGCCGAGAACAATTTGGCAGCCAAGACTGTATTGCTTGCAGACGATGATATGCGCAATATATTTGCCTTAAGTACTGCATTCGAAAGCTATGATATGAAGATTGAGATTGCTAATAACGGTCAGGAAGCATTGGATATCTTAGCACGTAATGAGCATATTGATCTTGTTTTAATGGACATTATGATGCCTGTAATGGATGGCTATGAAGCCATCGAAAAAATAAGGGAGAACAAAAAATTCGCGAATCTACCCATTATCGCTGTTACAGCAAAGGCAATGAAAGGCGATCGTGAAAAGACAATCGCCGTAGGCGCAAATGATTATATTAGTAAACCAGTTGATGTGGATAAATTGATATCCTTAATGCGTGTATGGTTGAGTTAAGTACTAAAGTAGCAGTAATGATCACTTTTGAAGAGTTGGAAGAAATTATTGATGTTGTCAAAAATCTCCATGGCTACGATGTATCCGGATATACAAGATCCTCCCTAAAGCGACGTGTCACAAGAATTATGGAACTCAACAAGTTGGATCTGGTGGAATTAAAATCCAAATTGATTAATCAACCGGGTTTCATTATTTATTTTTTACAGGAAATAACAGTCAATGTGACTGAAATGTTTAGAGATCCAGAATTTTACAAAGCGGTAAAAATAGATGTGTTCCCCTATCTGGCCACCTATCCCCATATTAAGTTATGGAGTGCTGGATGCTCCACCGGAGAAGAAGTTTATTCCCTGGCAATTTTACTAAAAGAGGCTGGTCTATATCAGCGTGCGTTTATATACGGAACTGATATCAATACAAAAGTATTGGAAAAAGCTAAAAGGGGAATCTACTCTTTAATAAAGGTGAAGGAATACTCCGAGAACTTTATTAAAACAGATCCCAAAAGTTCTTTGTCCGAGTATTATACAGCCATGTACAATGCTGCTACGATAAATAATAGTCTTAAGCAAAATATTCTTTTTACGCAGCACAGCCTGGTTTCGGATCAGGCATTCAATGAATTTCAAATGATCACATGCCGTAATGTATTGATTTATTTTGACACAAACCTTCAGGAAAAAGTATTGGACTTATTTTACAATTCGCTTTGCCACCTTGGTTTTTTATGTTTGGGTTCAAAAGAGTCTTTAGTTAACTATAAAAACGCGGGAAAATTTAAAGTTGTAAACAAAAAACACAACATTTATCAAAAAATCGGTTAGGTTAAGATGGAACGGAAAATTCTTTTATTAGGTGGGTCCGCTGGCGGGTTCAGTGTTATTTTAAATATCCTAAAGGCATTGGAGCGTCCGATTCAACGACCGATTATCGTCATCGTACACAGAAATCCGAAGTATGCATCAAGTATAGAAGATACATTATCAAAAGCGTTACTTCAAAAAGTTAAAACAGCTGACGACAAAGAAACGATAGAAGATGGGACAATCTATTTTGCTCCAGCAGGCTATCATTTACTTATTGAGCCTGATTATAGTTTTTCATTGGATATCTCGGAGCCAGTCCAATATTCAAGGCCATCTATTGATGTGACTTTTGAATCTGCTGCCGAAGTCTATAAAGAAAACTGCGCCGCTATTTTGTTTTCGGGAGCCAATCATGATGGTGCGCAGGGCTTGTTAATGATCAAAAAATACGGCGGAAAAACCTACGTGCAAGATCCACTTGATGCTGAAGTTCCGATTATGCCACAGTCCGCCATAGACCTCAATGCACAAGATAAGATCCTAAGCATAGCCGAAATAAAAGATTACATCATACAATTAACCTAAGGTTGTATTTAGATTTGAGATAATGAAGAAGATTAACATATTAATCGTCGATGATAAAATTGAAAATGTTATCAGTCTCACAGCATTGCTGGAGGATATCGAATATGTAAATATAATTAGCAGTACAGATCCCAATGAAGCATTAAAAATCTGCTGGAAGGAAGAAATTGATCTTGCCTTAGTTGATGTACAGATGCCCGAAATTAATGGATTCGAATTTGTCACCTTTTTGAAAAAAAATCCAAAAACGAATCACATTATTCCAATCATGGTCACTGCAATATCAAAAGAAGATAAGTACCTTATCCAAGGACTTAACAGTGGAGCAGTAGATTATTTGTATAAACCTCTCAATCCGGAAGCGACGATCGCAAAAGTCAAATCTTTCGTTCAGCAACTTTTGATACAACAGGAAATTAAAGAGAAAAATATCGCATTGGAGGAATCGAAACAAGCAATTCTTAAAGCAAAAGAAGAAGCTGAGCTTGCCAGAAAATCAAAAGAAACATTCTTGGCCAATATGAGCCACGAGATTCGTACACCTATCAATGGTATTATGGGCATCACCCAAATGCTAAAAAATTCACAGCTTACCCTTGAACAGGAAAGCTGGATCAATAAACTAGATTCGGCCTCTCAAAATCTACTTACAATTATCAATGACATATTAGACCTCTCCAAAGTGGACTCTGGCATGATGAAACTTTTCATGGAATCCACTTCGGTACATGATATTACCGATGATCTGAATAATTTGTTTATTGATAAGGCGAACTATAAAGGATTAAATTTTTATATTGATGTGGATGAGCGAATAAACAGTTATTTTCTGACTGATCCACTTCGCTTAAAACAGATTCTGACCAACTTTATTTCGAACAGTTTCAAGTTTACTGCGGCAGGTTCGGTCGTTCTAAAAATTCAGCTTTTGACAGAAAGTGATCAGCATATTGGTTTACGATTTCAAGTCATTGACACAGGCATTGGCGTAGCAGAAGATGCCCTGGAAAAAATATTCATTGCTTTTGAGCAAGGGGAAGACAGCATCACAAAAAAATTTGGCGGTACTGGACTGGGCTTAGCCATTGTAAAACGTATTGCTGCCCTTCTTAATGGAAAAGTTTTCGCGTCAAGCCAATACGGCAAAGGAAGTACATTTTCTTTTGAATGCGTCTTTGACAAAATAGAAGATAAACCCGTGCAAAAAGAAACACAAGTGCTTTATACCGAGTTACCGAAATTTAATTCGCCAATGATCCTTATTGCTGAAGATAACGAACTAAACAGTTTTATGCTCGCTAATATTCTCAAAAGTTGGAACTGTGAGATTACTCTGGCAACAAATGGGCAGCTCGCCTTGGAAGAGATTAATAGAAAAAAAATAGATTTGGTATTTATGGACGCACATATGCCACTCATGAGTGGTTTTGAAGCAATTAAAGAAATACGCCGCCATCCCAATGCGACCATTGCGAATATGCCCATCATCTCCATCTCCGCTTCGGTATTAAAAGCGGAGCAACAAGAGGCGCTGGATGCAGGCGCCAACGAAGTTGTCGGAAAACCATTTGATCCTATCAAATTATATAAAACAATTGAAGCTTTATTGTCAAAATTGAAATGATTGTTTCTATTTACCAATGAAATCATTAATTTTAAAGAATTAACAAAAACGTAATAATGAAAAAACTTTTTATGATACCAGCAGTTGCAGTTGCCTTGTCAATTGCATCTTGTGGCGGAAACAGCGAGAAGTCTGGCAAATCAGCTAGTACCGAATCGACAGCTTCAACAGAAAACCAAGCAACAGAAACAGTACCTGGAATTGAAAATGTAGCTATTTCCAACAGCTTATCTTTAGAGGGTAATGATCAGATGAAATTTGACAAGGACTTATTCCGTGTTAAAGCTGGCGAACCTGTGGAATTATCTTTCAAAAATGCGGGTACCATGCCGAAAGAATCTATGGGACATAATGTTGTTATCCTTAAGCCGGGTGTAGATCTTCCAACTTTCGGAGCTGAGGCAGCAGCAGCGGCAGCTGACGAGTACATTCCAAAATCAGCATTGTCTTCTATCGTTTCCCATACAAAATTATTAGGTCCTGGCGAAACAGATAAAATTACTTTTACACTTGAAAAAGGAGTATATCCTTTCATCTGTAGTTTTCCTGGACACTATGGTGTAATGCAAGGGAAAATCGTTGCAGAATAATACTATTAAAGCAAAAGGATATCGATAGATTTGGATATCCTTTTTGCTTTAATATTACTCTCGTCTCGACTCAAAGAATATACCTTCAAGGCTCCGTGCGGCTCCCCTTTAACTCTTCTACTAATTCTTCATAGTTTACTAACCTTATTTAAGCCGGTATATCATTTGCTTTCGCAGATGTCATCTTTCCAAACCGAGGTTTGCTCATATAAATTATCGAAATTGGATTTTTAAGTAGTAAGGTCTGCTCCATTTATCAAAAAAATGTAAAGTAAACCTATTCGGGTATAAATCGTAAGTTTTGATTTCCTATCCCATTAATAATCACTAAATTTGTACTACTAAAAATTAAAACGTAATCAATGCAATACGACGTAATTGTAATCGGAAGTGGTCCAGGCGGATATGTTGGAGCTATCCGTTGCGCCCAATTAGGATTAAAAACAGCTGTTATTGAAAAATATAGCACATTTGGTGGTACTTGTCTTAACGTTGGATGTATTCCTTCAAAAGCGCTTTTAGATTCATCGGAGCATTACCATAATGCTGCCCATAATTTTGATGCCTTTGGCATTAGTTTAAAGGATCTAAAGGTAGATATGGCAAAGATGATTGCTCGTAAAGACGATGTCATTGCTCAAAATACTGCCGGTATCACTTTCTTGTTTAAGAAAAATAAAATAGACAGTTTCCAAGGTGTTGGTTCATTCGTGGACAAAAACACGATCAAAATAACAAAAGCAGATGGTTCTACAGAACAAATTACTGCTAAAAATGTAATTATTGCAACAGGGTCAAAACCGACTTCTTTACCATTCTTACCTGTTGACAAAAAAAGAATCATCACTTCCACTGAAGCCCTTAACTTAAAAGAGATCCCTAAACACCTTATTGTTATCGGTGGTGGTGTTATTGGCCTAGAACTCGGCTCGGTATATGCCCGTTTAGGCTCAAAAGTTTCTGTTGTTGAGTTTGCAAAATCTATCATCGGAACGATGGATGGTGGATTAGGAAAAGAACTGCAACGTGTTTTGAAAAAATCACTGGGCATGGAGTTCTATTTAGGCCATAAAGTAACGGGGGCAACCGCAAAAGGCAAAACCGTAAAAGTTACAGCAGAAGATCCAAAGGGGCAAGAAATTACATTGGACGGCGATTATTGTATCGTTGCTGTAGGGCGCACAGCTTATTCTGAAGGTTTAGGCCTGGAGAATATCGGTATCACGTTAGAAGAAAGAGGAAAAAAAATACCAGTAAACGCTCACTTAGAAACTCCGGTTCAAGGTGTATTTGCGATTGGTGATGTGATCACTGGTGCAATGTTGGCACACAAAGCCGAAGATGAAGGAGTGTATGTCGCTGAATATATTGCTGGACAGAAACCGCACATCGACTACAATTTAATTCCTGGTGTTGTGTACACGTGGCCTGAAGTTGCTTCCGTTGGAAAAACAGAAGAGCAACTTAAAGAGGCTGGCGTAAAATATAAAGCTGGATCATTCTCATTTAAAGCTTCTGGCCGTGCGAAAGCCTCAGGTGATACAGATGGTTTCGTAAAAGTATTGGCTGACGCAACAACAGATGAAGTATTAGGCGTGCATATGATCGGTCCGCGTGCAGCAGACATGATCGGCGAAGCTACAGTCGCTATGGAATACCGTGCTTCTGCAGAAGATATCGCACGTATTTGCCATGCTCACCCAACCTATACGGAAGCTATTAGAGAAGCTGCATTAGCAGCAACTGCAAATAGAGCAATACACGCTTAAGCGTTAAATAGCATAAACCAAAGGGGAAAAGGAAACTTTTCCCCTTTGTCATAACTACCTATATAAAATGAATTTTTACACAAGAAAATGGGTCAAACCCGAAGATCTTAATCCGAACGGAACATTATTCGGCGGGACACTTTTGCGTTGGATAGATGAAGAAGCTGTCATTTATGCGATTGTACAATTGGGCAATCCGAAGGTCGTTACCAAGTTTATATCTGAAATCAATTTTGTAAATTCTGCCAAACAGGGAGATATTTTAGAATTAGGTATAGAGGCAACTAATTTTGGAAGAACATCATTGACAATGCGTTGTGAAGTCCGAAATAAAATCTCAAAGAAAACAATCCTATCCATCGACAAACTGGTATTTGTCAATTTAGATGAGGATGGAAACCCCGTCCCACATGGAAAAGATAGCATAACCTATGCTTACATGGGAATCGAGAAAACAGGAAGAGATGATTAACCATCTCGCCTGTTCTTAGTGTATTGAAGCATATTTTTTATAAACCGCTACCCGGAAATTTACGCACACAAATTATCGGGCACTATTGCTGTATGCTTAACTTCGTAAACCTACCCCTAAGCCTAACGGTTTTAAGATCTCAATATTAATATCTCAAATCCAAATGATTAAGATTTCTGTCTTTTTCCTTCAATTTCCTTCTTTAAATCTAATTCTACCCAAAATCCAAGGATGGGAACCAAGGACGCAAAAAAATACTTTATCGCTTTCAGAATAGGCCATTTATATTCGACAGTAGACATGATGAGCATCACGACAAATATAACGACAAAAAAGCCATGAATGGATCCAGCAATCTTCACTGCCTCGGGTATTCCGGCAAAATATTTCAGGGGCATTGCAATAAAAAACAAGCAGATTGTGGAAATAGCCTCCCACAGCGCAATTTGTCTAAATATTCTTAACATAATGATAAACTGTGTATTGTGAACATCAAAAATAACACTCTAAACACGGTTGCCCCATTATTTTTCGTCCTTTTACCGACACGTGACATTAGGCTATATACAATGACATTGTTTTATCAAAAACCGCCAATTTTACAATAAATAGTTCATATTCATCAGAAAAAATACGTACTTTTGAATGAATATAAGGTTCAATACCTTGGTATTTGAAGCTATAACACTCAACTACAGAATATTTATTTATATGAATTACGACATCATTGTAATCGGTAGTGGTCCAGGCGGGTATGTTGCTGCCATTAGAGCCGCTCAGTTAGGGTTCAAAACAGCGATTATTGAACGCGAATCATTAGGCGGAATTTGTCTAAACTGGGGCTGTATCCCTACAAAAGCATTATTAAAAAGTGCTCAAGTATTTGAATATTTAAATCATGCCGCGGATTACGGCATCAATGTTCAAGGTGGTGAGGCTGATTTCGAAGCTATCGTCAAAAGAAGTCGCGGCGTAGCTGATGGCATGAGTAAAGGTATCCAGTTCTTGATGAAAAAGAATAAAATTGATGTCATCAATGGAACTGCAAAAATTAAAAAAGGTGGCAAGATTGATGTGAAAGGTGCTGACGGCTCTACCAAAGAATATGCAGCTAAACACACCATCCTTGCAACGGGTGCACGTTCACGTGAATTACCTAACTTGCCGCAAGATGGCAAAAAGATCATTGGCTACCGCCAAGCGATGACATTACCTAAACAACCAAAATCATTAGTTGTTGTCGGTTCGGGAGCTATCGGTGTTGAATTTGCCTATTTCTATAACGCAATTGGAACAAAAGTGACTATCGTTGAATTTATGGATAGAATTGTTCCTGTTGAAGATGAAGAAATTTCAAAACAACTGGAAAAAAGCTTAAAGAAACAAGGAATCAATATCCTTACCAAATCAGAGGTTCAATCCGTTGACACTGCTGGAGAATTGAGCAAGGTTTCCATCAAAACTGAAAAAGGTATTGAAGTAATCGAAGCAGAGGTTGTATTGTCTGCTGTAGGTATTGCTCCTAACATCGAAAATATCGGTTTGGAAGAAGTTGGTGTAAAAACTGACCGTGGCCGTGTTGTCGTTGACGATTTCTACAAAACAAATATTGAAGGTGTTTATGCTATCGGTGATATCGTAAAGGGCCAAGCTTTGGCTCACGTTGCTTCAGCAGAGGGTATTACCTGTGTCGAAAAAATCAAAGGTCTTCATGTAGAACCTATTGATTACAACAATATCCCGGGATGTACTTATTGTTCTCCTGAGATTGCTTCTGTAGGTTATACTGAAAAAGCAGCAAAAGAGGCAGGCTATGAAGTTAAAGTAGGTAAATTCCCATTCTCAGCTTCAGGAAAAGCTTCTGCTGCTGGCGCAAAAGATGGTTTTGTAAAAGTGATCTTCGATGCGAAATATGGTGAATTCCTAGGGGCTCATCTGATTGGAGCGAATGTTACTGAAATGATCGCTGAAGTTGTTGTTGCCCGTAAATTGGAAACAACAGGACATGAGATGATCAAAACAATCCATCCGCACCCAACGATGAGTGAGGCAATCATGGAAGCATGTGCTGATGCGTATGGTGAAGTCATTCACCTATAAAATTGCTTAGCAACCATAAAAAAAGATGGGCAAATCNNGATTTGCCCATCTTTTTTTATTTCGAATAAACTACATCACCAATCTAGATTTAAAGACAATCTGTTGATCTGCTATTTCCGAATTCTCAATCCGTTCAAATAAAATTTCGGCTGCCTTACGCGCCTGCATACCCGGAAACTGTTCTATACGTCCCATCGGCGGATTTTCCATATACTGCCAAAGAGGATAATTCGCATAACTAATGAAAAAGATATCCTGATTTAAAACCAGTCCCTTATTCCGCGCCGCTTTCATCAAATCCAGTGTAACAAAGTCATTAAAAGAAATAATGGCCGAAGGACGTTCGGACATAGCAAAAATACTTTCCATTGCTCTTTCATTTCCTTCTGTGCTCAGATCTGTTTCAATTATATTCTTATCTAGAATATCCATGCCATTTCTTTTCATCGCAGACAAATAGGCTATTTTTCTGTCCTCACTTGCAGGCAAAGTCTTTGGTCCATTTACTAAAGCAATTACCTTGTGCCCACGGGCGACAAAAGCATCGACAGCCTCATTCATTCCTGTCGATAAATCGCTTTGGACTTTATTGATATTTGGCAAACTAGGAACACAATCAAAAAAGACAACCGGTATTCCCGACGATTCCAATTTTTCAATAAACTCTAAATTTGTGGTCTTCTTCCCGATTGACATCAAGATGCCATCTACGCGATGGTTTTTAAATGTTTTCAAAATTCGTTCTTCCCGATCTGGATCATCCAATGACTGCCCCATTAAAACAGTGTATTGCTGTGCCGAAGCGACATTTTCTATCTCACTGATCGCGAAAGAAAAGAATGGTTCCGATAGACTGGGTAAGATAACAGCAATGGTAAATGTCTTGCGTTGTTTAAAAAAAATCGCTGTTTGGTTGGGCTCGTAATTTAATTCTTCGGCCATTTTTTTGACACGCATTGTTGTTACCAATCCAATACTTGGATGATCATTCAATGCTCTTGACACCGTGGAAGGGCTGATTTTCAGCTTCTTGGCAATTTCCTTAATCGTGGCAGGCTTGTTCACTTTATTCATAAATCCAAGGGCTTTATATAAAAATAGGGCTTTTATATCCCCAATCATAATTTTTTTTCAACAATGTTTGTTCACTATATTTTCAGATTCAAAAAACCTTGTTGGTAGATCGTACAAAGATAGTCACTGCAAATTTAGTCCACAAATTGAATTGCTGTGGTATGTACCGCAAATTCCTCGGCTAGAAACGAAATGGGATCGATTTGTCGAAAAGCTAGTTCGTCATGAAAATAAATTTTTATACGATCGCTAAACTCTCCCCACTCCATAAACTTTACTTTGTTCAATTGTTCCAGCGGATTCCCCTTTGTCAGGACACAGATGTATTTATTTGCTGTATCTAATTGCGAAAATAGTTTCTCGATATGGTCAAAAAGATGCAATTTCAGCGGCAATACAGCATTCACATGCAATCGCTCAAAATGCTCTTTATACTTCATATCAAATCCAAACACTGCTTGTGCATGTTCAAATAAAGACTCCTCCCCCTGGTTTTCCAAATGATTTTTCATAAAGTTGACCAAATCGCTTTGTGGCGGAAATGTCTCTGTAAATTCAATAAAGTTGGCAAAGAGATAATAAACTTGGAGCAAGTAGTCTTTTTTTGGAAAAAGAACATCATCCAATTCAAAGACATACACTTTTTTTTCTTCTGGAAACATCATCACAATAGATCTTTTAAATTAAAAATACATTGCACAGGCTATGCCCAACGCGCTGCAAAGTGCATAGGCTTATTCTATTTCGACACACAGACCAAAGCAAAATCCTCTTCAGAATCCGACCTGACCATGAGTCCGTCCAATGTGCGCTCATGTACATCATCTCCTAATAAATCATTGCCTTTTGAAAGCAAAACATAAGGAAGGTCAGCAGGAGGATTTTCAATGACAGGAAAAGAGTCAAGAATATCTTTATCCGGAACAAGCACCGCTATCTGATACTCGTCAAATAACACTTTCGCTTCGGCCAACGCTTCCAGTTCGAAGCCACCCAAAGGCAGCACATAGTCCACTTGTTGGTCCAAGCTCAATTTGAGTACCTCGTGTGCAAAGGTAGGTAGCAATCCTTTGGGGATAGATACATAATTCCCCGATTTTAAAAGTAACTCCGGAATCTCTTCCGAACTCGCGTACAAAACCTCAAAATTACCTGCAAGTTTTTTAGCAATACGCATCGCTAGTGGTCTAGTTCCGAAGGTTATTAATATTTTCTTCATCAAAATAATATGTTATTCATAGGCAAAGAGCCCTTAATGATTCGCCCGCTCAATGAACTTTGGTGACTTAGATCATGATTATACAACCAATCCATCCCGCATATGAATTGTCCGGTCTGAAATACGGGCCAATTCTTCATTATGAGTTACAATGATAAATGTTTGTTGAAATTTAGTTCTAAGATCAAAAAACAGCTGATGTAAGGCTGCCGCATTTTCGGAATCCAAATTTCCGGAAGGCTCATCTGCCAAAATGATAGAAGGATCATTCATTAGGGCTCGGGCAACAGAAACACGTTGTTGTTCCCCCCCTGACATCTCAGCAGGTTTATGGTCAATACGATGAGAGACTCCAAGTAATTCCAATAATTCCTTTGCTTTCGTCTCCGCTTCAGCCCGCCCCTGCCCATGGATAAATGCAGGGATACATACGTTTTCCAATGCCGTAAATTCAGGCAGCAAGTGATGGAACTGGAAAACGAAACCAATATGTTCATTTCGAAAAGCACTCAACTTTTTAGCGCTCAGCTTGTGGATATCAATACCATCAATAAATATCGAACCTTGGTCGGGTTTGTCCAATGTTCCAATAATATGTAAAAGTGTACTTTTACCTGCGCCCGAGGCGCCGACAATACTCACAATTTCACCTTTTTCCACAGTTATGTCAACGCCTTTTAAGATGGGCAACGCCCCATAAGCTTTGTGAATTCCTTTGGCTTGTAACATCATAGGGCAAAGATAAATAAATTTACGATATCACACCTTTGAATAAATAAGCAGTTATTTCTCTATTTCAGCCATTTTATTTTTCACAAATGTCAAAAAATAGATAAAAGAGCAATTTATCCCTTGTCTTATCCCTTAAAAAAACATATTTTTACGCCAAATATTTTTGCAAATGAACATTCACGAATATCAAGGAAAACAAATACTAAAGAGCTTTGGTGTGCGCGTACAGGAAGGTATCGTAGCAGATACTCCAGAGCAAGCTGTGGAAGCGGCTAAAAAAATGAAAGAAGACTACAATTCCGACTGGGTTGTTGTCAAAGCTCAAATTCACGCTGGTGGCCGTGGTAAAGGTGGTGGTGTCAAGTTAGCTAAGAACTTAGATGAAGTCAAACAAAGAGCAACTGACATCATTGGTATGCAATTAGTAACGCCTCAAACTGGACCTGAAGGTAAAAAAGTAAACAAAGTTTTGGTCGCTCAAGACGTTTACTATCCAGGTGAAAGCGAAACAAAAGAATTCTACATGTCTGTCTTATTGGACCGTGCTACAGGACGTAACATCGTGATGTACTCTACAGAAGGTGGTATGGACATTGAAGAAGTTGCAGAAAAAACACCGCACTTGATTTTCAAAGAAGAAATCGATCCAAAAGTAGGTTTACAAGGATTCCAAGCACGTAAAATTGCTTTCAATCTAGGTCTTTCTAGTGCTGCACACAAAGAAATGGTAAAATTTGTTGCTGCACTTTACAAAGCATATGATTCTACTGATTCTTCTATGTTCGAGATCAATCCAGTATTAAAAACTTCGGATGACAAGATTTTAGCCGTTGACGCTAAAGTAAATCTTGATGAGAACGCTTTATACCGTCATCCAGATTACGCTGCTATGCGCGATGTAACCGAAGAAGATCCTACGGAAGTTGAAGCTGGCGAATCAAACCTTAACTATGTTAAACTTGATGGTAACGTAGGTTGTATGGTGAATGGTGCCGGTCTAGCAATGGCGACAATGGATATCATTAAATTAGCTGGTGGAGAACCTGCGAACTTCTTAGATGTTGGTGGTACCGCAAATGCTGAAACAGTAAAAGCTGGTTTCAATATCATTTTGAAAGATCCGAATGTAAAAGCTATTTTGATCAATATTTTTGGTGGTATCGTTCGTTGTGACCGTGTTGCACAAGGTGTTATTGATGCTTACAGTGAAATTGGTAATATTCCTGTTCCTATCATCGTACGTCTTCAAGGTACAAATGCCGAAGAAGCGAAAAAATTAATCGATGAGTCAGGTCTGCAAGTTTATTCTGCGATCTTATTGAAAGAAGCTGCTGAATTAGTAACCAAAGTATTGAAAGGATAATTCCTTCAATCGTCATAAAGCTTAAAAGCGGATCAACTGAGTTGATCCGCTTTTTTTTGCCCCAAAGACAGTTGGCTCTTCTTGGATCTGACCTAAATATGAGTTCTGAAAAAATAACTTTAAAAGCTTATTGATCCTTCATTCAGCGAATTAAATCAACATTTATACCCAATAAACCAACAGAATAGCTTATTTTTGTATTGCTTTTTTAACAAAGCATCTTTTACAAGTCATTCTCCAAAAATTAAGATGGAACACACAAGAATAAAGGAACTATTGAATGCCACAGAATTTGGCAAAGAGGTCGTTGTTAAAGGTTGGGTAAGAACTTTCCGTAACAATCAATTTATAGCAATTAATGACGGTTCGTCAATCAATAATATTCAAGCAGTAGTCGATTTTGAAAATACACCTGAAGACATCCTAAAGCGTATCACTACCGGAGCAGCAGTACGTGTAAAAGGTCAATTGATAGAATCATTGGGTAAGGGACAAAAAGTAGAAGTTAAAGCAACTGAGGTAAATATTATAGGGGATTCAGATCCCGAAAAATATCCTTTACAACCAAAGAAGCACAGCTTAGAATTTTTACGTGAAATTGCACACTTACGTTTCCGTACCGGGACATTCAATGCCGTATTCAAAGTACGTAATGCCTTATCATTTGCCGTACATAAATTTTTCCAGGAAAATGATTTTGTGTACATGCATACACCGATTATCACAGGTTCGGATGCAGAAGGTGCCGGCGAAATGTTTCAGGTGACTACGCTGGATCTAAACAATCCACCGCGTAAAGAAAACGGTGAAATTGATTTTAAAGAGGATTTCTTTGGAAAATCGACAAACCTGACAGTATCTGGCCAATTAGAAGGCGAACTAGGCGCAATGGCCTTTGGAAACATCTATACTTTTGGACCAACATTTAGGGCTGAAAACTCAAATACAACTCGTCACTTGGCTGAATTCTGGATGATTGAACCAGAAATGGCTTTCTATGAGCTAGAAGACAATATGGACCTCGCTGAAGCCTTGTTGAAATACGTGATAAAATACGCTTTGGAAACTTGTCCTGAGGAAATCGAGTTTTTGAAAAACCGTCTATTAGAAGAAGAAAAATCAAAACCTGCCGCGGAACGTTCTGAGTTAAATTTGGTTGAAAAGTTAAACTTCGTCTTAGAGAACAATTTCGAGCGTGTAACTTATACAGACGCTGTTGAAATACTAAAACGCAGTAAGCCAAACCAAAAGAAACAATTTAAGTATTTAATTGACGATTGGGGAGCTGACTTACAATCTGAGCATGAACGTTATTTGGTCGAGAAACACTTCAAGAAACCTGTTATCCTAACCGATTACCCAAGAGAGATCAAGTCTTTCTACATGAAACAGAACGAGCCTGATGCTCAGGGGCGTAATACCGTACGTGCCATGGATATTCTTTTCCCGGGTATCGGCGAGATGGTCGGTGGCTCACAACGTGAGGAGAATCTGGATCGTCTATTGGCGCGCATGGCAGAAGTAGGCATACCAGCTGAAGAAATGGAATGGTTCTTAGATACCCGCCGTTTTGGTTCTGTACCACATTCAGGATTTGGTGTAGGTTTTGAGCGCTTGGTCTTGTTCACTACCGGAATGACCAATATCCGCGATGTAATACCGTTCCCACGCACTCCGAAAAACGCAGAATTTTAATATAAAGAACAACAGCCAAAACAAAATATTTTGGCTGTTGTTCTTTTAGAAAGATACGTATCTGAATAATAGTTTTGAACCCTTAAGATGGTAAGTACCTCGTTCAGGGGTCCCTAGGTTAAAAGCTATGGTTTTCATACGCCATAATAAATATACTATACTCAATATGCTTATCAAGATATATAACGACAATCCCAATCCAAAAGCCATCGCACAGGCCGTGGACATCCTTCGGCGTGGCGGCGTAATCATTTACCCAACAGATACCGTCTATGGTATTGGTTGTGATATAACACAGCAAAAAGCAATTGAACGAGTCTGTGAAATTAGAGGTTTAAAACCAGATAAAGCCAATCTATCCTTTATCTGCTATGACCTGACTGACATTTCCCAGTACACAAAATCTTTTGACACCGCAGTGTTTCGTGTCCTTAAGAAAGCATTGCCAGGACCATTTACTTTCATCTTTAATGCCACCACCAAAGTTCCCAAATTACTAAGCTCGAAGAAAAAAACTGTGGGTATCCGCGTGCCGGACAATAACATTGTTCGGGAAATTGTCAAACAATTGGGTAATCCAATTGTGACAACTTCCATTCACGATGAAGACGAAATTATCGAATACTCAACTGATCCCGAATTGATCTATGAGAAATATCAGGATCTTGTCGATGCAGTTATTGACGGCGGTTACGGAGATAATATCGCTTCGACTGTAGTAGATCTGACAGAGGGCACTTTTGAGGTCATTCGTGAAGGAAAAGGGGATCTAGCGCAATATCTATAATAGTCCTACATCCCAGATAACCACCTAATCCATCAACAAACATTTTATTAACAAATATAATCCCCCATTGATTGTTGATAAGCTGTGCATAAGATTGACTTTTCGGAACCACAATTTCAATTTATTAACAATAATAACCACTTATTAACATCAAAAATGTTAATAAGTGGAATACCTTTACCTGTCAGTATACTATAAATGTGAATAACACAGCCTTTATTAACATTAAAATGTGAATAACATAAGAAGGCAAATCTATAAATCACCCGAAAATGTGCAAAACTATAGGGTTATCAACATAAAAATGTTTACAACAGCTCCAAACACGTCAATAGATTAAAAATCGATGTGTATAACCCTTCCAAATTCACATCTTAGTGTTGAAAGTTATGTCCAATTTCTACACGTTGTTTTATTGCCACATTGAAGAGTTCAAAACCCAACTTTGTGGTCGCTAATAGCTTTCTACAAAACGGGATCAATAGACCAGAAAACAATTCACCCTGAGTAAACCTTACCTGGTTTTCCGCGACTTGTTCCACAATAAAATAATGTTCACCATCGAAGATCCCGGCGACAAATAGTTCACCTTTCCAGCGCAGTTCGCGATTGGGATTGTGTAAAATTGACGGATTAAACCAGACTCAATAACAAATAAATTGGACGAGTAATCTCCGGCTTTGATGAGATAATCACCCCGCTTGAATTCAACTTGTTCGAAACGTGCAAACAGTTTTGCCCGAAAAGTTTCGGGAAGAGGAAATAGGTTTTCAAACAATTGGTTAAACATACTTAGGAAAGCGCTCTACAAGATCACGACTTCTTCAATGATGACGTGTCCTACATATTCATTTACCCTTCCAAGGATTTGCCGACGCATTAATGCCAGTTCATTTTTAATGACTGCAGATTCTACACGTACAAACAATTTTTTGTCACGCACATAAAGCTGCTGCGTTCGGTTGGCAATCGCTTTGCCAATCAATTGGGGCCATACCGAAGCGATCGAGGTCTCATCAAATTTTCGACGTAGTTTATACGCTTCGAGGAGACGTTCTACCCCCTGCTTAATGGTCATATCATCACTTGACCGAATAAATTCCAGGCTCTTTTTCGTTGGTTGCTTCTTATACATTCACTTGTCCTCCTTCGATACCAAATATACGAACAGGGCGATTGATTTCGTCAAAGATTCGCTGAATTCTTTTTGAGTCCGTATCTGTTAGAAAAATCTGTCCAAAATCATCATCAGAGACCATCTGCATTAATTTATGCGTACGACGATCGTCCAGTTTATCAAAGATATCATCCAGTAGAAGTAAGGGTTTAAATCCTTTTTTTTGCTGCAAATAGGAATATTGAGCAAGTTTCAGCGCAATAAGAAAAGATTTCTGCTGCCCCTGAGAACCAAACTTCTTCAGTGGCATTCCACCATGAATGGTAAATATCAGATCATCTTTATGGATTCCCTGACTCGTGCGTTCCAAGATACGGTCGCGCTCGAGGTTCTTCTCCAGAATATTCAAGAATGAATCCGACATTAAGGGAGATTCATACTGTAACTGCACAGACTCCGCATCTTCGGTCAAGAATTGATAATGTCGATCAAATTCGGGTTGAAACTCTTCCATAAATGATCTTCTCTTGGCAAAGATAATATTACCGACTTCCTCGAGTTGAAAGTTAAGAATTTCAATTAGGCCCAAATCCAATACACTGGTTTGGCGAGCCTGTTTTAGGAGACTGTTCCGTTGGCTCAGGAACTTGTTATAAATAATTAGGGTATCTAGATACTTATTATCCGTTTGTGAAATAACATTATCCACAAACTTTCGACGTTCTTCACTACCATCCGTGACGATTATGCTGTCATTAGGTGAAATCATCACCAAAGGGAAAAGTCCAATATGATCGGCCAATCGCGGATAATCCTTTTTGTTCTTTTTAAACTGTTTTTTCTGATTTTTTTTTAGGCTACAGGAAATAACATCATTACTCGATTCTTTATCAAACTCCCCCTGTACCATGAACCAATCATTACCTGATTTGATATGTTGTGAATCGATAGGATTAAAATAGCTCTTACAAAGCGATAAGTAGTGGATCGCATCCAAAAGATTGGTTTTGCCAACACCATTATTCCCTGTAAAAGCATTTACGTCAGGGAGAAATTCCAAAGAAGATTCCGAGTAATTCTTGAAATTTAAAACAGAAAGTTGCTTAAGCCACATAGCACAAAGATACGCTATTTGACTGCCAAAAAGTTATTTTATTTCCTCAAAATCGACAAACTCACCCGCTGTTTGTGTCCCTTTACGGTCTGGGGTTTCCTTCGGTGGAATATAATCGACCTGGATTTTACCTTCTGGTTGCGCTCCTTTATTTTCTTGTTGCCCTTTACCGGTAAATTCGTAATAAAAGGTATTACCTTGTCCCTGGCTGCTATATGTTCCCCCTTGTTCTTGCGCTTTTTTCATCAGCTTTTCAGCTGCTTTGCGCATCGCAAACGGTAAAAGTAATTTGAATAAGAACCTTACTACAAAATAAACAGCAAATGTAATAAGTATAAATTTTAAAAATGCCATAGTTAATTCGTTGCTATTATCTCAAATTTAACCAATAACTCCATAAACTGTTGTCTTTAAATTGTCAGATAAGAAATTATTAACAAATTTTAAGACTTTCCCAATTTAGCTTTTGTCTCCATGATTGTACGGTATAGTTCTTCTTGCCGCTGTGTTCCCAGCACATAAGTCAATCCATCTTTGTCTGTTAGAAATACAGCATTTTTACCCCCGGCAAAAAACTTGATCTTTCCTTTGGTATGTAAGTTATAGACCGGATTATTAAAAAAGAATGTACTATAAGGTGCTTTTTCAACCTTCGAAATGGAAGCTAAATCTATTTTTACAACTCGGGTGGACCAAAGACCGCTGATCAATATATGGTCTTGAAATACTTCAATACGAAATAAGACCATATACATCATTACAATTGATGTAATAATAATCCCCACTCCGACAATGAAAAACAATTGACTGGAAATCAAATGATCCAAATTAAGATAAAATGCTGTAAAGCAGAATAGCACAAGTACCAACCGCACGCTTATCCAAACACGATCACGTCCTAAATATTGATTTTCTGAATAGAATACACCTTCTTTCATTTCTTTTCTAGTATTAAGATAGTAGACTTCCGCCTTAATCACTTTTACAGACTAAAGTAAGGACTTTTTTTGTATTGCTGGTAATCTTATAGCGATTATCCATGCGATAATTGGCTAACCATAGAATATCGCCATTTCCATTCACCACGATAGGAATATTTTCCTTTTCGAACAAACTGATTTTTTTATTGATAAAAAAATCGCTTAGCTTTTTCCGCCCATCCATACCCAATGGGTAGAAGCTATCTCCGATCTTCCATGAGCGAATCGTCAATGGAAAGATGAGCAGATCATAATCGAATTTTGCAATCTCCCTGCTATTGGTAATCGTAAGTTCTGTAGAGACTCCTGCATGGAAACAATATTGTTTCCACTCCACCGTCGATGTTTCAGAGGTAATGATCGCCTCGTCCGATGATATAAATTCCTTTTCCTTGATAAAAAGTTCATTTCTATCCAAAAGCATATGATAGCAATCCGATTGGAAGATACGCCCTGATTCCCGTCCCCAAGCTTGCTGTAAATCACTTAACACCGCTTTAGAAAAATTAAAACCGGAAAACAGCTCGTACAATAAAGGTAAATTATTCAAATGTTCTTCCAAATCCTCTTTGCGCACTACCCAACCATCGCCTGTTGACCGAAAAAGTTTATTCCGGATCGGTTCGACAAATTGTTGTAGCAATTGATAAGATTCCTTAAAGTGCGTAATATTCTGTTCAAAAATCTGTTCAAAATCCGGTTGTAGCTTTTTAAAATGCGGAATAATATCTATTCTTATCTTATTCCGCGCATACTTTGTCGAAAAGTTAGATTGGTCATCCCGATAAGCAATGGCATATTCCTGGACATAATATTCAATTTCACTCGCTTTAAGAAATAAAAGCGGCCGAATGATGCGATCTCTTACAGGCAAGATGCCTTGAAGCCCTTGCAGACCAGTTCCACGTGAAAGATTTAACAGCACGGTTTCGATGTGATCATTTAGGTGTTGAGCGACAGCAATTCGGTCAAACTGAAGTTCCGCACGAAGTTGTTCAAACCAACCATAACGAAGTTCGCGTGCGGCCATCTGAATGGAAATTTGATTTTCCTTCGCATAGGTCTTGGTATCAAACTGGTTGACAAATATTGGAATCCCATTATCAGCAGCAAATTTTCGGACCAAAGCTTCGTCCAGTTCGGAGTCCTCACCACGCAACTGAAAGTTACAATGCGCAATAGCGATCCTAAAGCCGGCTTTCGCAAATAAATGTGCCATCAGCATCGAATCTTTTCCCCCACTCACTGTAAGCAATATTTTATCATGAGGCATCATCAAATGCTCCTTTTCAATATATCCCTTTAATCTTTCCAGCACATTCATATAAACAAAGTTACGGTATATTTGTCTGAATGATAAATTCACATCTTAAAATTTGTGAAATCCAATAAAGTAGCAATTAAAATCCATATTTTTGCCCTTGTGAGACAATACATTTTTACCCTGATTGTATTTATTTTAACTGGCTTGGCGGTCCAAGCGCAGAAACAGGACGAATTAAAGTTACTTTCTTCGTCGCATATTATTACTGGAAAGAACGGTAACGTTGTTTTCTACCGCCCGGTCTATGAGCACATTGGCTCGACTTTATCGTCTGACAGTGGGTATTTACATAATGATAAATTGGGTCGACAATTTTTTGAAGCCTATGGAAATGTAATCATCACCCAGCCTGATGGCACACAGATATTTTCCAATAAGCTGCATTATGAAGCAGCGATGCAATTAGCGACATTAACCGGAGCAGTGCGTATGGTCAGTACCAGCGGGTCAATATTGACCACCGACCATCTTGTTTATAATATGCGCAGTAAAATTGGAAATTACTATAGCGGCGGACGTATCCTCTCGGGGAGCGACACGATCACCAGCCAGCGCGCAACCTATTTTGAAAATACCGGCGAATCTTATTTTAACCAAAAAGTTGTCGTCCGGTCAACCAACGTTAAAGTCTATACAGACTCAATGAAATACAATGGCAACACCCGAATAACGGATTTTTACGGCCCTACAAATATGAAGGGAAATAAGGGCGAAAATCTGTATACGGAAAAAGGCCGATATCATATGGCCACCGGCCAAGCCTATTTTTCAAAGAATAATCTTTATACAGAAGGCACCAAATTCCTAAAAGGAGACAGTCTTTTTTATGACCGACAGGTCGGCATCGGTAAAGCCGTGAAAAATGTTGTCTTCGTGGACACCCTTGATAAATTTTATGCATATGGTGGATATGGACTCTATAATGGAAAAAATGAATCCATCACAATGACAGACAAGCCCTTGGTGGTTTCAGTGGTAAAAAAGGATTCGACCAAAAAAGATTCTGTCTCCTCGTTCTCACCTGTACAGAAAAAGTCTGAAAAGGAACTAAAAAAAGAAGCAAAGGAATTAAAGAAAACTGAAAAAGAAGAACAGAAAGACAGGGAAAAAAATAACAAAGGAGAGGTTGTTACTGATAAGGATCCTAAGAAGACCGTAGCGGAAAATAAAAATGTCATCGGCAAGGATGAGAAATTAAAAGAAAATTCCGAGATGGACTCTGTTTTTATGACTGCCGATACCCTATTCTCACAGATGATCTTCCGGCGAGATTATATCGCACGGGATTTTAAATTAGACCGAGAAGGGGGAGCCATTGAAGAAGACAATGAGGTCGATTATGGTGATACAGATTCTACGTCTACCGATATAGATTCAACCAATAATTTACGACAAGCAGCTGATAGCCTAAAAAAAGGTATAGACAGCCTACATAAGAAGGAAATCAAGCACGCCCCTGGCAAGGAAATCAAAAAATCAGCAGATACCACCATCACTAAGAGGCAGAATATTGCGAAGAAACAACCGGTGATCGTAGGTGATCAAAATCGGATTGAGATTGAAAAAAACCTGAAAGCCGATAGCGTGTTACGCAAAAAAGCAATCATCCCGAAAGGCGGGGAATCCGATCAGATTATGGGCGCCGCATTGAAAAATGCACAGGAAGGAAAAAGTGATTCTTTGCCCCAAGATACGGCAAAAACAAGAATTCTAAAAGCCTACTATAATGCCCGATTATTCAAATCCGATCTGCAGGCGGTTGCCGATTCCATGTATTATGGGATGCAGGATTCGATGTTTAGGTTGATGGGAAAACCGATGATGTGGGCTGAGAATTCGCAGATATCCGGCGATACGATCTTCTTGCAGGTCAAAAATCAAAAACTGGACAATTCCCTCTTAGTCGGAAATGCATTTATGGTCAATGCCACAAGCGATTCATTAAAATTCAATCAGATCAAAGGCCGCAAAATTACCAGTTTCTTTACCAATAACCGGATGGAACGCCTCTTTGTGGATGGTAATGCTGAAAACATCTTCTATAATATTGATGAGAAAACAAATGTAACGACAGAATTGGTACATGACCGAAGCAGCCGTTTCAAAATTCTGATGGAGGACAATAAACTCAAAGAATACGTTTCTATCCGAAAAGTCGATGGCAAGGTCTATCCGATAGCAGAGGTTACCGCAGACAAAGAGTTTCTGCCAAACTTTACATGGCGCCCCGAAGACCGGCCTAAATCGAAAGAGGATTTATTAAATAGAAAACGTGACCTTTCTAAGTCATCTTTCACCGCTCCTACAGAAAAGGAAACGGAGGAAAATGGAAAAATGAAATCCAAACCGAAAGAGGATATACAGGGCCAGGAGAAGAAAGGGGATAACACGAAAGCCGGAGCTAAAGCTGTTTCGAATAAAACAAGCAGTACGCCTAAAGCAACAGCCCCCGAAGCAACAACGGCTAAGCCGCAAGTAAAAAAAGACATTGTGCCAACAACCGATAAAACAGCTGTAAAACGGGATTCAACGAATTTAAAACCGTCGGCAGTAGCAGCACCAGATAGTACCCAAACGTCCAAAAAGAAAGAGGCAAAATAGTCCAGTCTATCAACTACAACCGCATCTAAGCATTATTTTGTTTTTAGATAAGCCGCAAGTTTGCCGACAGCAATCGCACGATGACTGATCGCGTTTTTTTCTTGGGCGCTCATCTCAGCAAAAGTTGTGTTGTAGCCATCAGGGATAAAAATCGGGTCATAACCAAATCCATCCACTCCCCTACGTTCTTTAATGATTTGGCCTTCGATACTTCCCTCAAAAAAATGCTGTTGTTCATTCAGGTATAAAGAAATAACCGTTTTGAATCTAGCCGTACGGTTTGGATGATCGCCTAATTTTTCCAGCACAAGATCAATATTCTTTTCCATATCCCTAGAGCCCGAATAACGTGCCGAGTACACGCCCGGTTCACCATTTAAAGCATCTATCTCCAATCCTGAATCATCACCAAAACAATAAAGGCCATATTTGTTGACCAAATAGTCTGTTTTTTGCTGGGCGTTTTCTTCAAATGTAACACCTGTTTCAGGAATATCATCTTGGCAATCAATATCGTTCAAACTTTTGATAATAAAAGCGTCCCCTACGATTGCTTGGACTTCGTTCAATTTATGGGCATTATTCGTTGCAAATACAAGTTCTAGCATCGTCTTCAAATTTATTTGGCCAAAAGTAAAAAATCTTATTTAGAAAGATGGCAAGCATTCTGATTGGCGCTATAGCTTTTTTGAAATTAAGAAGCTATAAATGTTTTAAATTCGTTCCAAAAGAGCTTCTTTTTATTGGTATCCGCAAACATATCTTCAAAGCTGAAGGTATTGAATACCGTTGCAATACGCCCTTTCATATACGAATTATGTTCGATTGAAGGAAGCTTTAACGAGGCAGGCTCCACACCCAATAAGATAATCTTTGTAGGTTGAAAAAAAGCCATAATCCGCTTAAAATCGTTTGGATTATGCGCATTGGCTAAATTAACCACCGCCACAGTTTCCTTCGTTAACTTTAAAGCACCAATCGTTTTTTCAAATGCTTCACCTGCTGCTGGAGAAAAATAAGGATATTGTTCATAGCGCAAGATAAAAAGTACTCCTTGGTCTTTATTACCCTGATAAATAAATTCTCCACCTAATACTTCAAGTTCATTGATAAGACCATTATTCCTTTCTTCACTGCCAATGGGGCTCAATCCATTGCTTTTGTTTGTAACAGCGGGTTTAGCAGAAAGATCATCTGAAGGAATTCCAACAGCAATATATTCCGTATCCTTCGCTTTGGATACAACCTCCAGCTCGTCCTGAAAATCAGATCCATTGGTAAAAATCGTTTCATCCATCAAGGCTTGAAGGGCTACGGGGTTGTCTGTTGTTAAATTGCTCATCGTTCAAAAAGGAATAGTAGGAAATAAAGATAAACAAGAAAAGAGTAAAAGAAAAGGAGCGAGGAATAAAGAACTTGCCTGAGCCAAATTCTTTGTTCCTCACTCCTCTCTATATCGAAAAGATTAATGTCCTAAGATATAAGAGAAAATCAAAGGCGCTACGATTGTCGCGTCAGATTCTACGATAAATTTAGGCGTGTCAATATCCAATTTACCCCAAGTGATTTTTTCATTTGGAACCGCTCCAGAGTAAGAACCATAAGAAGTCGTTGAATCAGAAATTTGACAGAAATAAGCCCAGAAAGGTACTTCTTCCCATTCTAAATCCTGATACATCATCGGAACGACACAGATTGGGAAATCACCAGAAATACCACCAGCAATCTGGAAGAAACCAACACCTTTACCAGCCGAATTATTACGATACCATTCCGTCAAATAAATCATGTACTCAATACCCGATTTAACGGTACTCGCTTTCAATTTACCCTTGATCACATTTGACGCGAAGATATTACCTGTAGTCGAATCTTCCCATCCCGGGCATACAATAGGCAAATTTTTCTCAGCAGCAGCAACAATCCATGAATCTTTTGGATCAATTTCATAGTATTGCTCCAATACACCAGAATTAACGACCTGATATAGGAATTCATGTGGCAAGTAACGCTCACCTTTCGCTTCAGCGGCATGCCATACATCTTCAAGATGTTTCTGCAAACGACGGAATGCTTCTTCTTCTGGAATACAAGTATCTGTTACACGGTTGTAGTGGTTATCCAATAATTCTCTTTCTTGTTCCGCTGTCAAATCTCTATAATTCGGGATTCTTTTGTAATGTGAGTGAGCAACGAGGTTCATCACATCTTCTTCCAAATTAGCCCCAGTACAAGAAATAAAGTGTACTTTATCTTGACGGATCATTTCTGCCAAAGAAACACCTAATTCGGCAGTTGACATTGCACCTCCAAGGGAGATCAACATTTTTCCACCATCCAAAAGATGTTCCTCGTAACCTTTTGCAGCATCTACTAATGCCGCTGCGTTAAAGTGACGGTAATTATGCTCAATAAATTGAGAAATAGGTCCTTTTTGAGTACTCATGATATTTTCTAACTTTTATAAAATAATAAGTATCGCAAAGGTACTGAATATTATCTATTTTAGGCTTCCTCTCCCACCAAAACAGCCATTGACTGCTTATTTTTTAACAAATGTAAAAAGAATTCCAGAACCATAAATAGAATTACATTCTTGAAACTTCCGTTTCGAGCGAAGTTTTTTTAGCTTTTTGTTTCTGATAGAGCCCAAATGTATAATTGAAATTTAAACCAATAATTTGTGAATCATTTATTGTTTTAGAATGGATACTGAATCGCTCTCCGACAATTTCACGTTTCATAACATTTGTATGAAACAGATCCCGCGCTGTTAAAGCCAAACTCATGTTATTGGAGAATTGCTTGTTGATCGCCAAATGCATTTGATACAAGGGTTTAATTATAGTTTGTGTATAAAGAACATTTGTCCGATACGAGTTGGTCCAATTTATTGTCAATTTATACGGCAGGTTTACCTGTATCATCAAATTACTCTGAAAAGACCAAAGATTTCGATCAATCGAAAGGTCATTTAGCCCTTCAGGCGTATTTTTGTAATGGATATATTGGGTCTGACCAAAGCCATATAGTGTTAAGTTCTTAAAAATTTCCTGGCCCACATTCAAGGAAATGGCAGCACTCCGAACAGCATCAATATTTTGATAAGTCTGGGCATAATTCTTTTGATGAAGTTGGTGGATCATTGCTATATAATTTCGGTGATTAAAGAAGCTTATGCCAATATTCCAACGCTGACCATGCACATATTTTAGTTCCATATTATCGGACAGTTGTGGTACCAAATGTGCATTGCCCCGGTAACTCGTATTGGCATCAAAAAAGAATATTGCAGGATTCAGATCCTGATAGTTGGGACGTACGATCCTGCGTCCATAGGCAATTTGTATTGCCTTATTGGATTCTTTGTTGATTCTGTAAATGCCAAATAAAGTCGGAAAGAGATATAAAGTTTGTTTCCGCTTGCCCAGTTCTACATACACATCATTAATTTCGGTATGAAACTGCGAATATTCAGTTCTTAATCCCAGTTTAAATTCCCACTGTTTTAATTCTATTTGGAAATCTGTATATATTGCTTCCAGATACTCGACTTGTCTAAATGCATTTTCAAGTACGTCTGCGTTTTGCAGGTCTTGACCAGCTTCCCCTTTTTTATAATATCCATGCGAGCTACGTGCCGATCGGTTTACCTGAAACCCCGATTCCAGTGTATACCGTTTTTCAAATTTCCGTTGGAAATCGCCCTTTATTCCAAAGAGGTCAACATAAAATGGGTTGTCGGAAAACAGCAGCTGCTCTTCTTTATGCAGGTCAGCACCTTTCTGCACGATCGCAGTCCTTAACTCCTGTCGTCTATTACTTGTATATTGTAAATAATCAATGTCCCATTGAACGGCTGTTTTTTTGTTTTCACTTGCGAAATCATAATGCAGATTAGCACTTTTTTTATGGACAGGATTACGCAAGTCGCTCAGCGAAGAGCTCGATTGGAGCAAATCAGCTGTGTTAACAAAACTGGCTTGATAATACCCTCGTTCTTTATAGTTATTTTGAAGAAAATTCCAGTTCAATTCGATCGAGGAATTCTTATTTATTCTATAATCTACACCTATTCGTGCATTCAAGTCTAGCGCATGATTATTTTCCTGGTTGTGCTGAGTAATTATATTTATCCTATTTCCATCCTCTACCAATTGACGTTCGCGAGTGACATCAAAATAATTGGAAGACCGCGCAATTGAAAAACCGGAGTTGATGGTCCATTTCTTTACGCCATACTGGATCAGTACTCCATTGTTGTATTTCCACAGCCGGCCTTTAGATCCACCCAAAAACACCGTTCCTTTCACTCCTTGCAAAACATTCCTTTTTGTCCTGATATCAATTACTCCAGCATATCCTTCAGCACTCCATTTTGCGGGTGGTATCGACATCAAATCGATATTGGCTACTGATGTCGCCGGTATAGATTTCAAGTAGCTTATCAATGCCGTCCCAGTGAGGTGAGTTTGCTTACCGTCTATGGTAATGAGCACTCCCATTTTGCCAAGCAAAGCCAAGTTCCCTAATTCATCGATCTGTAAACTCGGGATGTTATTCAATACATCAAATGTATTCCCATTCAATAAAACAGGATTGCTTCTCGGGTTAATCCGTACACGATCCAAAAGTTGCTGTTCAAGTGGTGTGTTTCTCTTTACTTCAACCGTATCTATTTCTTGAGGCTCCAGACCAAGTGGTTTCAATATGACACTATCCCGCGATTGCGCTGTATTTTTCGGCCCTACCTGCGCCATTAAAAGACATGGCAAGCCCAGGGATAGCCATAATAGTATCCTAAATCTCATGCTATTTTATCCGTTAAAACTTAATGATCGAAGCTCTGATCTATCGCATTGGCTAATTTTTGAACAAAATCAAGTTTCACATTTTTATCAATGGCATTGATATTGTCCAGATCAAGTAAGAGTGCAGGTATTTTTGCATTACGTAGAACAGCGTGTTTCGTACTAATCTGAGGCCTGATTACCTGCAATCCATTTTGTTGAAGTTTCTGATCTAGGCTAGATGCAAACCTATGATTATGCTGTTCAAGCACATTATTAGTAACCCCTGATTGGTACAAAATCCGAATCGGGAGCATCTCTTTTGTTTCTATGCGATCAAAATGAATGGAAAGAAATAAATCCCCTTCCAAATTGGATCGTTCCTTCAACGTTTTAAACTCGTCACCTGCACGCGACAGCACCACTTTATATCCTTTACGCTCTAATTCCTGCTTCAAAAGCAAACAAGTCTCCCAAGTCAACGACTTTTCCGTCAATCCAGAAAAGGCTTTGGCTCCGGCATCTTTCCCCCCATGTCCCGGGTCTAAGACAATTGTCTCCATACCGCCTTCTTTTACAGCATTAAAAACGGAATACCACGAACGCCTTGGTGGATTGATAAACGAATAAAATAATAGCGAAAGACATAAGACAGGAATAGTCAATGTATATTTCCATTTTGATCGGGCAGACGATGGTCTGGCCATCATGACCTGAATACGTTCTACCAGCTCATGCTGGTTATTAAACAAACTGCTCTGCAATCCGCTGGGCTTTTCTTCCTGTGAAAAAGCGAGCAAAAAGCGAGCATACCTACCTTTACCATACTTCTTTGCCAACACACGATCGACTTGGTATTCGTGCGTTAAATACAATTGCATACGCAGCCAATAAATTAATGGGTTCAACCAGAAAAGACAACGAAAGACTTCGATAAGCCATTTATCCTGACAATGCCTGAATAAGATATGTTGACTCTCATGTTCAAAAATCAGCTGCCCTTCACTTGTATTGAGTAGGGCCTCGTCCATGACAATAACATCCCGTATAGAACAATTTGCATAGTGATCAAATGGCGCAACAACCACAAATCCATTGTGTTCATATCGATCTAACCGCCTAATTTTTCTACTTAATGTCATGTAACGAACAGTAAAACGAAATAACAATAGAAGCGCCACAAACAGATAAAAGTATGCAACATAATATCCAGTCGAAAACGAGTTCCACAGCGAATCGCTCATTTCCTCTTCCATCATTAAATGACGGTCTACTTTTACAGAATTTAATATCTGTTCGGTTTGCGCCATCACTGGCGAAGTTGTTATTGACGAAAAGAATATTTCCCCTATACGGACTTTACCAAATGGCAATAGGAAGCTCAACAAACAAATTCCGATCAAATAATAACGATTCCATTGGAAAAAAGAAAGGCGTTTGATCACCAGAAAATAAAGAGCCGCGCCCAACATGAGGCTGCAGTTGACTTCAAATAAATAGTAAAGTAAATTATTCATGATCTTCGTTCTTTTTGATGAGCTGCTCTATCTTCTGGATGTCCTCAGCCGAAAGTTTCTTTTCCTTTACCATAAAAGACAGGAGATTTTCGACTGAGTCGTCGAAATAGTTATCCATTACTCTTGAAAATGAAAATTTTCTGTATTGCATTTTCGAAATCAAGGGATAATATTGATACGTTTTTCCAAAAGCCTTATAGCCTACATAACCCTTCTTTTCCAGTATCCTTACAATCGAGGAGATTGTATTATAGGGTATTGAATTGGTCGGATCCAGATACGTGATAATGTCTTTGACAAAGACCTCTTTCAGTTGCCAGACAGCCTGCATAACCTCTTCTTCTTTTTTCGTTAGTTCTTCCATAACATGAAGGTATAACTTATCTTTCAGTTATACAACTTATTTTTCAGTTTTAAAACTGTGTAATAAGTTGTATAACTCCTTTTCTATAAAACCATAGGGAAAAAAAGGGCACTTATTTACTTTTTCAGCAGTTTCGAGAAGAAGAAATAGGCAGCTACCAAAAAAATCACAATAACAATAAGGACGGCAATCTCCTGACCACCGATGCCCCAGTTCATACTATTCATACGCTTGCACTAAGGTTAAATAACCCACTTTTCACAGTCA
The DNA here is from genome assembly GCF_002472835.1 of Sphingobacterium sp. UBA7249. Classification (NCBI taxonomy): domain Bacteria; kingdom Pseudomonadati; phylum Bacteroidota; class Sphingobacteriia; order Sphingobacteriales; family Sphingobacteriaceae; genus Sphingobacterium; species Sphingobacterium sp. UBA7249. The sequence goes on along the minus strand of NZ_DKST01000025.1, from coordinate 206,890 downwards.
TTTAAAAATGCCTGGTCGATATCTGCACCGATACCTGGTTCGTCCGAAATATTAATTTTATATCCGTCATATTGAATTCCACCAACAACAGGATCTTGCAAGTGGCCAACCATACAGGTATCTAGATCAAAAAATTTGACATTTGAGGCTGCATAAGCAAAATGGACTTTAGCGGCCAGCGCCAAGCGAGATTCCAGCATTCCACCAATCATACAGTTAATGCCGTACTCAGCTGCGACCTTATTGATTTTCAAGGCTTCCTGAATACCGCCCGATTTCGAAAACTTAATATTGATATAATCACAGGCATCCGCTTTGCAAAGCCTTTCAGCATCATGATGAGAATAAACTGACTCATCCGCCATAATGGGTACGATCGTCTCTGTACGCAATTGGGGCAACAATTCATCATCCCATGTCCGCATAGGCTGTTCACAAAATTGGATTTTAAAAGGCTCTAGCCCCTGCAAAGCAACTACAGCCTCTTCATACGACCACCCTTGATTCGCATCGATTCGGATAGGCATCTCAAACCCCACAGTTTTACGAATCTCTCGAATACGTGCCACATCGGTTTTTGGATCCTTTCCCAGTTTGACCTTCAACATAACTGCCCCCTCATCCTGCAAACGTTTTGCCTTCAACGCCATCTCTTCCGGAGAGGCGATCCCTAGTGTTATATCCGTGGTTATCTCCCTTTTGGTTCCTTTTAAAAATTGATAAAGAGGTAAACCAGCATGTTTCGCGGCCAAATCATGCAGAGCCATATCAAAGGCAGATTTGATCGTCTTATTACCAGCGATATATAGATCCAGTTCTGCTAGACGTTCTTCCATTTCCAAAGGATCTTTTTCCTTCCAGATCTTGGCAAAATCACGTGCTAATACCAAACACGTATCCTGTGTTTCCCCAACGATCATGGGGAATGCAGAGCATTCACCTACGCCATAGATCGCAGTATCGGTATGGATGCGGATAAACGTATTTTGGGCATAATCCATGGTTCCAGTTGCTATAACAAAAGGCTCCATCGGTATACTTAGTCTGTAGATTTCTATTTCAGTAATTTTCATCTTGTTTTCAGTTAAGTCTTTGATGTAGCACAACGATGTGCAATACTTTGCCTAATTTATATATATTATTGTAATCCCACGATCGTTTTTCTATATCTAGCAAAATTTTATCGCCAAATGATGCATTTTTAGCGTATAGAAAAGCATGATAATACCCCTAAACAATAAATACGATATCCGTAATAAAACAGATAAAAAGAAATGATAAAATCAAAACAAATACATTTTTATTAAAATATTTATAATTTTTATCATTTTTATTCCTATATTAGCAAAGTATAATATTTGAAAAGGAAAGATGATTCAACAAAGACCGAAAACGGAGGGCCTTTACGACCCTAATTTTGAGCATGACGCCTGTGGAGTAGGCTTTGTCGCCCATATCAAAGGGAATAAATCACACGCACAAGTAAAGGACGCTTTGACCATGTTGGAGAACATGGAGCATCGTGGCGCCTGCGGCTGTGACCCCGAAAGCGGAGACGGAGCCGGTATCATGATTCAGCTACCACATGAATTTTTATGGGAAGAATGTATCAATTTAGGAATACAGTTGGAGGAACCTGGTTATTATGGAACAGGAATGGTTTTTCTTCCTAAAGAGGAAGCCATGAACAAAATATGCCGAGATTTGATTGAGGAAGCGGCAGCCGAAAGGGGTATGAAATTCCTTGGCTACCGTCCAGTACCAGTCAATCGTGAAGGTATTGGACCAACAGCGCTCAGTGCCGAACCTGAAATTGTCCAATTTTTTGTTAGCAGACCGGACGGAGTTTCAAACACGGAAGAATTTGAACGCAAGCTTTTTGTTCTACGTCGCCTGATCATTCAAAAAGTTAAACAACAACAAGAATACCCTCTCCCACTTTACTTTGCATCGCTTTCTTGCAAAACAATCATTTACAAAGGTCAATTAACAACTTACCAAGTCGGCACATATTATCTGGATCTTCGCGATCCTCGTGTTGTATCTGCGTTTGGATTAGTTCACTCGCGTTTTTCAACCAATACTTTTCCGTCGTGGTCACTTGCACAACCTTTCCGCATGTTGGCGCACAACGGTGAGATCAACACCCTAACGGGTAACCTCAATTGGTTTTATGCCGGAATGCGTGCACTTTCGTCGCCTTATTTCACCGAAGAGGAAATGGAAATTCTGCTTCCTGTCGTTGATCGCGGCCAATCGGATTCAGCTTGTCTTGACAATGTTGCCGAACTGCTTTTACACAGTGGCCGTAGTCTGACCCACGTCATGTTGATGTTGGTACCAGAAGCTTGGGATGGCAACACCCAAATGGATCCACTGAAACGTGCATTCTACGAATATCATGCAACCTTAATGGAACCTTGGGATGGTCCGGCAGCACTTTGTTTTACCGATGGTAAACATATCGGTGCCACACTGGATCGCAATGGTCTGCGGCCATTGCGCTATGCTGTGACTTCGGATGATCGTGTTGTTGTCGCTTCTGAAGCCGGAGCACTTCCAATCGAAGAATCCACCATTATTAAAAAAGGCCGCCAACAAGCAGGCAAGATATTCCTCGTCGATATGGAGCAAGGCCGTATCTTGACGGACAACGAGGTAAAAGATCAATTGATCAACCAACAGCCTTATAGTGATTGGTTGGACAACTATAAAATCAAGTTAGAAGAACTGGAAGAACCTCGGGTCACCTATACCTATCTTTCCAAAGAATCTGTTTTCAAATACCAAAAGACATTCGGCTTTTCACGGGAAGATCTCGAAACAATCCTAACACCAATGGCATTGACCGGATACGAACCAACTGGTTCTATGGGTTCGGATGTTCCGCTCGCTATTCTTTCCGATCAGCCACAACATATCTCAAGTTACTTTAAGCAATTTTTCGCGCAGGTAACCAACCCACCAATCGATCCAATTCGTGAGCGTTTGGTCATGAGTTTAGCAACCTTTATTGGTAATGCCGGAAATATCCTGATCGAGGACAAAAAATTCTGTCACTGCGTAACCTTGCCACATCCGATCTTAACATCCAAAGAGCTTGAAAAATTACGTTCTATTGATACCGGATTGTTTCAGGCAAAAACCATTCAGTCCTATTTCCGTTCGGACGGAAAGCCGGGTTCGCTGGAAGCAGGTTTAGAGCGTCTATGCAGATATGCCGATGATGCTGTACGTGATGGGTTTCAGGTATTGATACTTTCGGATCGTGCCATAGATTCCAAACATGCGGCTATTCCTTCTTTGCTTGCCGTATCAGCAGTGCACCACCACTTGATCAAAACCGGTAACCGTGGTGCTGTAGGACTAGTCGTCGAAGCCGGCGATGCTTGGGAGGTACACCACTTTGCATGTCTATTAGCTTTTGGTGCTACAGCGATAAATCCTTACATGGCGCTGGCAACTATCCGTACCATGAAGGAACAAAACACCTTGGATACTGAACTTACTTGGCCTGAACTTTCCAAAAACTACGTGAAAGCCGTCAACAATGGTTTGTTGAAAATTTTCTCCAAAATGGGGATTTCAACTTTGCAATCCTATCACGGAGCACAGATTTTTGAGGTACTTGGTATCGACAAGTCTGTTGTTGATAAATTCTTCTGTGGCGCAGTATCCCGTATCGGTGGTATGACGCTGGATGATCTGGCTAAAGAGGCCTTATCTAAACACTGGCGTGGATTTGAAAAAAGTCGTACACCACAGAACCTATTGCCGGAAGGTGGTATCTATCAATGGAAACGCCGTGGCGAAGGTCACTTGTGGAATCCTGATACCATTCACTTATTGCAACAAGCATGCCGGACCGGAGATTATGCCACGTATAAAAAGTATGCGACCAAGATCAACGCACAGAAAGAACATATGTTTACCCTTCGTGGACTATTGGATTTTGCCAAACACCGCAATTCTATTCCATTGGAGCAAGTTGAGCCTGCAAGTGAGATTTTAAAACGCTTCGCTACCGGGGCGATGTCCTTTGGTTCGATCTCTCACGAAGCGCATAGTACACTTGCTATTGCAATGAACCGCATTGGTGCAAAATCAAACACCGGTGAAGGTGGAGAAGACGAATTGCGTTACCAGCCGCTTCCAAATGGAGACTCCATGCGTTCAGCGATCAAGCAAGTCGCTTCTGCACGTTTTGGTGTGACATCCAATTACCTGACGCAGGCCGATGAGTTACAGATCAAAATGGCTCAGGGTGCCAAACCGGGCGAAGGTGGTCAATTACCGGGGCCTAAAGTGGATGCCTGGATCGCAAAAACCAGACACTCTACTCCTGGTGTCGGTCTGATTTCTCCGCCACCGCATCACGATATTTACTCCATTGAAGATTTGGCGCAGTTGATCTTCGATTTAAAGAATGCGAACCGCCAAGCGCGGATCAATGTAAAATTAGTATCTAAAGCAGGTGTAGGAACGATTGCCGCAGGTGTAGCCAAAGCACATGCTGACGTTATCCTCATCGCAGGTTTTGATGGCGGAACAGGTGCTTCACCGATCAGTTCGATCAAACATGCTGGCTTACCTTGGGAACTCGGTCTTGCCGAGGCACACCAGACTCTTGTGAAAAACAAGCTACGGAGCCGTGTGGTCTTACAGGCCGATGGTCAGGTAAAAACAGGCAGAGACATTGTCATTGCTACATTATTAGGCGCCGAAGAATGGGGTGTTTCCACAGCTGCCTTGGTCGCTGGAGGTTGTATCATGATGCGCAAGTGTCACTTAAATACATGTCCGGTTGGTGTAGCAACACAGGATCCAGAGTTGCGTAAACTCTTTTCGGGAAAACCGGAAGATATTGTCAATCTATTCACCTTCCTTGCCGAAGAAGTGCGCGAGACCATGGCATACCTTGGATTCCGCACCATCAACGAGATGGTTGGCCGAGCGCAGTTCCTCAAAAAACGGGAGAACATCGACCATTGGAAAGCGAAGAAAATCGACTTTACCGATATCCTTTATGTTGAACGCAATGAACCAGGACAATCATTATACAATACCGAGGAACAGGATCATGGTATGGGCATGATTTTGGACTGGGGACTATTGAAACAGTCCAAATTAGCTTTAGAAAGCAAGACTCCGGTTTTTGGAACTTTCAAAGTAAAAAATACAGACCGTACCATTGGGACCATGCTCTCCAATGAGATTTCTAAGCTTTATGGATCTGAGGGCTTACCGGACAATACCATCAATTTCAAATTTGAGGGATCCGCAGGTCAGAGCTTTGGCGCCTTTTCGACAAAAGGACTCTCTTTTGAATTGCAGGGCGAAGCCAATGATTATGTTGGTAAAGGCTTGTCAGGTGCGCAGTTGGCCATTTACCCGGTAACGGAAAGCGGTCTGGTACCTGAAGACAATATCATCATCGGCAACGTAGCGCTGTTCGGAGCTACATCTGGGCACCTATTTGTTAATGGGCAAGCAGGAGAGCGTTTCGCTGTCCGTAACTCTGGAGCTACTGCTGTAGTCGAGGGAGTAGGCGACCACGGTTGTGAATATATGACCGGTGGCCGTGCGCTGATCCTTGGCGCAACAGGTCGTAATTTTGCTGCTGGGATGAGCGGTGGTATCGCCTGGATTTACGACATCAACGATGACTTCCGCGAAAACTGCAACCAAGAGATGGTGGATCTGGATCCATTGGAAAGTGAAGATGAAACAGCAATTATTGCCTTATTGAAACGTCACGTCTTACTGACCAATAGCCGTAGAGCAGATTTCATCTTACAAAACTGGGCTCGGGAGAAAAATAAATTTATTAAAGTATTCCCTAGAGAATACAAAAATGTCATTCGTCAAAAATTAGTTGAAGCATAAAATAGGAAGCACAGATCATGGGAAAAATTACAGGTTTTAAAGAATTTGAGCGCGTGCTTCCAACAAAAGAAGCTGTTGAAGGCCGTGTACAGCACTTCAAGGAATTTAACAAAGGATATTCTGAGAATGAGCTGAACAAACAGGCCGCACGCTGTATGGATTGCGGTATTCCATTTTGTCATTCAGGCTGCCCGCTGGGCAATGTCATTCCTGAATTCAATGATGCCGTATACGACGGAAAATGGGAAGAGGCTTATCAGATCCTGACCTCGACCAACAACTTTCCTGAATTTACAGGAAGGATATGTCCTGCACCTTGCGAATCTGCTTGTGTACTGGGTATCCATAGCACGCCGATCACAATCGAAGAAATCGAGAAGCATATCATTGAGATTGCATTCAAAAAGGGCTATGTTAAAGCCCATAAGAGTTATTTAAAAACAGGTAAGCGTATTGCCATCGTCGGTTCTGGTCCTGCCGGACTTGCTGCCGCAGCGCAATTGAATAAAGCTGGTCATGATGTCACTGTTTTTGAACGCGACGATCAGGTTGGCGGCCTGCTCCGTTATGGTATTCCAGATTTCAAATTGGAAAAGTCTGTTATCGACCGCCGTATCAATTTAATGAAAGAATCAGGAATTGAGTTCCGGGTTGATACCGAGGTAGGAAAAGACATTAGTTTTTACGAGTTAAAAGCCTATGATGCTGTTGTACTGGCTACCGGATCTACCGTGCCATGGCATATGCAATTACCAGGACACGAAGCCAAAGGGATACACTTTGCCATGGACTTTTTGAAACAGCAGAATAAAGAAGTAAACGGCATCAGTATTGATGAGGAGCGCATTTTGGCTACAGATAAACATGTGGTCGTTATTGGCGACGGTGATACAGGTTCAGATTGCATCGGTACTTCCAACCGTCACCGGGCTAAGAGTATAACTCAGATTGCACGTAAACCTACACCAGCGAAAGAACGTTTAAAAAACAATCCCTGGCCGATGGACAAAATGACATTCGGGACCTCCTCTTCGCAGGAAGAGGGTTGTGAACGTCTTTGGGCAACGGAAACCCAAGAATTTGTTCACGACGAAAATGGCCATATCAAAGCGGTAAAAATTAAAGAAGTTCAATACGAGGTCGATGAATTTGGTCGCCGTACAAGACTGGGCGAATCCGAAATCCGGGAAATTCCTGCCGATCTTGTTTTATTGGCTATCGGGTACAAACATACCGAGCAAAGATTATTGGAGCAGCTAGGTGTGCGCGTGGATGAAAAAGGAAATATCTTGGCAAACGACAAAGATTACCAAACTTCAGTGGAAAATATCTTTTCAGCTGGCGACTGCCGTAAGGGGCAATCATTGGTCGTGTGGGCGATTTCAGAAGGTCGTGAGTGCGCACGAAAAGTAGACGAATACCTTATGGGATATTCCGAACTTGAAAGCAAGGATTTCTTGGCTACACACCAGGCATAATTATAAATAATAATCCTCCTATAACAAAAGCACNNGTGCTTTTGTTATAGGAGGATATCCCGCGCTTAGGTCGCACTAAAGCCTATATCCACGCCCATTATTGAAAATTTTCCTTTGCGGGGACGCAAAATTTTCCAAAGACAATTTACTCTACTCCGCTAGATATGCAAATCTCCCTCAGCGGAATGCAAAATATTCCAAAGACAATTTACTCCGATCCACTGGATAAACAAATCTCCCTCAGCGGAATTTAAAAACTCCTTAAGGAAATTTACTCTGCTCCGCTAGATATGCAAATCCCCCTCAGGGGAACACAAAATATTCCAGAGGAAATTTACGCTGCTCCACCGGATACGCTACTTTCCCTCGAGGGAATTTAAAAACTCCTTAAGGGAATTTACTTTCCCCTTAAATTTGGGTCGGCGAAACCTCAGCCCAAAAACGGGCTCCTAGCACGAATAAACACAGTTTTTTATGATATTATTGTTGTAATTCGATAAATATTAAGGATAAAATACCGCCAAACTCAATTTTGTGCTTTTTGCTTTTTGGCGGTATTTTACCCCTTTCACTTTCTACACAAAAACGCCTTCCAGTTTCCATACCTATCCCACGAATTGGCGATGTTGGGCAAAGACAAATAGAAAATAAAAATAGATGGCCTTTATGGAATTCGTTTTTTCATTGCATCACTAGAAAAAAACAGACAAAAGGGAGATGCGATGAAACGAGCTCATTGGACTCCGATAAGACCAAACAAATATGCCGCGGAAGGCAGCCTGAATATGTTAAAAACAAAATAATTGATAAACAAATCATTTAAAAGATGAAAAAGACAGTAATAGCCCTCTTCGTCTTATTGGTATTTTCCAATGTAGATACGAAGTCTCAAATAAGCCCCACCCGAGAAGTGCCTAGCTTGAAAATAAAAAATGAGCACCGCGCCGACGCCGCGAAGCTCGTCAACCTGAAAGTCGATGTAAGCATTTTTGGGAATATTGCCAAGACAACAATGACCATGATTTTCGAAAACACGACAAATCGAGATCTCGAAGGCGAACTTACCTTCCCCATGCCTGAAGGTGTTTCCGTTAGTGGCTATGCCTTGGATATTAACGGGAAACTACGCCAGGCGGTTCCTGTGGACAAAAACAAAGGCACCGAAGTTTTTGAAAGTATAGAAACACGGCGGGTAGATCCCGGCTTACTCGAAAAAGTTGAGGGAAACAATTTCCGTACCCGCATTTATCCCTTACCTGCAAAAGGACGGCGTACAGTTCAGATTAGCTATTCCGAAAACCTAACCCCAGAATCTGATCAGGCGCTGTATTATTATCTTCCTTTGGCCTATAACACCATTATAGAGAACCTTGAATTGGACATCAATGTCTATCAAGGCAATAAAAAACCTATTTTTACGGAGCAGCCCGATGGTTCATTGGCATTTTCCGAACAAAATCACAACTATACCGCTGCACTACATAAACAACAATTTAAAGTCCAACGGAATCTTGCTATTAAACTCCCTCTAAATCAAAATTCGGTTGCTGGCTTAAAGCAAGTCAATCGCGATAGCAGCTTTTATTTTCTCGCCAATGCAAAAATAGAAATCCCTCAACAGGCACAAAAAAAATGGGGCAACAGTATTGCTATTATTTGGGACCGTTCCCTAAGTGCTAAAAATAGGAACCTCGAAAAAGAGTTTAGCCTCTTGGATCAATTTTTCAGCACAAATCAGAATATGTCAGTCGACCTAGGATATCTGGATATTCGTTTCAGTAAAGCCCGCACTTTTCAGATCAGCAAGGGAAACTGGACAGAATTGAAGGATTACCTGAAACAGACTGTTTATGACGGCGGCACCGATTATAGCCAAGTAAAGAGCGGAGTATTGCATGGCGCAAATTATCTCTTTTTCAGTGACGGACTTTCCACATTTGGCCAGAGTAAAATTGTGCTTGACCAGCCTACTTATTGCATCACCTCCTCAACCAGCTCAGACTATGCCAATCTCAAACAGATTGCCCAGACTCATTACGGGAAGATGGTCAATTTGACAAATACAACGATCACGCAAGCCTATAACACATTAAATTCGATCGACCTACTCTTTTTGGGAGTAAAAGAACAACATGCTTTTACAGAAATCTATCCCGAAAAGGGGACAACTATTCAGTCTTATTTTTCTATTTCAGGAATTGGTAAAGACAAGCTGTCAAAAGAAATCACACTTTTAGTAGGTAATGGAACAGGAGCAATTAAAGAAATTAAAGTTCCTTTAAAGTCAGACGATGGGGAAATCGATCTGCAGCAAATCTGGGCCCAGAAGAAAATAGCAGCATTGGATACCCAATACGAAGACCATCGTGAGGAGATCGAAGCAATCGGCAGGCAGTTTGGCATTGTCACTCGGAATACAAGTTTAATTGTACTGGAAAATGTGGAAGATTATATACGCTATGCAATTACACCGCCAGCAGAACTGCTTCCCGAATTCAATCGACTCAAAAAAGAAGAACGTATAGAAAAAGAAGAGCGTGTGGCGGATCTATTATCTCAGGCCCAAAATATTACCGAAGAGTTGCGATCATGGTGGAATACCGACTTTCAGCAAAAAGGAAAATATCCGCAACGGGAGCGGTCGCGTCGGTCTATAGATTCCATGGCTGCCGCAGACGAGCCCACCGCAACTGTTGTTGCTCCCCCAATGCCTTCTCGTTCTTCGGCAAGCCCGATACCTACCCCCATGGTTGTGGAATCCAAATCAGCAGAGGGTGCTAACAACAAAAGCGTGTCTGCGTCCGCCAATTCAAGAGTAGCTAACGCAGAAGCCAGCGCTCAGGAGGCAGTGGTTAGTAAAGATGAACTTATGGAAGCCGTCACAGTAAATGCTGTTCAAGCACTAGAAGGGCGAGTCACTGGAGTACAGGTAACGAATACCAGCGATCAGGTATCTGGAAAAATAAGTATTCCCGAAATTAAGGAAGACAACACTTACCTAAAGGAGCTTAATCAAGCCAAAGATCCTTACAAAAGCTATCTTCAGCTTCGGGATCAGTATATGGGTACACCAACGTTCTATTTTGATGTCGCCAACTTCTTTTTCAAAAGGGGAGATAAACAAAAAGCATTGCTTATCCTGAGCGCAATGGCGGATCTACAAATTGAAAATGCAGATCTTTACAAGACCATTTCTTACAAACTCAGGGAATGGGGAGATGTTGACCATGCCCTATATATAGCCGCTAAAATATTACAATGGCGACCGATGGATCCACAGAGCCATCGCGATTACGCCCTGGTATTACAGGACAAAGGTCGGTACAAAGAAGCCTTTGAGCAACTTTATGGTATTTTGACACAAAGCTATTCACCTGAGGCAGCCGATCGGGATGATGGTATTGAAGAAATCCTTGTCATGGAACTCAATAATCTAATCACATTTCAACAAAGAGAAACTGCTCAAATTTCTGTAAAAAAGAAGCTTATTGCCGATTTACCTGTTGATATGCGCGTAGTCATCAACTGGAATTCCCAAAACACCGATATTGATCTTTGGGTAACTGATCCAAACGGCGAAAAATGTTTCTACAGCAACCCCACAACGGTAATTGGAGGCCGTCTTAGTAACGACTTTACCGGAGGATATGGTCCAGAACAGTTTTTATTAAAGAAAGCGCTGAAAGGAAAATATAAAATAGAAGTTGATTTCTACAACGATAGTTCCCTGACCCTGGCTGGTCCCGCTGCTGTTCTGGCAGAAATTTACACCTATTATAGTACGGGGAGACAGGAACGGAAACTCACGACGATTTACCTTAATCGGGATCAGGAAAGAAATGTTCTGGTCGGTGAATTTGCCTTTTAATTTGCCCGACAATTGGATTTTTGATATGGTGAACAATCAAAAGCGAACTACTGTCAGGAACATGAGCGTGTACAACAAAAGATTACTGGGTTGTTCAAAAAGACGGACAGCCCAGTAATCTTTAATGTAATTTTCGGATGATCAGATCTTTCTGCCTTTTCTCCAATTTCGTTTTTACATAAGGATAGGTAAACACTGCACCGAGAACGATACAAGCACCGAGATAAAATCCGCCGCTCATGGTTTCCTTCTGTCCAAAGATCAACATCGCCAAAAGTATTCCATAGACAGGTTCCAAGTTGGTTGTTAACGCAACAGTGAAAGCAGACAATTCCTTCATCACAGCTACACCCATGACATAGGCTACTGCCGTACAGACTACCCCTAGCAATAAGAGATAAATTAGATCCTGTTGCCCCAATTTCATCTCCGCATTGAAATCCCCAGTAAACAACATCAGTATGCTGATCCAAAAACATGCCCCCAACATTTCATAAAATGTAATCAATGTTGGACTTGATTTTTTAACCATTCTTGCATTGGCAATGGAAAATATACTCGCGCAGAAAGCACAGCCCAGACCAGCCAATAGACCGACTAAATAATGTGTTTCAAAGGAAAATATGGTATAAATCCCAATGATAATCACCAGACCAACAACAATATCCAATAGTGCTATACGTTTTTTATTGATTATAGGCTCCAGGATTGCCGTGAACAGTGTGACCGATGACAATGTGACCAATGTTACTGAAACAGTAGATACCTTTATGGAGTAAAAAAATAAAACCCAGTGTAAACCAACAACGGCTCCCACCATAAAAAACTGAAGAAACTGCTTTTTAGAAACCAATATTGTTTGTTTGGTCAACAGAAAATAAACCAGCAAGGAAACAGATGCAATGGCTACGCGATACCAAACCAGATGAATGGCCGAAACAGAGATTAGACTACCTAGAATCCCCGTAAATCCCCAAATAAGGATTGTTAAATGCAGAATTAAAATATTCCGATTTAAATGAATTTTAGACATATTCAATAGAATATAATTTATTTTGTAATGGCGATGAAAATCATCATAAGCAGCACTATTTTTCCCTTTCTTCGTGATGCTTAAGCCAGTGATGATATAAAAGAAATTATTTTGGGGCCTTTATCGTTAAGTAAATTGCAACTAAAAAGAAGGTTACATTTGGAATCAATACCGCAATTATTGGCGGCAATCCTCCTTTCAGCGAAAACATATTAGCAAATTGAATAAAAACAATATAGGTAAAACTTAAGCCGATTCCGATCCCCAGACTTAGACCGATCCCTCCTCTAACCTTCTTCGATGACAACGCGACTCCCATGAGCGTCAAAACAAAGGCGGAGAACGGATAAACATAGCGTTTATATTTCTCAAGCAGCAGGTCATTGATCACTCCCGTTCCTCTCGTTTTTTCTTTATGGATCCGAATATTTAGTTCACGGGTATCCATTGCAGTAAACATATTGTCCCGTAGTTCGAAATCCGAGGGTTTCATATCCAATGTTGTATCTTTGACTGTCCCCTTATCCATTCGTTCATGTAGACCATTTATAATACGATTGGTGTACCCTTCAATTTTCCATTTTGTCGCAACCGAATCCCAGGTAATACGGTCTGCCATCATTTTTTCCTTCAATGTATCGCCCTTGAAAATTTCCAATACAAAACCATAGCCGGTTTTGGTACTATTATCAAAGTTATCAATATACACATAGCTATTTTTGTCCAACTGCATATGCGTCGATATGCGAGAATTATCTTTCAATGGCTTAACATAGATGTTTTCAAAATCCACCTTCATCTTATTGGTATGGGGGATAATGAATATATTGAATACCAAGGAAACTGCAAAAATTAATGTTGCCGATATCATATAAGGGCGTAGTAGACGATTGAAACTGTATCCCGCACTTAATATCGGAACAATCTCGGTCTGATCTGCCATTTTCGAGGTAAAAAAGATAACTGCAATAAAATTAATCAGCGGACAAAGGAAATTAAGATAAAACGGGATAAATCCAGCATAATACTCAAAGATAATCTTATCCAAAGGTGCTTTATATTTCAGAAAGTCATCCAATCTTTCAGACACATCAAAGACCACCATAACAACCGTGAATATGGCCATGGTGAACACAAATGTTGTCAGATATTTTTTGATGATGTAACGATCGATTAACGAAAGCATATTTTTAGATTTGAGTATTAAGATATGAGATTTGAGACGCTACTTCTGTCAGCCCAAAGCGCACATACTTTATCTATATTTTATTTTTTTATGTGACTCTATTACAAACGTTGATCCAAAATTTTCACCATTTTATTTTTCCAATCATAGAATGTACCGTCTATAATTTTCTGTCTTGCTTGATTGACTAACCAAAGATAAAAATGTAAATTATGTAATGAAGCAATTTGTGCCCCTAAAATTTCTTGTGATTTTATCAGATGTCGTAAATATGCTTTGGAATAGAATTGATCTGCATGTAAGTCACTTTCCACTTCGATAGGAGAAAAATCATCCTTCCACTTTTCGTTCTTGATGTTAATGATCCCGTTTTGTGTAAAAAGCATACCATTTCGCGCATTTCGCGTTGGCATAACACAATCAAACATATCAACACCTAGCGCAATATTCTCCAAGATATTCACGGGAGTGCCTACCCCCATCAGATAACGTGGTTTTTCTTTCGGCAAAATATCACAAACAACTTCAGTCATCGCGTACATTTCCTCTGCCGGTTCACCTACAGATAGTCCGCCAATTGCATTTCCATCCCGATTAAAAGATGCTATTGTTTCTGCGGATTTTATTCTTAAGTCTTTATAAACTGAGCCCTGTACAATAGGGAATAAGGTCTGATCATATCCATAGCGTGGATCTGTGCTATCAAAACGATCTACACATCGCTTCAACCAACGGTGAGTCATATCCAACGAACGGCGTGCATAACCATAATCACATGGATAAGGTGTACACTCATCGAAGGCCATGATGATATCCGCACCGATGATACGCTGCGTATCCATCACATTCTCTGGCGTAAAAAGATGTTTTGATCCATCGATATGAGATCGAAAAGTAACCCCCTCCTCTTTAATCTTACGCACTTCCGTCAATGAGTATACTTGATAACCGCCAGAATCAGTCAAAATAGGGCGATCCCAACCGTTAAACTTATGCAATCCACCAGCTTTATTCAATACGTCCAATCCCGGACGCAAATAAAGATGATACGTATTACCTAAAATAATCTGTGCTTCAATATCATTTTTCAACTCATGCTGATGAATGGCTTTCACCGTGCCAGCGGTGCCTACAGGCATAAAGATAGGAGTTTGAATGGGACCGTGTGCAGTTTCGACAACACCCGCACGTGCTTTTGATAGCGTATCTTGTGCTTGTAGCGTAAATTTCATTAATATTTTCCTCTGAGACTAATTTCCTATTATAGGAGATGGACTTCTATTTTTGTTTTCCCATTAATATGGCAAAATTAATTTGCAAAACGGAAATAAGGTTCCGCTTCCGTCTATGCCATCTTTTCCTAAAATATGTTGCAAAAATACTATAAAAAGATTTGCAAACAGGATGTTTCAGGAATAAATTATTATTTTCCTTTATAAAAAGATTATGAATGCGCTTATCTTTGTTGGCTATGCTTGACCTACATGTATTTTTGGCCAATCTTCCATATATCGTATTTGGGATATTAGGTCTTCTCCTATTGGTACAATTATATTACATCTTATTTGTTTACAGCAAATTGAGCAGGTATCAAATTGAAACTTACCAAGAAGGGACCGATCTTCCGCCACTATCTGTCATTATCTGTGCACACAATGAGCAGGATAATCTCCGCGAATTCTTACCCAGTATCCTTGAACAAGATTATCCCAATTTCGAAGTCATTGTCGTCAATGATTTTTCCACCGACGAAACGCCTTGGATATTGCAAGAATTTGACGAGCGATATGCCCATTTAAAAATTGTGGATATCAAAGAGCATATCCGATTGAAGCATGGCAAAAAATTCGCCGTAAGCATGGGAATCAAAGCTTCGAAATATCAGACCTTGGTATTTACCGATGCGGATTGCGCCCCCCAATCTGATCAATGGCTGAAAGGGGTTGGCTCAGCCTTCAAACCAGAGACCGAAATTGTATTGGGCTATTCGCCTTATTTTAAGAAGAAAAGCTTATTAAACCTCCTGATCCGCTTCGAAACGAGCCACACTGCTATGAGTTACCTATCCTATGCGCTCAAAGGGGATGCCTATATGGGTGTTGGCCGAAATATGGCCTACAAGAAGGAGCTCTTCTTTCGCAACAAAGGATTTGCGGCACATATGCACATCAAATCTGGCGATGATGATCTTTTTGTCAATCAAAATGCAACGCCAACAAACGTCAATATTGTCCTTGCTCCAGCTACTATAGTATACTCCGCACCCAAAACAACCTGGAAAAGCTATTATAAACAAAAAGCAAGGCATTCAGGTGCCTCCACCATCTATAAAAAACATCACCAACGCATGTTGGGGACACAATTGGTATCGGCAGTATTATTTTATGTTACCCTGATTGCTGTAGCTATTGCTTTTCCTGCATTTTGGTACGTTCCTCTTGCCGCTTATTTTCTAAGGCTATGCTCACAATGGGCAATTTTTATAGCTATCTATAAGAAACTCGAAGTGAAAGAACTGATTTGGTGGCTTCCTCTGGTAGACTTCATCTACTATTTCTATATTTGCATCAATGGTTTGTTCAGCCGAAAAAAGAAAAAAATAAGCTGGAAATAATTCACCCTTAAAACAAGACATTTTGAATCCTACAGTCGATATCATCTACTCCTATTTTCCGAAATTAACGGATATACAAAAAGAACAGTTTGCCAAACTTGCTGACCTCTATACTTTTTGGAATAGCCAGATCAATGTAATTTCACGTAAGGACATTGATAGTCTATATCTTCATCACGTACTACATTCATTGGGTATCGCCAAGTTCGTTCAGGAGCTAGCTCCGGGAACACAGATTTTAGATGTCGGTACGGGCGGTGGATTTCCGGGCATCCCCATGGCGATCCTCTTTCCAGAAGTCAAGTTTCACTTAGTGGACTCTATTGGAAAAAAAATCAAGGTCGTACGTGAAGTTGCAGCTGGGTTAGGACTTAAAAACGTAGAAGCTGATCATATTCGGGCCGAACAATTGGACGACAAATATGATTTTGTCATCTCAAGGGCAGTCACCAGACTTGGAGAGTTTGCCCCTTGGATCCGAAATAAATTCGCAAAAAACGACAAAAATGGAATTCCTAATGGAATCCTTTATCTGAAAGGCGGTGACCTAAGTGAAGAAATTAAAGAGTCGAAATTAAAGGCTGAATTACATCCACTTTCAGACTACTTTAAGGAAGATTTCTTTGAAACAAAATATTTGGTATACGTACCGATGTAATCAAAGTTTAGCATTACCCATAGGCAGTTGAAGTCGCCTATGGATAATGTCTACAGAATCCAGGTAATATTTTAAGCACTTATGCACATAAGCGATCTTTTCATATCGATCATTTTCATAAAGCCACGTTAAAGAAGGCTCATAGTATATCCTAAATTTATTCAATGAATCTCCCGATAACTTACTGTATTCTTTAGTGAAGGCGTACCACTCCTCACGAATTAGATCCTGTTGATACTCTTTTTCGAACTTGCGCTGGAGCTTTCTTGCATGCCGGCCTTTTCGGCTAAATTTGTTATAAAGTTTGTTAAGGTTAACCGCGATCCCTCCTTGATGTGGCAATGTGACCATATTCTTGGTATCGCCCCAAAAATAGATAGATCTATATTCTTCTTTTTTTTGGTCCAGTATGTCTTTGGCCGAAAGGTTTTTACGAATGATCTGAGCCGTGTCCAATTGAAGTGTATCTTTTTCGTTCTTCTTTTTCACGGTATCCTGCAAAACAACGTCTATTGGTTGGGCAAAAACCGGCCGATCAAAGGCCAAATAGATACATAAAACGATTAAAAATAGGAAACCAATACGTGCCATATCTATAATTGATTATCCTAAAATAATCAACAGGAAAATAAGTCCGTAATAATTTTAACGATCTTTAACTTATAAGACTTATTGGCTAAGTTCTTTTTTGATCTCTTCCCCGATCAAATTGACTTCTTCATCCATTCCAAACATCGGCAATTCGGTCTCAGGATTCAGCTTCAGCCAAGTGGTATCGGTGTCCTTTATAATCTTCACATATTCCATTCCATCCTTAAAGATAACATAGGTATCTTCCTCTTCCGGAAAAACGGAATAAATTATATCGCCCAATTCTATATCAAACGGTTCTTTCATGTCCATGCTAAAAAATATTGTTAATCCGACAAAGCTACCAAATCCAGTACATTCTTCCCAGATACGTCGTCCAAATTTTTATCTTAAAAAAGAATGTTTTCTAATCAAAGCTCGCTGCAGATTGAAGCAGATCCCAATATCGATCTGAAATTGCTAAAGCAAATTATTTATTCTAAGGAAAAGTTATACAAGAAGTTATAATTTTCACTATATTTAAAGTACCCAATTATGAAACTAATCTATCCCATAGCTTTGACTAAGATCAAGGGCATTGGCCCTAGAACAGCCCGTAATATCATGGCGCATTGTGACAACTTAGCAGATTTCTTTTCCTTTTCAAAAAAAGAGCTGATGCAAATCCCAGGGATACGGGAATCAATTGCTGATGCCATACGCAACAAGACATACCTGGATGCCTGTGAAAAAGAACTTGCTTTTATCGACAAACATCAAATTAAAGCGCTATGGATCGAAGATCAGGCTTACCCCGATAGGCTTAAACAATGCGATGATGCGCCTCTTATGTTATATTACAAGGGGAACGCAGCACTCAACACAACAAAGGTAATCAGCATTGTCGGCACAAGACATTCAACCCATTACGGCCAGAAATTATGTGAAGACTTTATCCAGGACTTAAATGAAAATCAAGATCTCCTGATCGTTAGCGGACTAGCCTATGGCATTGATGCTTTAGCACACCGCAATGCATTAAAGAATAATATACCAACCATTGCAGTGCTAGCACATGGGTTGGATCGGATATATCCGGCATCCCATCGTGAACTTGCGTCAAAAATGCTCGAAAACGGTGGATTATTAACCGAATTCACATCTGAGACTATACCCGAACGAGTAAATTTTCCAATGCGAAACCGCATTATCGCTGGAATGGCAGATGTTACTATCGTGGTAGAAGCGGCAATTAAGGGTGGCGCATTGATTACAGCCGAAATTGCAAATAGTTATCACAGAGATGTATGTGCCTTTCCCGGATCCATTTACGAAAAGAGCAGCGAAGGAACCAACTATCTAATCAAAACAAACCGGGCTCATATGATTAGAAAAGCAGAGGATCTCGACTATGTAATGAATTGGGAAATCAGCAAACGAAGTGAAGCAAACCAGCAGTTAACACTTCCCCTGAATTTGACAAAAGATCAAGAGCACCTTTTTAATCTCATTCATGCAACAGGGCAACTGGCACTTGATCAAATGATCGATTTACTCAAATGGCCCCAGAGTAAGTTGGCACTAATCTTATTGGAACTGGAAATGCTGTCTCTAATCTATTCGTTACCCGGAAAAGTATACAAATCGCAGGGACAGTCTACTATGGTAACCAAATGAGTTATCCAGTAATTATAAGAAAAGAATATAAATTCATTCAAATCAAATTCTATATTTAAGCAAACATAACACTAAACCGATTATTAATGAACGAAAACAGTACAAAGAGCATCTGGAAAGTCATCGGTGCCTCATCCATGGGCACACTCATTGAATGGTATGATTTTTTTATTTTTGGAAGTCTCTCCATCGTAATTTCAACAAAATTTTTCCCCGCAGACAATCCCACTGCCGCTTTTCTATCCACCTTAGCTACTTTTGCTGCTGGATTTGTCGTACGCCCTTTTGGGGCATTATTTTTTGGTCGCTTAGGCGACATCATAGGCCGAAAATACACCTTCATGGTGACACTAATGCTAATGGGTGGCGCAACTTTTTTGATTGGCTGTATCCCAAGCTATGAAAGTATAGGTTTTTGGGCCCCTTTAATTGTCCTGATCCTACGGCTTTTACAAGGGCTCGCTTTAGGAGGCGAATATGGAGGGGCAGCTACTTATGTCGCCGAGCACGCTCCTTTGGGACAACGTGGCTATTGGACATCCTGGATACAGACTACCGCTACCTTCGGCCTATTTATCTCCCTTGTGGTGATTCTTTTAACCAAAAGCTTTCTGAGTGAGACACAATTTGATAGCTGGGGATGGCGCGTTCCTTTCCTACTCTCTTTAATCATGGTGTACGTATCCTATCTTATCCGCAAAAAAATGAAGGAATCGCCTGAGTTTAGCAAAGCTAAAGCTGAGGGCAAGACAAGTACCAACCCGCTAAAAGAAAGTTTCGGAAATCGGTATAACCTCAAATTTGTTTTACTAGCCTTATTTGGTGCGGCTATGGGACAGGGAGTCGTTTGGTATACCGGTCAATTCTACTCCATGAGTTTCATGAAAACAGTCATGCATCTACAATCGGATCAAGCAGATACCATTTTAGGTATTGCGTTATTGTTAGGAACTCCATTTTTTGTCGTTTTCGGATGGCTTAGTGATAAAGTTGGCCGCAAGTGGATTATGTTGGGCGGTATGCTCCTTGCTGTGCTGACCTATCGCCCGATTTACGAAGCGATGTATCAACTATCGAATGTTCAGCAAAAAACCAAGCTAAACGAAACTACTGCACCTAGCTCCCAACAAAATTCTACCATCATTACGATCACAAAAAGCCAATATGCCGATGGGACAGAAATGACCAATTCAAAAATCCAGCATCAAGAGGGCGAGCTTAAAGGAAAAGAAACGGTCAAAACGGCTGTGCATTTGACTGGCAAAAATTATATACTGCTCATTGCCCTGATTTTTATTCAGATAATCTACATTACGATGGTGTACGGTCCGATTGCTGCTTTTTTGGTAGAATTATTTCCTGTAAAAATCAGATACACCTCTATGTCTTTACCGTACCATGTGGGCAACGGTATATTCGGCGGACTCCTTCCAGCAGTTTCCACATATCTCACGACAAATGCAGAAGCATCCAATACACCACAGTTTTATCTGGCAGGGCTAGGGTATCCTATCATTATTGCTGCTGTCTGTTTTATTATTGGTAGTTTATACATCAACAACAAATCAACTCCTTCAAATCATGAATAATCTAAAAAAGCTACTCGGTATCGTCTGGATCATATTGGCTATATACACCGCATATTTTTCTATTTTTGAGCTTGCAATACCCAAAATTTCAACAGGGCAGCAAGAAGATTTGGTCTTCGGTATTATCATCCTCTGCATTTTAACGCCTATCATTTCACTGGGTTTAGGCCTTTTTGGCTATTATTCATTATTGGGCGAATACAACAACAATAAAGATGTAGTGCAATAGAAAATACTTCATGGCCATCTTAACAATTATTTTCAGTTGACAAGATGGCCATATACACAATTTATTCTCATGAAAATCAGCACAGTATAATAAAAAGACATTTTTTCTTTCCTAAAACTATTTTTTTTTCTACTTTTGTGCCGGGTAAGTCTTCTACGACCAGCTCCCATTGACTCCCCCAGGTTGGGAACAAAGCAAGGGTATTTGGTTGAGCGGTGCGATAGAAGTAGCTTACCCTTTTTTTGTGCCCTAATTTTTGGTTAAGCACCAAGCTACATCATCAGCGCGTCCAATTCTGCAAAACAATACGCGCTTGAATCGGACTTCTTATCCCTCCTCAATTTATTTACAGGCAATCCTTACGACGAAAGTAGCTGATTTACGGCTATTTACATTCAACACAATTATAATTGTATATAAAAGCATTTTTATCTAAGTTTGTAGTCGAATAAGAACTATCGTATGAGTTGGTTTAAAAGAGAAAAAGCTGGTATTAGCACAGCTACCGCTAATAAAAAAGAAGCACCAGATGGCATGTGGAACAAGTGTCCCACTTGTAAAAAACCGCTGTTGCATCTTGAACAAGTAGAAAACGACTACGTTTGTCAATATTGTGGCCATCATTTAAGAATTGGCTCCAAGGAATATTTTTCAATTTTATTTGACAATAACGAATTTACCGAACTATTCCCTAATCTAAATTCTGGTGATCCTCTGGAATTTTTTGATTCAAAACCATATCCAGAACGCTTAAAAGAAAGTCAAGCTAAAACAGGCCTTAAAGATGCAATACGCTCTGGTCACGGCAAAATGAATGGCCAAGACATTGTGATCGCCTGTATGGACTTTAGCTTTATCGGAGGATCAATGGGTTCCGTCGTTGGCGAAAAAATCGCTCGTTCCATTGATTACTGCCTAGAACATAGAATTCCATTTATGCTGATTTCAAAGTCAGGTGGCGCACGTATGATGGAAGCTGCGTTTTCTTTGATGCAAATGGCAAAAACTTCTGCTAAATTGGCTTTACTGGCGCAGGCAAAGCTTCCTTATGTCTGTCTATTGACTGACCCAACGACAGGTGGGGTTACAGCATCTTATGCCATGCTAGGAGATGTAAATATTGCTGAACCCGGTGCATTGATCGGATTTGCCGGCCCCCGTGTTATCAAAGAAACGATCAAAAAAGATCTTCCAAAAGGATTTCAAACATCTGAGTTTGTACTTGAGCATGGATTTTTGGACTTTATCGTTGACCGGAGACAATTAAAAAACAAAGTAGCGACTTATCTGAAATTAGTCGGATAAACGGAAAAAATATAAATAAAAACAGCTCTTAAAATATTTTAAGAGCTGTTTTTATTTATAAGCAAAATTTCAAGTCGAATCATTTATAAATGATTCCAAAATGTCCAGACCTTTCTTCTTGATAAGTAGCCGGGATCATTTTCATGACGATATGCCTCACGTTCAAAAGAAATATTTCGATAAGCCCGGTCAAAATCCCGAAAACGAGCAAAACGAACCACAAATTCACCTAAATACCAAAGATAAAAAAATACAATACCCAATTCCAAAGCCTGGCGTAAATGAATGCGTTCATGGCGGATTAGCTGCTCATCAGCTCGAAAAAATCCATATTTAAGAAATATAATGGGAAAAATCGTCACTGCATTGGCTCTACCAAAGGAAAATAAATTTGTCCAAAATTTACTAACTATAATCATTTAATCGGTCAATAAGTTTCAAAACTAGTCAAACTTAGCTATTTTAACCCTGATTTACAATGCTGACCATCGCGTTTAATAGCGCATCATACACCAGTTACAACAATATGCCGACCGGATATAAACCTTAAAGCCCGCAATGTAAGAATTTGTTCAACGTTAAAACTCATTAGGCCATAATTCTGTATTATTCGCTCAATTTCATTGTTTTATTTCCAACCAGCCTAAAATAAGAGCAGGCAAAATTTCTTTTTGAATTGGAATTTTTATTAAGTTTGCTATAGATTAATTACGAAGATATGCCGTACAAAGAGCGTGAAATAAATAAATTGTATTATACAATGGGAGAAGTTACAGAGATGTTTGATGTAAATGCGTCCCAAATACGTTTTTATGAGCGTGAGTTTGATATTCTTCAACCCAAGAAAAATAAAAAGGGAAACCGCCTCTTTACACAAGAAGATATCGCAAACCTCAAAATTATCTTCAACCTGGTAAAAGAAAAAGGTTATACATTACAAGGAGCGAGAGACTATCTCCGCGACAACAAATCCGAAGCTAAAGAAAACCAACGTGTTGTGGATTCCTTAGAACGATTAAAAAGCTTCTTGTTAGAGGTACGTGATTCTTTATAAAAATCAATATAATATGCTCTCCGGTAGGCTACTCAATACACTTTCGGAGAAGTTTGATGATAATAAATAAAACGCGTAAAATAAAAGATATTGCTTTTCGCGTAAAATCACTTATTTAGATCACTGTACATCATTGATTACGATAAAGTAGTTTTTAAAAAGGAAGCAAATGAAAATCGTTACAAAAAGAATTTACGATCCACCTGCATCCGATGATGGTTACCGTATGCTTGTTGATAGACTTTGGCCCCGTGGCATGACCAAAGAAAAAGCCGACCTGTCGGAATGGAATAAAGATCTCGCACCCTCTACAGCGCTCCGTGTTTGGTTTCATCACAACCCAGATCTATGGAATCAATTCTCAAAAAAATATAAAGAAGAACTCGAACAGCAGGATCTCGGAAAAAATTGGTTGAAAGCACACAGACAACAAGCCGTTATTACATTACTATATGCGACAAAAGACAAAATACATACTCACGCGACAATCCTACAGCAGTACCTACAAGAGCTGTCCAAGTAGACTAAACCCTAAAACATAAATTGATTATGCAAACAGCATCTATTTTTCAAAATATCACCTACCATGAAAAACATCCCAAAATGGATCTTTTACTGGAAACAGGGAACAGCAAAGAGTATCGCCTGGCTTTTGCCAAAGGACAATATTTAAAGGAACACAAAACCTCCACCCCAATTATTGTAGAGATTATAGAGGGTAGTATCGATTTTGGAGTGAATGGTAGTAAAATTAACCTAACCAAGGGAATGTTGGTTGCCTTGGAGCCAGATACGCCACATGATCTATTTGCGCTTACACAAAGTGTACTCCGTTTATCCATCATGAAAGCTTAGTCTTTCTACGCAATTCTAGCGTCCTTTGAGTTCAATAACTTCCATGTTTTCAATTTTGTCTTTATTGATCTCAAAACGCATGAGTGTTCTTACTTTATGCCAACCATGTTTCCCTGCCGCTCCGGGATTGAGATGAAGGCAACGGATTTTCGGATCAAAAACCACCTTGAGGATATGAGAGTGCCCTGTGATAAACAATTTTGGTGGATTCACTGTTAATTCTGTTTTTATTCGCGGCGCATACTTACCAGGATAACCTCCGATATGAGTCATAAAAACGTCCACTTCCTCACAGGTAAATCTCAAATTTTCGGGAAAACGTAGTCGCAGATCCTGTCCATCTATATTTCCGTACACCCCTCGCAACGGCTTAAAAGCTTCTAATTGGTCAGCAACATCAGCATCACCAAAATCCCCAGCGTGCCAAATTTCATCGCAATCAGCAAAGTACTTGAATACAGATTCATCTAAATAGGAATGTGTATCCGAAAGAAGTCCAATTTTTGTCATAGTCTAAAAAGCTAAAAAATAAGGAGCTAAAGCCTGTTTGTAGGAATCAGAGTACATGCCTTTGGATTTGTAGATCACAAATACACGCTCGTCAATCGTTGTGGTCGGCATACGCCCAAAAGTAACGATCTTTCGGATAACAGGATCCCCATCGAAAGAACTTATTTGAATTTCAGCACTACAGTACAAACGATATTCGATAGCCAGCGCCGCGACTGTTTCTGCCAGCTGTGTAGGAAGAATCAAAACAATTTTCCCCTGAGGACTTAGGTGCGAAGATCCAAACTGTAGTAATTCACCAAAAAAATTCAGATCGGTATGCCGGGCCAATTTCTTCCGGGCATCCGGATTATGCAACGAATCTGTGTAAAAAGGAGGATTGGAGACAATCAGATCATAATGATGAGTGATTTGTAGATGTTGAAAAGCAGTAGCATGCAACACGAGACGATCCCGAAAAATCGAATTGTTAAAATTTCTATGGGCCATCGCTGCCGCGAGTTTATCTATCTCCACAGCATCTACCTGACTATCACTCATGCGTTGAGCCAACATGAGCGCAATCACACCTGTTCCCGTACCGACATCCAAAATCCGTTTTGCATCATGCATATCGATCAAGGACGCCAACAATACTCCATCTGTATTGATCTTCATTGCACAATCAGATTGATCAACTTCAAATTGTTTAAATCGAAATATCGAAGCCATAGGCCAAAGATAAAACTTTTGGGATGTTTGCCCCAAATAACAAAGGCATCATTCAATTTATTTATTAATTTAGTCGTTATAAATTCATAAGTCATGATGATCCGTGCGTTCACTTTTGCAATATTTGCTTTCATTTGCTTTCTCGCCCCACAAAAAATCCAGGCACAAGAAATATGTGAAAAACACACAGCAACGATCCTTCCTTTGATAACGACTGCCTTGAACAGCAATGAGTTTGATAAGATTGATCCCTTGTTAAAGACCTTACAGGCCAGCTGTGGTATAACGGAATTTGGCCAACGCCTACACATTCTTTTGCTCATTATCGACAAAAAGAATAGTGGTACAGAAATCCAGCACTATATCGATAATCAATTGGACAAGACATTACTTCAACGTTTTGATGCGGGTGACCGGGACGACTTCGCTCAACAATACGAAAAAAATAGAGCGAAATACAATTTCTACCCCTTGCGGCACCCCTTGGACAATTTAATCAAGATAAGAGCGCTGGCGCTACTCTCCTCAACCAATTATGATCTCAATGATCGTGAAAGAGACATTCTTCATTTATTCTCCGACAGCGGCAGTCCTGAAGATGAACCTGCACCCCAAAATCTCGAACGCCCGAATAGTCATCCACAAACGCACGGAAACCGAAGCAAATCCAAACTGGGTTATGTTCCTCTCATCGGTGTTATGAGTCCCTTGGGAGGCACAAATAAAGTTTTTGGAACGAATTTCATGTTTGGATTTAAGTTAATGAGTTCATTGGAACGAAAATTCATATTCGAGGGCGGTATCAATATCCGTATCAATTCAAATGATAAAAATATTGATTACAATTATGAAGGGTCCAATGTCACCGTCAACTCTTCCACAACCGGATTTCTAGGCGGTGCTGTAGGATATAAAATTTTTGATAACGAGAAATGCATTCTGATCCCCAAAGGAATCATAGGAATAGATATTACAGATACAGGAATTACCGAAAGCGTCTATTCAGATGGATATTACGACCCAGATGGCTACTACTATGAGGGTGGTTACAACGATCGCATGGTCACCATTAACAATGTTCATCTAGGTTTAGGCTTTGCCTCTCTTTTTCAAATGAAAAATAAGAAATATGTGGGTATTGAAGTAGGTTACCACTATGCACCCCATGATGCAAGCAGCAGGGTCCTTACACCGATACAAGCAAATTACGGAGCTGCAGCACTATTCTTCAGATTTTAAAGCTATTGATCACCACTTGTCATCGGATGTCTGTTTTTTCTCCTATGATGTTATGTGGATGACTAAGCGACAAGAGCCCTTGCTTATCTATTATGAGCTCCGCATCAGCGGGAACGGCCTCCTGTCATGTTTATTTAATTTTTTAGCAAACGCTGAATTTCATCCAATTTCATCAAGGCCTCTACAGGGGTCAGCGAGTTGACATCGAGGTTATTCAACATGTCGCGGATTTTATTCAAAACCGGATCATCAATGGAAAACATTTGCAGTTGATAAGCTTGTTTCTGAATCTTACGCATACTATCTTTAATCTGCTCCCCTCCCGTACGTTCCTGCTCCAACCGTTTTAAAATTTGATTGGCACGGTTCAATAGCTTTGGCGGCATTCCGGCAAGCTTGGCGACATGGATCCCAAAACTATGCTCTGATCCTCCAGGCACCAGTTTCCGCAAAAAAATCACTTTGTTATTGACCTCCTTTACCGTCACATTGTAATTTTTTATGCGTTCAAGAGAGGTTGACAATTCATTCAATTCATGATAGTGTGTCGCAAAGAGCGTTTTTGCTTTGGCAGCAGGATGATTATGTAAATATTCCGCTATTGCCCAAGCGATCGAAATTCCATCATAAGTACTCGTACCACGCCCAATTTCATCCAAAAGGATCAGGCTTCGATCCGAAAGATTATTCATGATACTGGCGGTTTCATTCATCTCCACCATAAATGTTGACTCCCCAGAAGACAAATTATCCGATGCCCCTACCCGTGTGAATATTTTATCGACCAAACCAATCTTAGCTTCTTTAGCCGGAACGAAGCAACCGATCTGTGCCATCAGTACAATCAATCCTGTCTGACGGAGTAAGGCCGATTTACCGGCCATATTCGGACCGGTAATAATAATAATCTGCTGTGCTTTCGGATCCAGATAAGTATCGTTGGTAATATAGTCTTCCCCTATCGGTAGATTTTTTTCGATAACAGGGTGCCGCCCACCTTTAATATCTAAAATCTTACTGTCACTCATCTCTGGTTTGACGTAATAATTTTTCTCGGCGACAATGGCAAAGTTGAGTAGGACATCCAATTTGGCAATAAGCTGTGCATTCAGCTGAATCGGCTTGATATAGACAGCAATCGCTACCAATAGCTCCGCATACAGTCTATTTTCCAATGCTTGAATCTTTTCCTCAGCCCCAAGAATCTGCTCTTCATATTCTTTCAGTTCCTCTGTGATATATCGTTCTGCATTGACCAAAGTTTGCTTTCGAATCCACTCCGTTGGAACTTTGTCCTTATGTGTATTCGTTACTTCAAGATAGTAACCAAATACATTGTTGAATGCGATCTTTAGGGATGGGATACCCGTCAGTTCAGCTTCTCTTTTCTGAATCTCCAACAAATAATCTTTACCGCCAAAAGAAATCTTACGCAGGCGATCCAATTCAGCATCAACTCCCGCAGCAATGACGTTGCCCTTATTAATGGCCACAGGCGGCTCAGCCTGTATTTGTTGCTCTATTCGTTCTCGAATGGCGGCACAGGCATCCAATTGATCAGATATCAGGGTCAACGATTGCGCATCCTTACGGTCGGTCAGTTCCTTGAGCTTTTCAATGGCATGTAAAGCACGTTTCAATTGAACGATCTCTCTCGGATTGGCCTTTTGAAGTCCGATCTTTGATATCAACCGTTCCAGGTCACCAACTTGTTTGATCTGACCGATCAGTTCGTCCCGCAGTTCACGGTTGTTAAAAAAGAAATCCACCACGTCCAAACGTTCCTGAATACCCTTTTTATCTTTCAAAGGCATCACGATCCATCGCTTCAAAAGCCGTGCGCCCATTGGACTGGCTGTATGATCGAGGACATCTGACAGTGTAACTGCATTTTCGTTCATGGATCCGATCAGTTCCAGATTGCGGATCGTAAATCGGTCCAGCCACATAAACCGGTCCTCTTCAATGCGGGAAAGTGTCGATATATGTTGTAGGTTGCGGTGTTCCGTCTCATTGAGGTAATGCAGGGCAACCCCCGCCGCAACGATGCCTGCTGACATCCGCTCCACGCCAAAGCCTTTCAACGATGCAACTTCAAAGTGCTTTAACAAAGCCTCGGTCGCATAGTCACCAGTATAGGGCCACTCATCCAAAAAATAAGTATAATAGTGTGCTCCGAACTGCTCGATAAAATCCTTGCTTTGTTTTTTTGGTAAAATGATTTCAGTCGGTTTAAATCCCTGAAGCAATTTATCAATATAGGATGTACTTCCTTGTGCGACCAAAAATTCGCCTGTTGAAATATCCAGAAAAGCGATACCGATCTTGTCTTTATCTGTAAAAATCGAGGCTAGATAATTATTCGATTTCTGTTGAACAATGTTATCATTGTAAGAAACTCCAGGAGTAACCAATTCCGTGACGCCCCGTTTAACGATCGTTTTTGTCGTTTTGGGATCCTCCAGCTGATCACAGATTGCTACCCGTTGACCTGCACGCACTAATTTTGGAAGGTAAGTCTCCAAGGAGTGATGCGGAAAACCTGCCAACGCCGTTTCGGATTCCGAACCATTCCCTCGCTTTGTCAAAACAATACCCAAAATCTGAGCCGCCTTGATCGCATCCTCACCAAATGTCTCGTAAAAATCGCCAACACGGAACAACAATAACGCACCAGGATACT
Organism: Sphingobacterium sp. UBA7249; assembly: GCF_002472835.1. Taxonomy (NCBI): domain Bacteria; kingdom Pseudomonadati; phylum Bacteroidota; class Sphingobacteriia; order Sphingobacteriales; family Sphingobacteriaceae; genus Sphingobacterium; species Sphingobacterium sp. UBA7249. The sequence continues at coordinate 177,745 of NZ_DKST01000025.1, read as the reverse complement.
TAATCTTGATTGCATTATACTGTTGCATCAACGGAGTTACTTTCTTTTCTTTTGCCAACTTCTAAAATCAAATTTGTGAAGCGTAAAAATAGGATAATATCGTCGCTTTGGCAAACAATACCCTCAACTTCTCGATAAAATCATTTCCATTAAACAAGAATATACGCTAAGTTTGTATCCGAAAAAAATTAGTCATGGCCATCAAAAGATCTGGTAAGCAAAATACTGCCAGCAAGCAAAAAAATACCTTTAAAAAAGTTTCCTTCAATCCGTTGAAGTCTATCAAATCACCCATTCTACGCATCATAAGCAGAGTCCTCCTCTATTTTATTGGTATCAGTCTTTTTTGGGTAATTAGCTTACGCTTTATTAACCCGCCTATTACCTGGCTCATGATTCAACGTGGCTTTGAACTCAAGGAACAGGGAAAGGGTTTTAAACTGGAAAAAAACTGGTTGAGTTATGATGAGCTTTCGGATAATCTAAAGCTAGCAGCGATTGCAGGTGAGGATGCTCATTTCATGACACACTGGGGATTTGACCTGAAAGGCATTCAAAATGCCATCAAGAAAAATTCACAAGGTAAAAAATTGCGCGGTGGAAGTACAATTAGTCAACAGGTTGCCAAAAACGTCTTTCTCTGGCCTGGACGTTCCTGGCTAAGAAAAGGTTTTGAAACCTACTTTACCGTTCTAATCGAAACCTTCTGGAGTAAAAAACGCATCCTCGAGGTTTATCTTAATGTTATTGAAATGGGACAAGGCGTATATGGTGCTGACGCTGCTGCAGAATATTACTTTAGCAAAACAGGAAGCAATCTTTCCAAAAAACAGGCTGCGCTGATCATTGCGATCTTACCAAATCCGCGTGCATGGGACGCAAGGAATCCATCTGCTTATGTCAACAGGAGAGCAAATGCAATTGCAAAGTATATGCATCATTATACTATTCCTGAATAGTGGGATTGATATGGGCCCTCATTCGTTTATGAATATAGCACTACCTTGCATAAAAAAGAGCACCATTTTAGCAATGGTGCTCTTTTTATAAATGTTATTTTTCACTATGCAAATAATCTTTTGTGCCAGCTTTCCTTAAAAGGAACAATCCAAGCACTATCCAGCTGATGCTCGTAAGTGATCGTATTATCAAACACAAGCGTGTTGTCATCTATTTCACCGGCAGCCAAAAGCTTTTCAAAGATCGCACGATTTGCTACAGCTACACCATTCGTTGATTTATACGCAAACTGCATACGATCGAAGAGCTGAACATGATATCTTTCCTCTATTCCCTTTAGGAAGCGAACCGAACTATCTACAGAGCAACCCGATGCCGCCGCGATATCTTCGTCAACCTTTAGAATAATAAAAAGGTTGTCGCGCAGTTCAGCAGAGGCAGACAAGGGCTTACCATGCACTTTCCACTGCTCAGCAAAAGCCGATAGTTCAACTTCGATTTGTTGCCCCTCCTCAACCGTGAGGATGCGATCAGCTTGATATATCCAAATACGTTTCATAAGCACTCTGCTTTATTAAATTAACCTATATAATAAGGTGAAATCATCAAATAGACAATGACGCCGGTCACTGCAACATACAGCCACATCGGGTAGGTAATCCGAGCCAACTTCTTATGCCGTTCATAAGATCCCGAAATACCCCGCACAAAAGTAAACAGTACAAATGGGATTATAATGATAGATAAGAGGATATGTGTGATCAATATAAAGAAATAGATTGGCCTTAAAATACCTTCCCCTCCATATTTCGTTTCGATCGATGTCATGTGATAAGCCACATACATCGCCAAAAAAGCCAGGGAACAAGCAATACAATATTTAATCAAACGCTCATGCAATGTTTTATTTCCCTTCTTTATTGCAGCGACAGCCCAAACCAACAGTACTGCAGTGATACCATTAATTGTAGCGTAAATAGGCGGCAAAAACGTCAAGGGCTTTACATCGTAACCCAGCTTTTGTAAATTGACGGTAAATAGGATAGCCACAACTATTGGAATCACAATAGACAGAAGCCAGATCCACTTGCTATACTTTTTCTCTTTAATAAGACTCTCTTCCATAATTATAATTACCTGTTTTGTTCTATGGTAGCCGGATGGTTCCGAATTTCCTCCACCAACAATAACTTAATTTCATCTTCAAGACGGTCTACGTCTGTTTTTACATTAATGTCATACATCCCTCTAATCCGTCCTTTTGTATCAAGTAAAAGATAATTTGAACCAATAATAAATGGCTTGTTATTATCATTGTTGACTAATGCATCCTGTAATAGGCTCTCTTTGGCAAATTTAAAGATATCCACAGTAGGATCTGTCACAAAAAACCAAGATTTGGTCCAGGGTTTGTAAACTTTGACATATTTCGCCAATACTTCGGGTGTATCATAACTTGTGTCTACTGTGATCGAATACAGTTTTACCTTTTTGTTATGAATAAAACGATTGGCAATCTGGTCTAGCTTTTTCACCATCGTTCGCGACAATGAAGCATCTCTTGAATACATCAAATGTACCACGGATAGCGTCGTATCACTGTCCAACAGGCGCACATGCTTGCCGTCATAATTAACGAAATCAACAGGCGGAACTGTATGATAGATTGTATCGGGAATATCACGTCCCCACTTCCGATGGGTTGTCCCCGGTACTTCCTTCTTACCTAGAATCGGCAGTGAAGCGTAACTATTCGAACCGCTTTTATTTAGTATAAAATATAAAAATCCTGGCAATAAGAGAATTACTGCCAGGATCAATATAGTTTTAATACCTTTCTTTTGTCCAGTATTATTGTCCATTATTCACCTTATCTATTTATTTGGAAACAATTGATGCTCTTGAAAAGCACCTGCCAAGAAACCTCCCTCAACTAACATCAGGACGATAAAATAAATAATAAAAATAAAGACTATTGCAACGGTAACGATGAAACTCGATTTTTCGAATTTCAAGTGCATAAAGAATGCAACGATATAATATGCTTTAACTAATGTTAAAACAATATAGATGGTATTTACCAATGCACCTTTGGCCAAAATTTGCCAGTGGTGAACAAAACCTAACGCAATTAAGAACTCTAGACAAGTAAGCGCCAAAAGTACGCCAAATACTCTCCAAATGGCTTTCTTATCCATCCCACCTTCGTGAGCATGCTCTCCGTGAGCGATATTATCTTGATATTGTGACATAGCGATCTAAAATTATTAATTCAGTAATTAGATTAAGTAGAAGAATGTAAATACGAATACCCACACCAAATCCACAAAGTGCCAATATAAACCTACTTTTTCAATCATTAAATAAGAACCACGATTTTCAAAAGTATTATTCAAAGTCATGCAAAGAATGATGATGTTTAATATAATACCTACAGTAACGTGGAAACCGTGAAAACCTGTAATCGTGAAGAACAAGTTTGCAAATTGCAACGCCGATGTATAGGAAATATCGTGTGTAAAGTATGGTAGCAATGCAGTTTTAATCGCATCCCCTTCTAAACCTGTAGCCGGATTTTTACCAAACCAGAAACCCATGTGGTGTAAGTGGGTCCACTCAATAGCCTGACAGCCTACGAAACAGATACCTCCTAAAATTGTCCATAACATCCATTTGACAACTTCATTTTTTTGATTACGGTGACCAGCTTCAACAGCCAAAACCATTGTCACAGAAGACATAATCAAGATAAAGGTCATCAAACCTACGAATACCAAAGGTTGACCATGCTCCGCAATACCCGGGATAGATTGGAAAATCTTATCAGGATCTGGCCAAGTTGGGTGAGAAAAGCGTTGTGCGCCATAATAAACCAAAAATGCAGAAAATGTGAAGGCATCCCCTACCAAGAAAAACCACATCATGATTTTTCCATACTCTAAGTTCCAAGGTGATTTTCCACCATTCCATGGACCAGTTTTTACCTTATCCAATTGCGATACTGTTGTACTCATTGTTTACTATTATTGATTCAAAAGTAAGAAAACATATATATAAATCCATAAAAGATCGAGAAAATGCCAAAAAATACTGGCAAGATCCATGCGGAAAAGATTGCCGTCTTTAGAAAGCTTATTCGCTCCTATAATCGCGCCAATCAAAACGATCAAACCCGCAATAATATGCGCCAAGTGCATTCCTGTAAAAATGTAGATAAAAGATTGAGATGCATTGTTATTGACAAAATAAACACCTCGTTCAGTTAACACATTCCAAGCATGTACTTGCAATGCAAAAAACACGATACCCAAAACAAAAGTAACCATTAACAATAACTTCTGTTTAGAAGAATCACCATTTTTAGCAGCTCTATGTGCCAAAAACATCGTAAGACTACTCACCAAGATTACGATTGTGCTATACACGAACGTATCAGGTAGCAATGTCTTGATTCCCTTGTCCACCCCACTCGCTGTATATACAATGAAACCACTGGATAATGCAGCAAACATCATGAACATACCCAACATACCCAACCAAAGATTGAATTTCTGAGCTTTTCTCTGTACTAACTTCTCGTCAGTTTGTGCTTGTATATCTAACATTATTTCAAAGGAATAAAGTTAAGCAATAATACGAGTTGTGTAACAGGCAAATAGATGAACGATGTAAACATAACTTTCTTTGCCGAAGGAATATCACAATTCTTAAACAGCAAATAGCCATAGTACCCAAACATCAATCCCCCAATGACCGACACTATCGTAAACCAAATTCCACCAAAGCCAAAATAATAAGGTATAAATCCTGCAGGAACCATTAACAATCCTGAAATGAATACCATAAAGGCTGATATCTTATCCCTTTTTGTGGTTGGCAACAACCTAAAACCAGCCAATTTATAATCGTCATCGACGACCCAAGCAATTGCCCAAAAATGTGGGAACTGCCATAAAAACTGAATAGCAAACAACACGAAGGGAATAATAATAATTGCGGCTTCGTTATGTCCACTATAATAGGCCAGGTCATCCTGTGAAAAAGCAGCATAATAACCAATTAATGGTGGAAATGCGCCAGGAAATGCCCCTACAAAAACGGCTATCGGTGACTTTCTTTTTAAAGGTGTATAAATGAATGCATAAAGAAGGATACAAAAAACCGACAATAAGCCAGCGACAAAATTTAAGCGGACCAATACCAAAGTACCCAATATGCCCATAAACACACTCAATACCAAAGCTTGCCCTGTTGTCATCCGACCCGAAGGTAGCGGTCTATCCTCTGTACGTTTCATCAACTTATCCAGATCTTTTTCGATGATCTCATTAAAACCATTGGCAGAACCTGTGACCAGAAAACCACCTACGGTCAATAATAACCAATTGACCCAGAAAATTTCACCCTGTTGTTTTGATCCTATCAGAAAAGCAATTGACGCGGAAAATACCACCGTCAAGGTAAGTCTTAACTTAACGAGCTTATTGAAATCTGAAATAAATTCTTTCATAATTAAAAGAGACCTCCTACTACCAGTGTATTCAAACACGAACTTTTAAACATAAACATCCCGAATTTCAAAATTAATGCCTTTGCTTAGTCAACAGCAACAACAGATAAAATTGGGCACCAAATAAAAGTGTCCCAACAACCAGGTGTGTCGTCTGCGCAAATGCAGGTATTGCAAATCGAGCTAAGATAATTCCTGATAGCATTTGGATACCCACGAGGATCAATGCGATCAAAGCAAATTTAAATTGCTTAGATCCCGTATTGAAACTTGTGCGGACCAAAAAGAATAATACAATAACTAAAATCAAAGAACAATATGCCAACCATCGATGCACTTCAAATTGTTGGCCAATAGCTGTTATAAAATCGGCGCGGGCAATGTTGGAATCAGTCAATAGATCTACCTCCTCCCGAACCCCCGTTCCGACGATCACTTGCGTTAGCATCAATAAAATTGAAATTAACGCCAGACCTTTCAAAATGCCTAAAGAACGATTAACCAATATAGTCTTATCACGTAAGGTAACTGCTTTAAAATATGTATATATACTGATACACACAATTACCAATGCTAAAAGCATATGTACTGTAATAATCCAAGGCATCAAATTGGTTGATACGACGATCGAACCTAACCATGCTTGAATGACCACAACAAAAAGATTAACCACTGACCAAACAACGATTGAACTTTTTGATTTTATATATGTAAAGGAATAAATTGCAGTAAACAATAAACAAAATCCGGAAATAACGCCTACCAAACGATTGATGTACTCCGTCCAAGTCTTCGCAACATTAAAATCCTCATGCTGCAAGATACTTTTATCAGTACGGAGCTTGTAAGCCATTTCCTTATCCCCAAAAAATTCTACAATTTTGGCGAAACGCTCATTTTTTTTTGCTCTTCCCTCAATATAATGTTGTTCGTATCCCTGTGGTAGCTGGGAAATATCTGTGGGTGGAATAATACGGTTAAAACATTTTGGCCAATCTGGACATCCCATGCCTGAACCTGTACTCCGTACAACACCTCCAGCAATAATGACCATGAATAATACGATAATCGTAATAAAATTGGTCTTTATAAATCGCTTTTCAGCTGCTGGAAACATAATACTACCCCTACCTCTTAAAATACAAACTTGTATAAAATAGAGTAGGACTCGTCCTACTCCATTCCATTAAATTTTATTAGTCTTTTCTACCATTTTGAGCATTCCATTCTGCTTGGATACGCTCAGCTTCCTCATCCCCTTCAAAATCATGAGGCAAATTCGAGCTCATTGTTTGGGAGAAAGGAACATCTTGAGGAATGAAATCCTCATCGTGACCTGGCTTACTGTAATCGTAAGGCCAACGGTGTACTGTCGGAATTTCGCCTGGCCAGTTACCATGGATATGCTCTACCGGAGTAGTCCATTCCAAAGTATTCGAATGCCAAGGATTTTGTGGCGCTTTCTTACCGAAGAAAATCGAGTAAAAGAAATTCCACAAGAAAGCAACCTGACCCAAAGCAGCAATGATCGCAGCCCAAGTAACCAATTGATTCACAGAAACCCATTTTGCCATGAAGGCAAACTCCGTAAATGCATAGTAACGACGTGGTACACCATCAATACCCATAAAGTGCATTGGGAAGAATACCAGGTAAGCACCGATAAAAGTCAACCAAAAGTGTAAATAACCCAATTTTGTGTTCATCATACGGCCAAACATCTTAGGGTACCAGTGGTAAACACCACAAAGCATACCAAAGATGGAAGCCGATCCCATTACCAAGTGGAAGTGGGCTACGACAAAATATGTATCGTGTAGATTGATATCCAATGCAGCATTACCCAAGAACAATCCTGTCAAACCACCAGAGATAAAGAAAGATACCAAACCGATAGCAAACATCATTGCTGGTGTAAAGCGGATATTACCTTTCCATAATGTTGCAAGGTAGTTAAATGCCTTAACAGCCGAAGGAACGGCGATAATCAACGTTGTGATCATAAACACACCACCTAAGAAAGGATTCATACCTGTCACAAACATATGGTGACCCCATACGATAAAGGACAATACAGTAATACCGATCAAAGAGTAAACCATGGCGTGATAACCGAAGATTGGTTTACGTGAGTTTGTTGCAATAACCTCAGAAGTCAAACCTAAAGCCGGCATAACAACGATATATACCTCAGGGTGACCCAAGAACCAGAACAAGTGCTGGAACAAAATTGGAGAACCACCTTCGTTCGGTAAAATTTGTCCTTGCACGACCAAGTCAGACAAATAGAATGACGTACCAGCGGCACGGTCAAAAATCAAAAGAACAACTGCCGATACCAATACTGGGAATGACAACATACCCACGATTGCAGTTAAGAAAAACGCCCAGATTGTCAATGGCATTTTCCAAAGGTCCATACCTTTTGTACGCATGTTCAAGATCGTACTTACATAATTGATACCACCGATCAACTGCGAAGCAACGAATAGAACCATACTCACCAACCATAAAGTCATACCAGTTGCAGATCCAGCGATTGCCGTTGGTACAGCTGATAATGGTGGGTAGATTGTCCAACCGGCAGAAGCAGGCCCACTCTCCACAAAGAAAGAAGCAACCATGATAACTGACGCGATGAAAAACAACCAGTAAGATAACATATTCATAAAAGGCGACGCCATATCGCGCGCACCGATTTGATATGGAATTAATAAGTTACTGAATGTACCCGATAGACCTGCTGTCAACACGAAGAATACCATGACGGTACCGTGAATGGTCACCAAGGAAAGGAAAAACTCCGGCTTAATACGGCCACCTTCAGCCCATTTACCCAAGAATACTTCTAATATAGGGAATTCTTTATCCGGCCAAGCTAATTGGATACGGAATAATACTGATAAAAGCATCGCAAAAACTGCCATGATGATACCAGTGATCAAGAATTGCTTGGCAATCATCTTGTGGTCACCAGAAAAGATATACTTTCTGATGAATGATTCCTCATGATGATGTCCGTGCGAATCGTGATGTTCAGCGCTATGCGATATTACTGTACTTGACATATTCGATTTTATATTCAAAAATTCTTAATTAGTTCAAAGATGCTGTAACTTGTACGCTATCCTTTTTTACGTTAGCTGTTTTATTACTGAATTCCTTTTGCAGATCCTCAGTAAAATATTTATTTTGCTTAGCTAACCACTCTTTATATTGTGCCTCAGTAACAACAACAACTTTCTTTTGCATGTTGTAGTGACCAGATCCACAGATCTTGTTACACAACATCACGAAATCATAATTATAGTCTCCCAAACGATCACGCATCTCTTCTGTTGTCACAGTAGGCGTGAATTGGAAATAGTTGGTCATTCCGGGTACCGCATTGATCTGAACACGGAAATCTGGAATAAAGAAAGAGTGAATAATATCTTTTGAAACGATGTGGAAACGAACTGGCTTGTTTACTGGCAACCAAATTTCAGAACCTTGAATATCATCCCAAGAATTTTTATCATTAAAGTCGATACCATAAGGATTCGTAGGTGTCGTCATTTTGTAATTACGTTTACCAATGATACCGTCGGTACCAGGATAACGAACCTGCCATTGGAATTGCTCGCCCAATACTTCAACTTGTAATGCAGATTTTTGGAGATCCTCAGGAATATTTGTAATTGATCTCCATGTAAAGAAGCCAAATAATACCAATACTGTCAAGACTACTGCCGGAACGATTGTCCAAAGTTTCTCAATGGCGTTGTTATGTGGATAATAGTACGCTTGACGTTTTGCACGCATACGGTACAAAAATGTAAAAGTCATTAACAAGATATGTGTAATCACCAATACAAATGTTGTAATTGCCGTTGTGATGATAAACATGGTATCAATGCGTGCACCATGTTCTGTTACTGCCGAACGCCAATAAGCTGCTCCCCAATGTACGTATGTCCAATAAACACCGTAAAGAAATACAACCAAGAAGATAAAGAACAATACCGATTGGAATGTGTTATTCGCAAATGGATTGTATCTACCATTCATTTTTCGTGTCAATTCATAAATCGAAAGTACCTTGCCAATCACAGCAACAATTGTACAAACGACTAAAAACAATAACACATAATACGTGAAGTTTTTATAAACCTGAGGGTCTATTTGCTTCACTTCTTCAACAGCAGGAGCAGCTGCGCTAGCTTCTGTAGTAGAGCTAGCAGATGCAACAGCAGCAGTACCTGCTGCCGCTGTTGTATCTTTTGCAACCGAATCCGTTGCTGCAGGGGCAGCTACCGCTGTAGTCGCCGCTTTAGCAGAATCAGATGCTACTGTATCTTGTTGACTTGCAAGAATAGGATTTGCAAAAAGCAGCCCTAGTGCAAGCACAAAACCCGAGATGGATTTGAATCTATTATTTAATTTAAAGCTCATTTCTTTTATAACGTTTTTACGTAACCTTCCTTTAAAAGTGAAACTATATTTGGTGATGTAAACTCTCATCCAAGAAAGGATGATTTTTAGGCACCAATGCTTGTTTGCTCAATTTACTCATCACTAAAAAGATGAACAAACCTAAGAAACCAAGTGCAGTTCCGATTTCAATGATACCAAATCCTCTATGTTCAGCAACAGTACCAGGCATAACCATGATATAGTAATCAAGCCAGTGACCAGCCAACAATAGAATCGCTACGAACAACATGACGTTTTGCTTACGTTTAGCATCGCGATCTACTAATAGTAACAATGGTGCCACAAAGTTAATGATAATACTCAACCAAAACCAAGGTTTGTATTCAGGCTCCCAACGTTTGTAGAAATAAACTGTTTCTTCAGGAATGTTTGAATACCAAATCAACATGAATTGCGCAAACCAAACGTAAGTCCAGAAGATCGAGAAACCGAACATCAATTTACCCAAATCGTGTAAATGATTTTCGTTTACCCAGCTCATATAACCTGCTTTCTTCAAGACAACAACGATTACGGTAATGGCACATAAGCCACTTACCCACATTGCTGCGAAGTTATACCATCCGAACATGGTAGAAAACCAGTGTGCTTCTAAGGACATGATGGTATCAAAAGACCAGATTGGTGTAGTAAAGCCAAAAATAACCAAAAAGATTGCAGACAATTTGAATGACTTTTTGTAAGATGTCAAACCGCCTTCTAAATCCTCTTTATAAGAAAGTTTCGCAAGGACAACAGCAAAAATACTATAGATACCCATGAATACGATTTGACGAGTCAAAAAGAAAGGTACATTTAAGTAAGCTGATTTTCCTTCGATAATAGGGTCATAATTTGCGTGATTAGGGTCTAGTAGACCATCTGCATGCCAGTGATGATACAAGTTATGTGTAGTCAGACCTAAGCCCACTATAACTAATAAGATCAAGGATGCAATTGGTAAAACACCTGCCATAGCCTGAGGTATACGTACCAGACCTGCAGACCATGCAGACTGTGTTACATATTGCAAGGCAACGAAGAATGCTCCAGCTGCGCATACACATGTAAAGTAATAACCCATCAATAACAAGTTGGCGTAAGTACGCTCTACAGTTACGTGATCGCCCGAAAGCAACCCGAAAGCTACAGCAGCTACGCCTAGTACAACAGCGATAATACTGTACAATTTAGCTTTGCCAGCAAACTCGTATCGCTCGTTGAAATTATAATCGTGATGATGACTGTGAGTTCCCATTTATATATCTGATGTTAGATTATTTCTTTTGTAATTCGTGAACATACATAACAACTTTCCATCTCTCTTCTGGAGACAATTGCGATGCATGCGATCCCATGGAGTTGTGTCCGTAATAAATCGTATGGTAGATTTTACCATCTGTCAAGTCAGCCATCAAACCACCTCTCGAAGAGTTTGCCGCATCTGTTCTATGATAAGACGGTGGCGGCGGAAAGTTCTCTAATTGACGGGTACCTCTAGAATCAGTTACACTACGATCTTTCGTCAGTGGTCCATCCCCTTTACCTTCTGGTCCGTGACATACCGAACAGTAAGTGGTGAACAATGCTTTTCCTTTTTCAAGGTTTTCTGCATTGACAACCAAAGGATTTTTAACTTCCCGTCCCGCACGTTCGTACTCCTCTAATGTATTGGCATACTCGAAACGAGTGAATCCAATTGGATCTGTACCCTTTGGCGGAGTTTGCGCTGTTTTTCCATCAGCAAAATTCGCGTTAGGTTGATCCGGATTGAACGCAAGCGGATCGTACATGTTACGGGAAAATTCCAAACCTGTACTACGAGTTGTTTTATCACCACAAGAAGAAACAAGTGCTGTTAATGCTACAGCTGCGCATACAGTTCCAAGTAAATTCTTCTTATTCATAGCTAACATATTTTCTATCATTGTACTTAACTTCAACAGCACCAGCTTCTTTCAATAAACTATCGATCAAAGCGTGATCTGCATTTTCTTTGGCATCTACTGCAAGGATGAAACGATCATCTGTCGCGCGCAAGTCCATCACACGTGGTGCACGTCCTGGAAACAGGTGGTTACGGAAGAAAAATGTCGCAACCATACCCAAAGCACACAATAAGATGGTAACCTCAAATGTTACAGGAACAAAGTTTGGCATTGCAAAAGATGGTTTACCACCAATATTCATTGGCCAATCGTATACCATGGTATAATACAATAAACTAAACCCTAATGTCGTTCCCAATGCTCCAAAGCAAAATGCTGCGATAGGCAAGCGAGAAGGTTTCACACCTAACTTCGCTTCGATACCGTGGATAGGCATCGGAGTAAAGCAGTCATAAATACTTATATTGTTTGCTTGCAATTTGTCGATCCCATGCATCATGTCATCTGGATCCGCAAAACTACCTAATATATATTTTGTATTGCTCATTGCTGATTATTTTCTAACTGATAATTCTTTAATCTCTTCTTCTGTCACTGAATCATATTTCTCCAATGATTCTTGGAAGTACTTAACTTGCTCTTCAGGGAATGCACCTTCCTGAGCCAATTTAGTTTTATGTTGTAATGATGATGATTTCAACAACAATTTAACTTCGGCAATTGCTATACCTGGCAAGAAACGTAAGAACAACAAGAATAACGTAAAGAATAATCCAATTGAACCTACAAAGATACCCACGTCTGTCCAAGTTGGGTAGAACATTGCCCAAGATGAAGGCAAGTAATCACGGTGCAATGAAGTCACGATAATTACGAAACGCTCAAACCACATACCGATATTTACCACGATAGATAAGATCCATGAGATCGGAATACTTGTACGGATTTTTTTGAACCAGAATAACTGTGGAGAAATTACGTTACAAGTCATCATCGACCAGTATGCCCATGCATATGGACCCAACATACGGTTCTCGAAAGCATACATTTCGTATTCTGAACGAGAGTACATCGCGATGAACAACTCTGTTAAGTAAGCTACACCCACGATAGAACCTGTTGTCATGATGATGATATTCATCGACTCAATGTGGAACATCGTGATGTAGTTTTCAAAGTTCATTACTTTACGTAAGATCAACAATAAAGTCTGTACCATCGCAAAACCCGAGAAGATCGCACCTGCCACGAAATATGGGGGGAAGATCGTCGTGTGCCATCCAGGAATAACCGAAGTTGCAAAGTCCATGGATACGATGGTGTGTACAGAAAGTACCAGCGGTGTTGAAATACCCGCCAAGATCAATGACACGATTTCAAAACGTTGCCAAGTCTTAACTGAACCATTCCAACCGAATGATAATACAGAATAAATCTTTTGTTTTAATCCAGTAGCACGGTCACGGATAGTCGCGATATCTGGCAACAAACCACAGTACCAAAATACTAAGGATACGGTGAAGTATGTTGAGATCGCAAACGCATCCCATACCAATGGAGAGTTGAAGTTTACCCAAAGTGATCCAAATTGATTTGGAAGTGGGAAAATCCAATAAGCCAACCAAGGACGACCCATGTGAGCGACAACGTAAGTAGCCGCACAGATTACCGCAAAGATCGTCATCGCCTCTGCGGAACGGTTGATTGAGTTACGCCAGTTCTGACGGAAAATTAATAATACAGCTGAAATCAACGTACCCGCGTGACCGATACCAACCCACCATACGAAGTCGGTGATATCCCAAGCCCAGCCTACAGTTTTATTCAGACCCCAAGCGCCGATACCTGTCCAAAAGGTATAACTAACGCTAACTACCCATAATAAAGCTCCCAATACAGCAACGGTAAAACCAATCCACCATGCTTTATTAGGTTTATTTTCAACCGGTAGTAAGATATCATCCGTAATTTTTGCATACGTGATGTCTTTACCGGTCATTAATGGTTCTCTTAATATTGATTCGTTATGCGATGACATAGTAATTTTATTTCAAATATTGTACAAGATTACGCCTCAAAAGTGTTTCTAACTTTTGTCATATAACCGATACCCGGTTGAACATTGATTTCCTCAAGTACGTAATAAACACGCTCGTTGCGCAATGCTTTGGATACTTCTGATTCTGGATCATTCGCGTCACCAAAGATGATTGCATTTGCCGAACATGCTTGTTGACAAGCCATTTGGATATCGCCATCTTTCACTTTGCGATTTTCGATCTTAGCTTGCAATTTACCTGCTTGGATACGTTGGATACACATTGAACATTTTTCCATTACCCCACGTGAACGTGTCACTACATCTGGATTCAAGACCAATTGTGTGAACTCATTGTTCAAGTAGTTGTCAAAACGTGAATCATTCCAGTATGCGAACCAGTTGAAACGACGTACTTTGAACGGACAGTTGTTCGCACAGTAACGTGTTCCGAAACAACGGTTGTAAGCCATATGGTTCAGACCTTCTGAAGAGTGTACTGTTGCCAATACCGGACATACCGTTTCACAAGGTGCGTGACCACAGTGCTGACACAACATTGGTTGGTGAACAACAGTGATATCTTCGAAATCTAATTCAGCTGAAGCTTTCGCAATTTCTTTCTCTTTTGTAAGATCTTGATCTTTACCTTCGATTGTATAGTAACGGTCAATACGTAACCAGTGCATCTCACGACGACGACGAACCTCATCACGACCTACAACAGGGATGTTATTCTCTACGTTACAAGCAACGATACAAGCACCACAACCTGTACATGCGTTCAAGTCGATCGCCATCACCCATTTGTGACCTGGTTGCTCATATTTGTTCCACAAATCGTACGTTTTGTGATTATCTGTAAAGCGTCCCGCCTCAGAGTTAGGATCTTTCAAATATTTCGCAAACGTAGTCTCACGAATCACGTTACGACCTTCGATTGTGTGGTGTGTTTGTGTTTGTGCCAATTGGTAAGTTCCAGAAGCTTTCGCTACAGTTGCTTTTGCAACACCTTGAACAGTACCGTTGATAATAGAAGCAAATGGGAATGCGTTTTTACCAACTTCATTACCTGCTTTACCAACTTTAGTACGACCGTAACCTACAGCAATTGAAATGGTTCCTTGTGCTTGACCTGGTTGTTGTACAACAGGCAATTCCAATTCAACACCATTTGCTTTTACAGTTACTTTACCATCTTCACCTAAGCCTAGTTTTTCAGCATCTTTTGGATTTAGGGCAGCATAGTTGTCCCAAGTTACTTTAGATACTGGATCAGGCAATTCCTGTAAGTAAGCGTTGTTTGCGTAACGACCATCGCGAAGAGCAGAAGGTTCGTAAAGTTTCAATTCAAACTCACCAGTGATTGATTTGCTCGAAGCTTCGATTGCTGAAGCGGCAGCAGCGGCATTTCCTGTAAAGGCAGGAGCAGTCGCAGCTTTAGCACCTTTATATTCAAAACCAGTTTGCAATACAGCATCCCAAGTTTTTGTAGAACCAGCTAAGATTTGTGTAGACCACAAGTTCTTAACGAAGTTGTACATATCCGTTGTGTTTCCTGCCCAAGTCAACAAGCTTTGTTCAACTTGACGCGTTTGGAAGACAGGATTGATTGTTGGTTGAACGATTGAATACAAACCTTCCTTCGGATTTGCGTCACCCCAAGACTCTAAGAAAGTACTTGCAGGAGCGATCGCTGTCAATTCCGAAGCAGTCTCATCAGCACGTTGCGCGAATGATAAGGTAAAAGGAATTTGTTTCAATGCGGCTTTTACATCCTCTGCTTTGAAGTAGTCGTAAACAGGGTTGCTGTTCAAGAAGAACGCAGCACCTACCTGTCCACCCTTAGCAGCTGCCAAGAATGCTTGGAATGATGAATCAGAACCTTGATATTGTTTAGAGTAGTTATCTAAATCAATGATTGTACCGTAAGCGCCCAATGCAACGTTGATTGCATTGACCAATACCTGAACATTCACATCATTTGAACCAGCAACAACAACAGCTGCGCCTTTGCTGTTCACCAATTCTTTTGCAGCTAATGCTACACCTTTTTGTGCTTTTTTGTTTGCAGTCGCACCAGCCAGTGATTGACCAGTGATTGCATTATATAAAGCGATTAAAGTTGCGCCTTCTTCTGAAGGTTTGATAGCGATACGTGCATCCGCATTTGTACCCGTCATCGAAAGACCGGATTCAAATTGTACGTGACGTGACATTTTTCCATTTTTCAATGATTTGTAGTCACGGTTTTTAGCGTATTGTTGTGTATGTTCTTCACCTGCCAACCAAGTTCCTAAGAAATCAGCAGCAACTGAAACAATAATATTTGCTTTATCAAAATTGTATGAAGGAACTACAGCTCTACCAAAAGAAGCTTTATTTGCCTCGATAATACCGCTGTAAGAAACGGCATCGTATTGTACGTGGTTAACTGTAGGGAATTTCGTTGCGAAAGCAGCGATTGCTGCCAAGGTTGAAGGACTGTTTACTGTATTCGAAACGATCGTAATTTGTTTACCAGAAGATGCAGCTGCAGTTAATGCTTTAACAACTTCCCCATCCAATTTAGACCACTCTACATCTTGACCTTTCAATTGTGCCTGTTTCAATTTAGACTCATCGTATAAATCCAATACTGAAGCAGCGGTAGTTGAATCCAAACCTTGGTTCAAACCAATTGCGTTCGGGTTAGGCTCAACATTGATTGGACGACCTTCACGCGTTTTAACCAAGATACTCTGACCATTGAATGTCGAAGCATAGTAGTTAGGAATACCTGGCGTTATTTCTTCAGGCTTAATCAAATAAGGAACTGCCTTATGCACAGGAGTACGGTTACAAGCCGCTAAAGAAACAGCACCCAAACCAAAACCTAATGCTTTCAAGAAGTCACGGCGAGGAGTTTTAGTACTCAAGCCAGCTTCATTTAATACATCTTCTACAGGAATAGATTCGGCAAACTCACCCTTGCTTCCCTCAACGAAAGCAGGAGTTTGATTTAACTCTTCCAAACCTTTCCAATATTTTTTATTGCTATCCATTTAAGCTGTATATAAGATTGCGTATTTCAAATAATTATTAATAGTGACATTTACCACACTCAAGACCACCGATCATGGCTGCAGTCATTTTCTCACCTTTCTTAATTCTTTCGTGTGCCTTGATCAAATCTTCATAATATTTATTATCTGATTTGATATCCGTCTTTTTGTGACAATCCACACACCACTTCATTGTCAATGGTGAGTATTGGTATACTTCTTCCATATTCTGGATCGGACCGTGACAAGTCTGACACTCTACTCCTGCTACCACAACGTGTTGTGAGTGATTGAAGTAAGCGAAATCAGGCAAGTTATGAATACGAACCCATTGAATTGGTTTTGGATTATTTCCATAAGTACGTGTCTCAGGATTCCAATCTAGCGCACGGTAGATCTTCGCGATTTCTGGAGAGATCTCGCCATCATAATGCTCAGAAGCTGTAATTGTATTGTGACAGTTCATACAGACGTTAGCCGATGGAATAGAAGCATTTTTAGATTTAAATGCACCACCGTGACAGTATTGACACTCAATTTTATTTACACCAGCGTGGATTTGGTGTGAGAACTTAATAGGCTGAACAGGTTTGTAACCTTCGTGAACACCTACGTTCCACATCGTTTTCCAACCACCTACTGCTAACAAAGCAACAAGCATCAACACGGTGAATCCAACCAATTTTTTGTTTTTAACGAATGCCTTTGCAAACTTCACAAAACGTTGATTGTCTTCAGGTTCTTGTTGCGCAGCAATAGCTTCCTGATTCTTAGCAATTACATTTTCTAAGGTACGGATCACACGGTTCAACACCACGATCACTACAACCGCTAAAACAACAACTGCGATCAAGCCCAAAATCATGAACATAGACGCGTTATCATCCTTTGCAGCTGCGCCACTTGTAGCAGCATCTTTCGGTTTCTCAACTGAAGCATCCTTGATAAACGCAATTACCGATTTAATCTGATCATCAGATAAATCCGTAAAAGAAGTCATCACAGACTTGTTGTACTCTTCAAAGATTTTAACCGCTTCGGCATCACCAGAAGCAATTAGAGCTTGAGAGTTGCGAATCCATTTAATCAACCATTCTTCAGATTTTGTATCTGGAACTCCTTTCAATGCAGGACCAACTACTTTTCTGTCAATGGCGTGACAGGATGTACACTTAGATTTGAAGATTTTTTCACCTTCCTTGACATCTTGCGCATGCAACGTCGTAACGGCAAATAATAGCATCAAACTCGTTGACACCACCCTCGCAAGGCTTCCCAAAACGGATGAGATAGTTCTCATATTTAGCACTTTATACTATTTATTTGTGAATGTAAAAAATTAAATCCCATGGTTAAAGGAGCCACTACCCCCTTAACAATGCCACAAAAGTATGATTTATTAATAAATCGCTGACAATTTTGTGACCTTTAATATCAATTTATAATCATTCTAAACAATTGCGTTTAAACCACCGTGAAATCACTATTATAGTAAAAAGTAGTTCTTTTGCTACAACTTTTCATTACGACATTCAATCAAATATAAGACATTACTATGACAATTTAAAATACCTGAATATCAAGCCTATTTAAGGTCAGAAAAAACACTATTTGATATTAATTCCGTAACTTTATGGGGATCAAAATCCGATACTATCGCTAACGTAACAGCATCCTGCTCGCAGCTTTAGCTGTCAGGAAGAAGAACACAAACAGAAAACAAAATGGAAACGAATAAAAAACACAACCCGTTAAGCAAAGAAGAGGAATATGTGATTGTACACAAAGGGACGGAGCGTCCTTTTACGGGAGCACTTTTGGACAATAAAGTGAAAGGAACCTACATTTGTAGGCGTTGCGACAGTCCACTGTACCGTTCGGAATCAAAATTCGAATCTGGCTGTGGATGGCCGAGCTTTGACGACGAGATCCCTGGCGCTATTACTAGAATTACGGATGCGGATGGTCGTCGTACAGAAATACTCTGCAGTGAATGTGGTGCGCATCTGGGGCATGTTTTTCTCGGAGAAGGCTTCACAGCGAAAAACACACGCCATTGCGTCAACTCGATTTCGATGAAATTCGTTGCGGATACTATAGCGTAACCTTTGCTTTAGTCGACTCACGAATTTTCAATTCACAAGGCAACACCATCTTACGTGTTGCTTTTATTTTGCCCTGCAGCCGAAGCAAAAGTATATTAATCAGATTTTCTGCGATCTCCTTGATCGGTTGAGAGACAACAGTGATGGAAGGCTCCAGCAATTTAAAAACAGTATGATCATCGAAGGCAATCATAGCAGGCATAACAAAATTATATTTCTTTGATGCTTTCAAACCAGAAATTGCCAGATAATTAGTTGAAAATAGCACAGCATCCAAGCGATTCTCACAGATAAAATCTTTCAGGGAGTCCATTGCCTCCTCATCCGATGCATCCATCTGAATTTTCTGAATGAAGCTTTGTTGCTTATTGTTATCCATTGCCTTCAGATAACCGTCTGAGCGTTCTTTCATCTGCGTCTGGTCCGAATATAAGGAAACAAAGCCAATACGTTTATATCCTTGCTGACACAGATGGTCGGTGGCATCAAAAGCTCCCTGAAAATTGTCCGCCCCGACATAGTCCGTTTCCAATCCTGGAAAATAGCGGTCAAAGAGTACAACAGGTATATTACTTTGCTGCAATTGCTTAACAGTATCTTCCAAACCATCTGATGGTGTAATAATAAAGCCATCGACCTGACGGTCGTAAAACATCTGAATTAACTCCCTCGCCTTGTCTACATCGTTATTTGTGCTACAATAGATAATGCGGTATCCCTGCTCGTAGACCTTGCTTTCGATCAGACGGGCGATATTTCCAAAAAATGGGTTCGAGATATCTTCGATAATCAGCCCCAAAATCTTGGTTTTTCCGGTGCGCAAGCTTTTCGCCAATTCATTCGGCTTATATCCTACTTTCTTGACATAATCCAATACGCGCTTGGTCAGCGCTT
The DNA here is from genome assembly GCF_002472835.1 of Sphingobacterium sp. UBA7249. NCBI lineage: Bacteria > Pseudomonadati > Bacteroidota > Sphingobacteriia > Sphingobacteriales > Sphingobacteriaceae > Sphingobacterium > Sphingobacterium sp. UBA7249. The sequence goes on along the minus strand of NZ_DKST01000025.1, from coordinate 157,850 downwards.
CACTGATACGCTTCTCTTTCGCCTTGTCATTCAAAATAAAGGAGACTGTAGTTACAGAAATTCCCAATGCCTTTGCGATATCACTGATCAGAATACGTTTCTTCATGTAGAGTAGGTTTGTTAAGTTTTTATTTCGAAGATTACTAAAGTAAAAAATTTAACGACAATTTACTAAAATAATAATAAAATTGCGCTAAAAGGTTTTATTTACTAATTTTAGGCAGTTTCAAACACCCGAATACAACACCTATGACAGGAAATAAACTTATCACAACAGTGTTGGGCACGCTAATTTTACCATTTTGCGTTCAAGCTCAACAAAATTTAACACAATATGTCAATCCCTTTATTGGCTCAGCGGACCACGGACACGTCTTTGTCGGAGCCAATGTACCTTTAGGTGCAGTACAGCTTGGACCAACTCAGATACCACAGGTTTGGGACAAATTCAATGGTTGGGATTGGTGCAGTGGATATAATTACAAAAGTCAGGAAATATTAGGTTTTACACATACGCATCTGAGTGGAACAGGTATTGGCGATCTAAATGATCTTATGATTGTTCCGGCGAATGGCAAACTGCAATTAACGCCAGCAGAATTCAACAAAATGAATACGGGCTATGGTTCATCTTTCAAAAAAGAAAATGAAATCGCTAAACCCGGATTCTACAGTGTGTATCTGGATGACTATAAGGTCCAGGCGAATCTAACAGCAACGGAACGTGTCGGTTATCATCAATATCGTTACGAAAAAACAGACAATGCACATATTTTGGTGGATCTGGGCTATCATATCAACTGGGATAAACCGACAGATACCTATATTAAACAAATAAACGATTCCACGTTCGTTGGTTACCGCTTTTCTACCGGTTGGGCAACTGATCAAAAACTATACTTCGCCATAAGAACTTCGCAGCCTATTCAGAAAGTTCGATTTTTTGATGGCAAAGAAGAAAAACTTGGTCAGACCACGTTCAAGGGACAAGCAATCAAAGCGGCGCTTTTCTTCGATGCAGCTAAAAATAAAAATATTGAACTGAAAGTTGGTATTTCGCCAGTTAGCTCTACCAATGCGTTAAATAACATCAATGCCGAGATTGCGGGCTGGAATTTTGAAAAAGTAAAACAAGAGGCAGATCTACGCTGGAACAAGACCTTAAACAAGATCCAGTTTGAAGCAGATAAGGATACCAAAACAATCTTTTACACAGCGCTATACCATACTTACTTCGCGCCCACGATTTTCAACGATGCAAATGGGGATTATATGGGTACCGATAAACAAGTATACGAAAAACAAGATTTTGTCAATCACACCGTATTCTCCTTATGGGACACCTATCGCGGGCTTCATCCTTTGATGACCATCCTTGAGGACCGTAAGATCAATCAGGATTTTATCAAGACAATGCTTGCCATCTATCAACAGCAGGGGAAATTACCGATGTGGCATCTGCAGGGTAATGAAACCAATACAATGGTTGGCCTGCCAGCTATTCCGGTGATTGCCGATGCATTCTTAAAAGGAATCATTGACGAGAAAGATTATCCTTTAGTATGGGAAGCTGTCAAGACCACAGCAATGGGCAATGATCACGGCCTAAAATACGCACGTGACCTGACCTATATCCCTATTGACAGCATGCCGAACGAATCGGTCGCTTGGGCACTGGAATATGCCATCGCTGATTTTGGTGCTTATAAAATAGCAGAGAAACTTGGTAAAATCGAAGACGCTGCCTATTTCAAAAAACGCTATAAGCTTTACGAGCAATACTTTGATAAAGAAGTTGGCCACTTTGTCGGCAGAAAAGCTAATGGCGACTTCCGCCGCCCTTTTGATCCGCTAATGGCTAAGCACCGTGAAAATGATTACTGTGAAGGTAATGCATGGCAATACACTTGGTTGGTACCGCAGGATGTGACAGGCTTGATCAATCTTTTTGGTGGTGAACAGCAATTTTTGAAAAAATTGGACTACTTTACAACAATGTCCTCGGATTTGGGCGGCGAAGCTTCACCAGATATCTCGGGATTGATCGGGCAATATGCGCAAGGCAACGAACCCAATCACCATATCCCTTATTTGTATGCGTACGCAGGACAGCCATGGAAAGGTGCAGCGTTAGCGCGTAAAGCGATGACTGAGTTTTACACAAATACTCCAGCGGGGCTCTGTGGGAATGATGACGTCGGGCAAATGAGCGCATGGTACGTCTTTTCAGCAATGGGGTTCTACCCGTTGAATGCGATGAGTGGAGTTTATGTATTTGGTTCACCGATGATGGAACATGCTAACGTTAATTTACCAAATGGTAAAACCCTAGCAATTAACGTTAAAAACCAAGGCAAAGCAAACCAATACATCAAATCCATTAAGTTAGATGGAAAGCCTTATACAAAGACTTTTATTACGCATGCACAGTTATTGCAAGGCGGTCAAATGGAAATTGAAATGAGTGCGACACCAAATAAAAATTTTGGCAAGAACAAAGCAGATAGACCAGCTAGCGTTGACAATAATTAACTGAAAAATTGTCAGCAAAACATTCATGGATTAATATTTGTTAATACCTTATTATATAAATTTAAGGAGAACAAAAAATGGCAGATTACAAAAACATCAACATACAAGACATCCCTGATGGGGGCGAAAATCCAAAAGACTTCTATGATACTTTCAAAGAAAGATTAGAAGACTTGGAAACCTTCCCAAAAGACTATACCTATAAGTTTATCTTACCGAAAGATCAGGATCATTTCAATCAGATTCAACGCGTATTTGATGATACGGATGCACGATTTGATTTCAAGGATTCCAAGACAGGTAAATACACCTCGATTACGGTCAGTCTAAATGTAAAAGATGCAGATCAAGTCATTTACTTCTACAAAGAAGTAGCGAAAATAAAAGGTGTTATCATGTTATAAAAAAGAAAGNNCTTTCTTTTTTATAACATGATTGAGTCCAATAAAACGATTGCCTTCGATGTAAATGGTCAATTTACCAAGTTACGGGGTTGACCTGGACCGCCTTAAGTTTGAATAATTCTTCTTTTCCCATCAGTGGTTTGATCTTTAACTCATACGCTCCAACCTGATCGAATGATAATGTCGCTACCGTGTGCCTGATAAAAGGTAGGGGATATTTTTTATCGAAATTTGAAGTGCGCAGTGTCCGAAAGAAAAACTCCTGACCATCTATCAGCAATACCCCTTCCTGATTTGCATTTCCCGGCTCACAGGCATATTCAAGCACAACTTGATAATCTCCGGGCTCCACTACCCGAACATGAAATACAGCTTGATCAGTACTGTTATCTTTGATCCCCACCACACAAGTGGTATGCTTCCAATCACCATAATAATGACTATAAGTTAAGTTTTCTATCCTGGCATTTCCTTTTGTTTGAGCCGCTGCCGCATAGATGATGTTTTCTTTAAATTGGTTGGAGACAATAATGGGCGCCTTCGCATCATAGCGAGGTGAAGGCCCACTATATTCTACGACAAATACTGTATTGATGGCATCTGGGGCCAAAGTCGGCAGGTCAATCACAATGTCCTTTCCTTTCTTTTCCCATTTTACGGGCTGCCCTCCGACCAAAGCATAGGCTTTCGTAACATGGACATCCATTTCTGGCACCAATAATTTGCCATTCAAGGGTCTATTCCAAACATGTAGAAACTGTTTTCCAGGTTTAGAAGTGCTCACTCCCCAGGGCTGTTGCGGGATAAGACCTTGCGTGGTACCATAAATACTCTCCCCATTCTCTTTCAACCATTTTCCCGTTTCGCGTAAAAATTTAGTTGAGTATTCTGGAATACGCCCCGTGCCATCCGGTCCCACATTCAACATCAGGTTGCCCCCTTTTGATGCCGCTTCGGCCAACAGATGAACGATGATATCGGGAGTCTTAAAGTTCAGATCATGTCTGATATATCCCCAGGAGTCATTATGCGTGTAGATCGACTCCCAGGCTCCTCCCATAGGTTGAGCTGGCATCTCCGAGTCACCGTAATCCTTATAATCCCCCAAGCCATGCCCCACTCTGCTGCTAAATAAACTTTTCGGTTGTAATGAACGTAATCCCTCCACAAACAGCTGTGTCTCTTGTTTTGTCATTCCACCGGGCGTATCGAACCATACAATTCCCAAGGGGCCGTAATTCGTCATAAGCTCTTTAAGCTGAGGAACGGCTTTTTCCCGATAATATTTTTGATAGTCTTTTTTTGTTTCATCAAAATCCCAAGTATTTTTACCTCCATTGGGATCGTGCCAATCCTGAAATTGCGAATAATAAAAACCAAAGGGGATACCTTGTTTGCCAACAGCCTTGGCAAGCGCCTTCATCGGATCCTTTTTGTAAGGTGTCGCATCAACAATGTCGAATCTACTTACTTTTGAATCATACATGGCAAATCCTTCATGATGTTTGGCCGTGATCACCACATATTTTATTCCAGCATCTTTTGCCAGCTGCGCCCATTCCTCAGCATTGAAATTTACAGGATTAAAAGATCGCGCCGCTTCCTCATATGATTTTACCGGAATTTTAGCCTGGTTCATAATCCATTCACCACTGCCATAATAACGTTTCCCATTCCACTCTCCCCCTAAATGCGAGTACAGCCCCCAATGGATAAACAGTCCAAACTTAGCATCTTTAAACCATTGAATATTGCTATTTTCCTTCTCTGAGGAACGATTATCCCACATTTCATCCATCGTCTGCCCACGCAGCTGAATAGGTATAACAACACAGGTTAAAATCATTAGTGCCCATAAGTTACTTCTTGAAATTCTTAAATTTATCATACTTTAAAATTTACGGTTTATACCTACGATTATCATACCTAATGGTCCCAATCCTCTGTCCGGAAAGGGTGCAGGCAACTCGTCTCGATTATACAAATTGGGGCGCGAAAAATTTTTCCAGACGAATCGCACGGCGAATGGTTTATCAATCATTGGATTCGACACTAAAATAGTATTATTTTCGATTTTTGCAGCTGCCCAGACAAATACTTTATCTACCTAAGAAGTTCCTGCTTGACCAAATCATCACGAACAGCCAGCTCTTCCATCTTTACCTTATCAAACAACTCTTTCGGAACTTTGAGTTTCAAAAGATAACATATCGGGCGTCCCGATTGAATCCCCGGACTCCATCTTTTTTGCATTCTTAGAAAATCAAGTAGAACGAGATCTTTAGAACCGTTTCCCCTGTCCATTAGGGCCCCGTTTTTTGTGACGAGTACCTCAAATATATGATCAGCATGGATCGCTTTGTCCAACCGGCCTTCCCGCTTAGCTTCGTTTAGATAGTTTAGCCAACGGATCTCAAAGTTATTCATTCCCTCCTTCGGGGCAAGAAAAATATCCACGGCCGTATAGATATGGCTTGTATCAGCATTTTTTGGTACCTGCGCCACAACCGGCCGATATAATACCGACAAAAATAGAAAACAATATATTCGGACCATAATTAAAAGTATAGCACCAAGTTAATCAAATTTAGTGCACAAAAAAAGCCCGCTATTCAGCGGGCTTTTCTATATTTAGTTAAAGAACAAGCTTATTCTTGACCGGCACCAGCTACTGGAGCTTCGCCATTTGGCTTATCTTGTTTTGGTTTATCTTCTTTTGGAGGACGAGGCAATAAAGCTTTACGAGAAAGTTTCATTTTACCTTGTTTGTCAATATCCAATAATTTAACCGTCACTCTATCACCTTCTTTGAAGATACCGTCCATTGTTTCAAGACGTTTCCAATCGATTTCAGAGATGTGCAATAAACCATCTTTACCCGGCATAATCTCTACGAATGCACCAAATGGCATAATAGATTTTACTTTACCCTCATAAGTTTCACCAATTTCAGGTTTAGAAGCAATCGCTTTGATACGGCCAACAGCATCATCAATCGCAGCTTTGTTATCAGCGAATACCTGAACAACACCTTTATTGTCAACTTCTTCAATGGAGATTGTCGCACCAGTCTCACGTTGCATTTCTTGGATAATTTTGCCACCAGGGCCGATTACAGCACCAATAAACTCTTTATCGATCAACAATTGAACGATACGCGGCGCATGTGGTTTGTAGTCTTCACGAGGTGCAGAAATAGTTTTCTTCATTTCACCTAAGATATGCAAACGTGCTTCTTTAGCTTGGTCTAAAGCTTGTGTCAACACTTCCCATTTCAAACCGTTGATTTTTAAGTCCATCTGACAAGCCACGATACCTTTTTCAGTACCAGTTACCTTAAAGTCCATATCACCTAAGTGGTCTTCATCACCCAAGATATCTGATAAAATGGCATATTTACCAGTTTTCTCATCAGAGATCAATCCCATTGCGATACCAGATACTGGAGCTTTTAATTTCACACCAGCGTCCAAAAGAGCCAATGTACCGGCACATACTGTTGCCATAGAAGACGAACCATTAGATTCCAAAATATCGGAAACTACACGGATTGTATAAGGATTTTCACTATCTGCAGGCAAAACCTGTTTCAATGAACGCATCGCCAGGTTACCGTGACCAACTTCACGACGGCCAGGACCTCTATTTGGTCTTACTTCACCTGTAGAGAACGCAGGGAAGTTATAGTGAAGGATAAATTTGTTATAACCGTTGATAAAAGCACCATCAATCATTTGCTCGTCGTCTTTAGCGCCTAAAGTAACCGAAGTCAATGACTGTGTTTCACCACGAGTGAATACGGCCGAACCGTGTGCCGCTGGCAAATAATCCACTTCAGACCAGATCGGACGTACGGTACGCACATCACGGCCATCCAAACGCATACCTTCATCCAAAACCAGATTACGGACAGCATCATACTGAACATCATGGAAATATTTTTTGAATAAGAATGCGGTATCATCATCCAACTCCTCAGGCATTGTCGCTCTGAATTCTTCCGCAATTTTTGCAAAGTTCTCCGAACGCTCATGTTTTGCAGAAGCCGATTTTGCAATTGCGTATACTTTATCATAAGTTGCAGCAAAAATGGAATCTCTCAATTCAAGGTTTTCAGGTTCGTGATTATATTCACGTTTTACTGTTTTACCAACTAAATTAGCTAATTCTACCTGAGCAGCCACTTGCTTTTTGATTGCTTCGTGAGCAAAAGCGATTGCTTCAACCATTTCAGCTTCCGAAATTTCTTTCGCTTCACCCTCGACCATACCGATATCCTGCGCGGAACCGGCAACGATAAATTCTAAAGTTGCATTTTCAAGCTCTGATAATTTTGGGTTGATGACCAATTGACCATCAATTTTCGCTACACGAACTTCTGAGATAGGACCATTGAAAGGAATATCAGATACTGCAATTGCAGCAGATGCCGCTAAGCCTGCCAAAGCATCAGGCATAATATCTTTATCTGCAGAAATCAAGCTGATGGCAACTTGTGTATCTGCGTGATAGTTTTCAGGGAATAATGGACGTAATGCACGGTCTACCAAACGAGAAATCAATACTTCATAGTCTGATAACCTAGCCTCACGGCGTAAGAAACCACCTGGGATACGGCCAGTAGCCGCATATTTTTCTTGATAATCTACTGAAAGTGGTAAAAAATCAACACCGGATTTAGCTTCTTTGGCAGAAACGACGGTTGCTAGCAACATCGTATCACCTTGTTTTAATACTACAGCTCCATCAGCCTGTTTTGCCAATTTTCCTGTAGACAATTCGATCTGGGTGCCATTACCCATATCGATGGTTGTTTTAATTTCGTTGTAATTCATTTAATCTTGTTTTTGACACGCTTTTCATCTTGTTGGCAGCGGGCCTATATTTTAAATACGTTAGATTTCAGCACAAAGGTAAATTAAAATATTAAGATTAATGCAATTAACGGTTAGCTAAATACGTAAAGCCAATACTAAGGCCACAGGGAGGTTATGCAACTGTCGTCATTCTTTGAAAATTTGCTAAAAAAAAGCACCTTCGCGTGCTTTTATATGTGCTATTTTTTGAACATTTTCCGAATAACAACGGCCCATTCAGAAAAGACTGGGCCTTGGGTACTTTTAATAATGCTTAGATCAGCTGGAGGTTAACCCTACCAACAGATTAACTTATCAAGCCAGAAATTGTGATTTTAAATTTGGGTATTTTCGTTACACAAGCGTAGCACCTTCCCTTTTTTCCTCTTTTAATTTTTAGGGGACAGCATTAGGATCAACTAGTGATCAAATTAGGACTTTTCACAGTACTTGTTCAGTGCTCGTTCAGTATTTGCTCAGTGATAACTCAGTATAGACTGAATAACCAATGACTGATTACTGTCTAAAAATTGATTGAAAATTGTTATTAGGTATAATCTGGTATTAGGATATTTCGGCTTTAATGCCTATCTTAACTATCCACATTATAATCAGTTAGTTATGGCAATCATCAAAAATGGCGTTAATGGAACTGTTTCTGGGAAGGCAGGTTCCGTTGTGTTTGTGTTAACGAAAACAGGAAATTATGTGCGTTCTCTCCCGCGCGTTAAAAAACGAGCGCCTACGCCTGAACAGCTGCTCAGTAGAACACGCTTCAAGATTGTGCGGTCGCATATTAGCCTGTTAAATTCGATCATCAAGATAGGTTATAAGGCGTATAGCTATCCAAGGCGGGCATACGATGTCGCTATGTCTTATAATTTGAACGAAGCACTTATCCAGGAAGGAGACGGTTTTGTGGTTGACTGGCAGAAATTTATGATTGCCAAAGGAAGCCCCAATCCCATCACTTCCTACACGATGGATTTCGATCAAGAAAACGGCGTGCTTCAGGTTACTTGGGAATATGACACCTATCTAGAGAAAAAATTTGACACAAGGTCTTACGATTCCTTCTTACTCCTATATAACCCAGCGGATAATGGGGTTGAATATCCACTTTTGATGAACGACTCGAAAAATAGCTTAATATCTGGCAAACAAGACGTTAATATTCCAGAGCATAGAAAGGAAGCGACTTATGAAGTGTATATATTTTTTGTAGAGAGCTATGGTGGAGGTAATACAGACAGCCTGCACTTGGGGAAGATAAAGGTGTGACTATAGCTATTAATGACACTATCATATATTTATAATGCCTAAGACGAGATATTTCATAAAAAAAGCCATCCAAAATCTGGATGGCTTTCCTAAAAACCTTTGTACAAAAGCTTATTTGATAATATCACGTAGACCCAGACCTTTAATGATCGCACGGTAACGGTTAATATCTTTTTTGTAAAGATAAGCTAATAATGAACGACGTTTACCTACTAACATTTGTAGGGCACGTTGTGTACCGAAATCTTTTCTGTTCTTTTTCAAGTGCTCAGTTAAGTGAGCAATTCTCTTGGTGAATAAAGCAACTTGACCTTCTGTAGATCCTGTGTTTGTAGCTGATCCAGCAAATTCTGCGAAGATATCAGCTTTGTATTCTTTACTTAAATACATCTCTTGAATAATATTAAAGCGTTAAAAAATTTATTAATTGCCTGCAAAGGTAGTGTTTTTTTTGAGATGAACAAATTTCGCTCCTAACTTATTCAATTCCACTACACTTTTACATATATTTTCTTCTTGTCAAGCCAGTAACAAATCACCCACATGAGTGTCAGAAAGCACAGCGAATACACAAAAGAACCAACTTCAGGGATACCAGGTACTTCGGCACAGACATATTTGTAAAACCAACCGAAGGCATCTATATATTTCTGTGATCCATCCTCCTTTAATCCATCCTGGATGCGGAATAATCCCAACAAACGTGGTAAAATTCCACTCAACACAAATATAAACAAAGGATTCTTGCCAAAAACATCAAAAAATTGAGTCAATTTATTTTTGACGCCCTGCACTTCGATAAACCAGATCATACCGCCAAGAGTCATTGTAGCAAGCCCTGTTGTATAAAGGACATACGAACTTGTCCAGATCTTTTTATTGATCGGAAAACCGAGTGCCCAGATCCAAGCCAAAACCAAAAGCATAAAACCTGTAACAAACATCCCAGACAACAACTTAAAATGAGGCTCGTTTGAAGCAGATACTTTAGACCATAGCCAATCTACCTGGCCTTGCTTTTTGATAAATACACCCACCAAATAACCAAACACGACCTGCACTATTGCTGGTAAGGTACTCATCAATCCTTCGGGGTCAAAAGGTACGCCCTCTCCCTTATAAACATGCGGCAGCCCCAGAATAGCGATGTCATATTTAGTTCCAAACCATCCTGCTAAACTATATGGATCAGCTCCCCCAGCCATCGCACAAATACCCCAATACAGCAATAAAATACTAGTGCAAATCCAAATAATCGCTTTCTCTTTAAAATAATATGCTATTATAGATGCAAAACAATACGCGATGGCAATACGTTGCAATACGCCAAGGATACGAATCCCACGACTTGGGTCGTTAGGGTCAACCCATTGTTTAAAAACGAGTTCTGCCCCCTCCCATTTAATAAAAGGCCACCAATTAATAAAAAGTCCTATGGCAAATATTAAGATAGTACGTTTAAGTACTTTTTTCCAGAAAACTGCGGGACCAGCTTCTTGCAATCGAGGGACCACAAAGGACATGGCATTCCCCACAGCAAATAGAAAAAATGGAAAAACCAAGTCCGTTGGTGAGCAACCATGCCAGGCTGCATGTTTCAGCGGCGCGAACATATGCGCCCAGGTTCCGGGATTATTTACCATAATCATCAGCGCCACAGTCGCTCCACGAAACACATCCAAGGAATAATAGCGTTGTTTCATCATAAATTAAGTGATTAGCTCGTAAATATAGGTATTAACGAATTCATTTTTATGCACAATATTTATAATAATGGCATAAACAGGAATTCTAAAACCTAATTTCTATCCAATATCAAATTTTTACTGTCTAAATTTATTTTGATCTCAATCAAAAATATAACGCAAACAAAAAAACTCACTGTTGTTATTATCCAATATTATTATATAATTTTTTTGCCAAAAGCTTATATAATAATTCAATTTTAAATATTATCAAATTATTATTCTTATGATGAAAGTAATTCTATCGTTTTTAGTGGCCGTATTGACCACCTTCACCGTAAACGCACAACGGCTTCCAAGAATAAAAATATTAGCTACAGGTGGTACCATAGCCGGTCAAGGAGCGTCAGCAAATCGATCTGCTTATACCGCGGGAGAATTACCTATTGGTGATCTGATTGCGGCTGTTCCCGGAATAGAGAAAGTCGCAGAAATTACGGGAGAGCAGATTGCTAATGTAGGTAGCCAAGATATGTCTGTAGACATATGGGTGAAACTTAATAGACGTATCAATGAAATTTTTAAAAACAACGAAGCTGATGGTATAGTCATTACTCACGGTACCGATACACAAGAAGAAACTGCATATTTCCTGTCCCTAACAGTACGTTACGATAAACCTGTCGTAGTTACCGGATCAATGCGCCCTGCTACAGCCATGAGTGCTGATGGACCCAAAAACCTTTATGATGCTGTTGTGGTTGCAGCTGCCAAAGAAACTGCTCATAGCGGCGTGTTATTGGCATTTAGCGAAAACATCTTTTCGCCGCGGGACGTTGCTAAAACCAGCACAACACATGTCAGCGCTTTTTCTGCGCCAAATTCTGGACCTATTGGTCAGGTATACGATGGAGAGGTTGTCATGTACCAAACTCAATTACGTAAGACAAATAAAAGTACTCCTTTTGATATAACTGGATTGACCTCACTTCCTGAAGTAGCCGTGGTGGAATTGTTTGCAGATGCTCCTGCAACAGGAATAAATGCTTATGCAGCTGCCAAGGTAAAGGGAATTATTACGGCAGGATTGGGTAATGGGAATCTGAACAAAGCTAATACAGCCGCCGTAAGCGAAGCTGTAAAGAATGGAATCACTGTTGTACGTGCTTCACGAATTATCAGTGGCCGGGTAACATTATTGGACGAAACAGATGATGCCAAACTAGGAACAATTGTTGCTGACGACCTTAGCCCACAAAAAGCCCGTATTCTACTGATGCTCGGCTTAACTCAAACCACAGATAAGAAACAATTGCAACAGTATTTCTTTGAGTTTTAAAATCCAACTGACTCTTTTATATCGTACGACCGCTTCGCAGAGCAAATGAGTACGGTATAAAAGAATCACTCAAATATCCTCTATGGAGTCCGAAAACTCCCAATTCTTATTTCAATCATCATAAAAAATGAGAAAAATAGCTGACCATTGGAAAATCATTATCGGAATAGGATTCGGAATACTTTCGGGAGCACTAATAGTTCAATTTGGAGCAGAAGGAAAGTCTTTTGCTATAAACTGGATTAAACCTTGGGGTATCATGTTTATGAACTCCTTAAAATTAATCGCAGTTCCGCTTATCTTCACTTCGCTCGTTAAAGGTATCTCTGACTTGAAAGATATGGGAAGTTTTTCAAAAATTGGAAAGCGTACTTTTATCTGGTACATAATTACCACATTTATTGCCATAGCGGTAGGCTTAATAGTCGTCAACCTTATTCGACCAGGCCTATTCGTCTCCGAGGACACCCGAACCAAACTAATCACGGACTATACGTCAAGCTCTGACAATGAAATCGAACATACCAATACTGTCTATAGCGGCCCACTTTCTCCATTGGTTAATATCGTACCCGATAATATCTTCGACGCTGCATCTTCAAATGCAAACATGTTGCAGGTCATTTTTTTCGCTCTATTATTCGGATCAGCACTACTCATCATTACGGATAAACGAAAATCTGTCGTGAAGCAATTCTTTGACGATTGTAATGAAATTATTTTAAGAATTGTGGGTATGATCATGTATGTGACCCCATTCGGGGTTTTCTCTTTAATGACATTACTTATCGTGGAGGCCCCATCATCAGACATTTTTATAGCACTGGGTGTTTATGGCCTTACGGTAATCATTGGCCTTGGTTTATTTTTATTATTATATGTCATTTATCCGGTTCTCGTAAAGTATTTGGGAGGGACATCACCTTTGACTTTCATTAGAGCGATGATTCCCGCACAATTGATTGCCTTTTCAACGAGTTCGGCCGCAGCATCGTTACCTGTAACACTAAAATGTGTCCAGGAAGGACTAAAAATCAGGCCCGAGGTCAGCAATTTTACAATTCCTGTTGGCGCAACAATTAATATGGATGGCACTACATTATATCAGACTGTTGCAGCTATATTTATTGTGCAAGTAACAGGCCACCACTTAGATTTCTCAACGCAGATCACTCTTATATTTACTGCTGCACTTGCTGGTTTTGGCGCAGCAGCAGTTCCTGGGGCAGGCATTATGACTTTAATTATTGTATTAGAAGCCATCAATGTAAATCCTGCAGCGATAGCTCTGATTGTTGCGATTGATAGGCCTTTAGATATGTTAAGAACAGTTGTGAATGTTACGGGCGACGGCATGATCTCCCTTATCGTTGACAAACAAATACCGATTGATAAATTAAATCCTTAAAACGTACATTATGAATAAAACGCGCATTGAACATGATTTTCTTGGAGAAAAAGAAATTAATGACAACTGTTACTATGGCGTACAAACAGCCCGTGCCAAAGAAAATTTTGACATTACCGGTATTCCTATCGGGAATGAACCGCTTTTTATCAAAGCCTTTGGTTATGTAAAAAAAGCTGCAGCCATGACAAACAGAGATTTAGGAATATTGAGTACTGAAAAAGCAGATGCAATCATTTATGCCTGTGACCGCTTAATTGCTGGCGAATTTACTGATCAGTTTATCAGCGATATGATACAAGGTGGTGCGGGTACTTCTACAAATATGAACGCCAATGAAGTAATTGCTAATCTTGGCCTTGAGCATATGGGCTATGCCAAGGGTGATTATCAACATTTGCATCCTAATAACGATGTAAACTTGTCACAAAGCACGAATGATGCTTACCCCACAGCGTTTCGGATGGCAATTTATTTAAAAATTGATGCCTTTGCTGATTCACTGGAACAATTACAGCATATCTTTTATGACAAGGGAAAAGAATTCAAAGATGTGTTGAAAATGGGCCGTACCCAATTGCAGGATGCTGTACCAATGACTCTTGGCCAAGAGTTTAACGCCTTTGCAACTACTATCGGTGAGGATGTAATGCGTCTGCGAGAAGCAGAAAAGTTGATTTTAGAGGTGAATATGGGCGCTACGGCAATCGGAACTGGAGTAAATGCCCCCGAAGGCTATTCCGAACTCTGCGTAAAACACCTTGCTGAAATAAGTGGTATCCCTGTGATCCTCGCGGCAGATCTAATTGAAGCAACTTACGATACGGGAGCTTTTGTACAACTTAGTGGCGCGCTAAAGCGAAGTGCGATCAAATTAAGCAAAATTAGTAACGATCTCCGTCTGCTGAGTAGTGGCCCACGCTGTGGCTTTAACGAAATTAACCTTCCGGCCATGCAGCCAGGATCTTCGATTATGCCCGGTAAAGTTAACCCCGTAATGCCAGAACTGATGAATCAGACCTGCTTTTATGTAATCGGTGCAGACCTGACGGTCACCATGGCTGCCGAAGCTGGACAATTGCAGCTAAATGTTATGGAACCTGTCATTGGTTTTGCATTATTTACATCGCTAGAATATTTAAGTAAAGCCTGTGCCGCACTGGGAGAAAAATGTATAAAAGGCATTACTGCAAACCGCGAACATAGCATGCAGTTGGTCATGAACAGTATTGGGATTGTGACGCAATTAAATCCAATCCTAGGTTATGAAGAATGTTCTTCTATTGCTAAAGAAGCTTTAAAAACAGGCAGATCCATCCATGATATTGTGGTTAATGAACGTAAATTGATTAGTCAGTCCAAATGGGATGAGATCTATTCAATTGATAATCTCATCGACCCTAAATTCATTACAAAATGATCATTGTTGAATTTATTATCCTATTGGTAATGATCCTTATTGGATCTAGGATGAAAGGCATTGGACTGGGTATTATGGGAATGGTCGGATTGATGATTTTTGTTTTTGTCTTCAAAATGCCGCCCACCGATCCCCCAGTTGCTGTATTATTGATTATTCTGGCAATTGTAACCACAGCTGCCACACTACAGGCAGCTGGCGGTTTACAGTATTTAGTAGCACTTGCAGAGCAGATCATCCGTAAGAACCCCAATCATATTACCTTCATAGCCCCTTTTACAACTTATTTTCTATGTCTTTTTGCAGGAACAGCCCATATTGTATATTCCTTACTTCCGATTATTTCCGAAGTATCAGCTAAGAAAAGAATCCGTCCAGAAAGACCATTAACTGTTTCCGTTATTGCTTCACATTTATCGCTTACCGGAAGCCCCATGAGTGCTGCTACCGCCTCGTTAGCCGCTGTTCTGGCCTATTCTTCAGCCGCAATAGATATCATGCTCGTTTGTATCCCTTCTTGTCTGATTGGTATTCTTGCAAGTGCATTATTTGTACGTAAACGAGGGATAGAACTGAATGAAGATCCCGAATTTTTGGAGAAAATGAAAGATCCCATTTTTGCGAACTCCATTGATGGACCTCCCTTAAAAAATAGCGAGGGTATTTCAAACTTAAAGCCAGGAGCAAAAACAGCTGTTGCGATTTTTGGAGCTGCCATTCTACTCATTATTCTTTTTGGTGCCTTTCCGGCGATTATCCCACATGTGGGCGGCGAAGCTGGTTTCAGCGTTACTTCGAGCGGCCAGATCAACCTCACAACACTTATTATCATGATCACGTTGACCGCCTCAGCCTGTATTTTATTAGCGACCAAAACTCCAGCACTTGAGGTTGCAAAAGCAAGTTTATTTACCTCAATGGCCACAGCGGTCGTCTCTGTTTTGGGAGTAGTTTGGATGAGCTCGACATTTATGGCTTCAAATGAAGCACTGATAGAACACACCTTTCGTGATATCGTTGCATCACATCCTTGGACTTTTGCTTTTGCGTTATTTCTGATGGGGGCACTCACCTTTAGCCAAGCTGCGACCACGAGAACAATGATGCCTATAGGTATCGCACTTGGGATTTCTAGCCCACATTTACTAGCCATGTTCCCGGCTGTGAATGGAGATTTTCTACTACCAGGCTACCCAACATTAGTAGCAGCAATGGACTTTGATCGGACTGGAAGCACCAAAATTGGAAAATTTGTAATAAATCATAGTTTTTTACTACCCGGTTTTGTCGCCGTTATCGTAACCGTCGGAGCCGCCTTTTTATTGAGTAGCTTGATTTTGTAATTAAAAATCGGCACCTTATACAGATAACCTGTAAAAAAGATCCCCATTTTGGTCTAGGCCAAAATGGGGATCTTTTTTATTTTAAAAATTGCGCCAATAATAGTGAAAAAGTACCAATCTCGAAACAAAAGAGTATTTTTTCCCGGATCAACAATAAGCAAAAAATCCAATAGTTCTTGGCGCCCGGCGCATTTAGTTAATAACAATAATAAGAAAACCTTATTACAAACAATTGTTACAATAGTTGCCAGTTTAACTCGCTTTACATTAAAAAAACGCATACTTATTAAATAATTTTAAAAAGTTTTTTGAACTTAATTTTTTTTTAATATATCTTTAACAAAAGTTTAACCAACTTTATGAACGTTTCAAATACCAATGGAAAAAGAAATCTTAAAAAACCTCTATTTTGATACCGCTCTATCTATAGCAGAATTAGTAAGGAAACTAGCAAAGAGCACTCCCTCAATTACAAAGGTTATCAATCGGCTTTTGGAGGAAAAAATTATTATCGAATGTGGATTTGCTGAATCTACAGGAGGAAGACGCCCTATCCAGTTTGCATTGAACCCATCACTAAATTTCTATATATTAACTATTTCCGCTGATCAATATTTTTCCACGTTTACATTGACAGATGTGATTCAAAATACGATTGCTGAGCATAGAGATATTCCGTTGGAATTACAATCTAGTCACTCTTCCGATTTACTTCTATCAGAAATTGAAAGAATCTTAGCTTCCTCCCACATAATCCTTGACAGGCTTATTGGAATTGGTCTCAGCATGCCCGGATTTGTCAATTCGGAACTCGGAGTTAATGAGTCCTATCCTATTACTCACCCACTCTACAAGATAAAAAACAACATAGAGAAAAAGTACAAGATTGCTACAGTAATCGAAAATGATTCGCGTTGCATAGCACTAGCAGAAAAGGAATTCGGTTTGGCAAAAAACATTGAAAACTCGTTGATCATTAACCTTAATTGGGGGGTTGGGTTAGGAATTATCATCAATGGAGCTATATTTAAAGGAGAATCGGGTTTTGCAGGGGAATTTAGCCATATTCCGCTCTCTGATAACAATACGCTTTGTTCTTGCGGTAAACGAGGCTGCCTAGAAGTAGAAGCTTCGTTAAATGCAGCTATTCGAAATACAGAAAACGACATCGAAAAAAATGAATATTCAATTTACAGCACATTTGTCAAGAGCAAGCTTAACAAAATAGATGCTTTGATTGAATCAAGTAATGTGGGAGACCAAATAGCCATTAATAATATTGGAAAAATAGGGTATATGTTGGGTAAGGGAATTTCAACTTTAATTCACATTTTAAATCCTAAACAGATTGTCGTCAGTGGTAGGGGCGCTGAATTAGGACGTATTTTGAATCCACAAATTCAAATTGCAATCAATGAATTTTGTATACCCGAAATAGCGAAAACTACGCAAATCCAAATGTCTAACCTAAATAAAAATGCGCAAATAAAGGGTACTGCTGCTATTGTAGTAGAAAACTATATCGGCAAAATCCTAACTAAATAATTATTAATAAATAAACACTAAACAATGAGTCTATTCTACAAAAAAACAGCTGGATTAGCGTTGTGCACTCTCTTCAGTGCCACCTCGCTTTTTGCACAGCAAGGCATTTCTGGAACAGTTTCAGATGCCAAGGGGCCATTATCGGGTGCCACTGTCTCAGTAAAAGGGACAACTCGAGCTACCCAATCAGGAGCAGATGGAAAATTTAACATTCAAGCTGCTCAAGGTGAAATAATACGCATTTCACTAATAGGCTACAAATCCCAAGAAATTGTGGTCACCACAACTAAAACGATTAATGTTGCTTTAACAACTGATGAAGCTACTTTAGGAGAAGTTGTTGTCACAGCGATGGGTATAAAAAGAGAAAAGAAAACATTGGGTTATTCTTTTCAAGATGTCAAGGGGGATCAATTAGTTGATGCAAAAGAAAATAATGTTGCCAACGGATTAGCGGGAAAAGTATCCGGTCTACAGGTAATTAAAGGATCCGCTGGTCCAGCTTCCTCGACAAAAATAACACTTAGAGGAAATAATTCCTTAACAGGGGATAATCAGCCTCTTATTATAGTTGATGGTGTACCATTAAACAATTTCCTTGGTGCAACCAATGGTATTGGACAGACAAATAATGACATGTGGAATCCTGGAACGGATATGGGAGGCGGTTTAGGCGACATCAATCCAGAAGATATCGAAAGTATGTCTGTCCTTAAGGGCGGGGCAGCCTCAGCTCTTTATGGTTCAAGAGCTGGTAATGGCGCAATTATTATTACAACAAAATCTGGGAAAGCTCAAAAAGGAGCCGGTATATCATACTCCTCAACATTAGGACTGGAGACTCTATTTATGACGCCAAAGCTGCAAAGCACCTATGGACAGGGGAAAGACGGTGTCAATAATCCTACAAGCACAGAAAATTGGGGTGAAAGACTAACTAGTCAAGCTTACGACAATATTGGTAACTTTTTCAAAACAGGTGTCAATCACACTCAAAATTTAACTTTCCAACAACAATTCAACAAAACCAATATCTATACTTCGGCGACCTATCTAAACGATCAAAGTAAGATCCCCGGATCTTCCTTAGAACGTCTGAATTTAATGACCAAAGTAAATACATCTTTTGGTCCTGATGATCGTTGGACAACAGACGTAAAGGTACAATACATGAATACCAATGCGAAAAATAGACCAGCATCAGGCGATAATACATCAAATATGTATAGTACATTATTTACGATGCCACGTTCAATAAATATCTTAGATTTCAAAAACCCAATAGATGCGCAGGGCAATATGAATTGGTATGGCACAACAAATTCTATCAATCCTTACTGGCTGGCAAAGTATAAATTAAATCAAGATATCCGTGATCGCTTCTTAATGAATGGAAGCATTCAATACAAATTCAATGATTGGTTAAATGCTGAAGCGAGGTTAGGAAGAGATCAATATACAACTAATTATGAAAATAAAACCTATGCAGGAAGTCCGATAAGCGCAACAGGGCAATATGGTTTAGGTAAAAACACTTTTTTTGAGAACAATTTTACTTTGGCTTTAAATGCTAAAAAAGACAATTTAGTTGGCAAATGGGGTGGAGCATTGTCTCTATTTGGGCAAATAATGAAACAAAAATCAACTGGATTAGACGCAAATGCTGGAAATTTGGAAGTTCCGAATCTATTCTACATCCAAAATAGCATTTCAAATCCAGTGGTAAACCAATCCCTAGCCACTAAACAGATCAATTCTCTTTATGCCAATGGAGAAATAAACTATGACAATTATTGGTTTATTAACTTTACCGGAAGAAATGATTGGTCTTCTACATTAGGAAATAACAACAGATCATTTTTCTATCCATCTGTCAGTACATCATTAGTTATTTCGGACATGGTCACCAAAAATGGGGGACAACTACCATCATGGTTAAGTTTTGCCAAAATAAGAGGATCATATGCGCAAGTAGGTAATGATTTAAGTTCATTCCAGTTATACAATGTGTTTAATATCGGAAAAGATCCTAACGGTAATACCACTGCTGGAATGCCAAACACTAAATTCAATCCAGGCATCTTAAGCGAATTGATTAAAACTATAGAATTTGGTTTTGATGCTCGATTTTTCCAAAGTAGAATGGGAATTGATTTTGCATGGTACAAAAACAATGCAACCAATCAAATTATTAATATACCCGCTGATCCTTTCAGTGGCTATGAATTTGAAAAAATCAATGCTGGAAATATCCAAAACTCCGGTATTGAAGTTGTTTTAGATGGTCGTATATTTGATAATAGAGAAGGATTCAGCTGGACCTCAAGCATTAATTTTTCAAACAATAGAAATAAAATAATTGATTTAAGCGCTGCGAGTGATATTTATCCATTAGGATCCTATGACAATATTGCAGTCCGAGCTGTAAAGGGAAGTTTATATGGGGACATCTATGGCACAAAATTTCTTCGGGTTGAGGACGCTAACAGCGAATATAATGGGCAGTTACTTCTAAGCGGCAATGGTCTCCCACAATCCAATGGTCAAATGGTAAAATTAGGAAACCAAGCGCCAAAGGCTCTTGTGGGATGGACAAACAGCTTTGCCTATAAAAATTTTGGTTTGAGTTTTTTAGTTGATGGAAGATTTGGCGGTGAATTCTACTCGGGGACAAACCTGAACCTGCAAGTAAATGGTAGTGCAGAAGTAACTGCTCCTAATGGCCAACGTGATAAGTTGTTAGTTGACGGTGTGGTTAGCTCGGGGACTGGCTATGCAAAAAATACTGTAGAAACAACTCAACAGTTATATTGGAATCAAGTTGGTACAACATCTGGAAACTTTGGTATCGGCGAAGCCAATGTATATGATGCTACTAATATTAGATTAAGAAACCTAAGTTTAAGTTACAATTTCCCAAGTACAATACTAAAAAATAGTATTATACAACGTGCAAAGATTAGTGTGACAGCAAATAACGTCTGGATGATAAAAAGCTATGCAAACGGCGTCGATCCAGAATCAGTATTTGCGATTAATTCGAATGCGACAGGTTTTGAAAATTTCTCCACACCAACTTCAAGATCATTTTTCTTTAACGTAACATTAGGTTTTTAAACATTAAAAAAATGAAAAATTTTAAATCAAAAATAGGAATAGCCATATTATTTGGATCTATCACATTTTCTTCTTGTTCAAAATTTGAAGAAATAAATATTGACCCCTTAAAGGCAAATGAAACACAAGTTAAAATTGAGTATTTTTTCAATAACTCGCTAACAGGAGCCCAGCAAGATCCAAACATAGCAGAACGAATATTTGTGTTGGATTGGAAAACAGCGGGAAGACAACATATGACAAACGGACTCGCATTGGGAACGGTGAATGACGACTGGTCGAAAGAATATTACAGATATTCAGCAGAATGGATTAAAAATGCAAGTAAAGGAATTCAAATTGCCAATGACGAAATCAAAGCTGGATCAGCAAAAGATTACACGAACAATATCCTTCAAATATCGAGAATATGGAGAGCTTATCTTATCAGCGAACTAAGTGATAACTTTGGCCCAGTTCCAATTGATTATGCCGAAGGCGTAAATCCTGATTACAAACCTGTTAAAGATGTTTATTATTATTTATTCGATGAGTTAAAAGATGCTATTTCAAAAATTGACCCGAATGTAAAAATACCTGAAGATGTCTTAAAATTTGACAGAGCATATGGATTTAAATACGATAGCTGGATCAAATATGCAAACTCTATGCGTATGCGACTAGCAATGCGTTTGTCGGAAGTAGATGCTGCGAAAGCAAAAGCTGAATTTGAAGCTGCTGCTACAACAAATAAATATATTGCAACTGCTGCGGATAATTTTACTGTTGCAGAAAAAACAGGATGGGATCCATTGTCTGGAGTAATGAGCAGAGAATGGAATGCGCAGACATTATCTGCTACTTTAAACAATCTTTATATTGGCTTAGGAGGAATAAAATCTGATCAATTAGTTGCCTCGGATCTAAAATCTTCTATTAAAGACGAAAATTATATTGGCAAACGCTATTCTAATCATTTCACTACACAAACAAATGATCCTTCAGCAGGATATTGGTTAGATGGACTTCCTAATAAAATTGACCCACGCGCATACAAAGCATTTTATATTCCAGGAGATTTAAGTAATTCCAATTATTCTTTATATCCATCTTGGACTGATGACGCGAAAACACAGGAAGAAGTTTTGGTGAACGGATCTAATCAAATAAAAGTAAACACAAAATATACGTGGAATGCTTTTTCTCTAGGGGACTGGGGCGCCAAAGGAACGAATAATAGGCTACGTTCAACTTTAGTAGGAAAAGTTCCAGCATTAAGTCAACAATTTAGAGCAAGTACAAGTAGTAGAATATTCTTCGCTAACTGGGAATCATACTTCCTTCTGGCTGAAGCTGCTGTAAGAGGATGGTCAACAGGTACAAGCGCTCAACAAGCGTATGAAAATGGTATAAAAGCTAGTTTTGATTACTGGGGTGTAGGTGCATTTGCTAGCAATTATTTAAATTCAGAAAACTATAATCGTGTTGGAACTTCGGTAAAATTCACTCATACAACCGAACCAGGTAATAACCATAGCATGAATTATATTGATGGATATACTAATGCTCCCGGAACAGTTAGCATAAAATATCCTGTCAACACGTTATATAAAAATGGTTCGGTACGCAATGATTTATTAACAAAAATTATTACACAAAAATTTATTGCTAATTTACCATGGTTACCACTTGAATCATGGAATGATCAAAGACGTTTGGGATTACCATTTTTTGAAAATCCAGCAATTGAAAATGCATTACCGAACTTGCCAGATCTGAATGCAAATAATATGATGACTAGTAGTATCAAATTCTTCCCGCAACGATTAAACTATCCTTCTTCTTTCAGAGAAGCTTCCCCTGACAAGTATCAGCAAGCTATCTCTCTTTTGGGAGGTTCTGATAAAGTTTTAACACCATTGTGGTGGGCAAAGCAGAAATAAACATTTCTCACAAGTAGTCCAAATAAAAAGGAGGTGCAAATGTACCTCCTTTTTATTTGGATCCTAACTAATGAAACTCTCTCAAAATTACAAATTCGTACTTACCAAAATTGAAAATTATTCTGAAAAATAATAATTATAAAGAATAATCATTGAACGCACATTTCTGAAAAGATCAGTTTGTGCCGAAGACACATAAATTCCATTATCGTTAAACCATAACCGAACGCCGTCATATGGTTTGGAACTACACCAAATCACATACTTTATCATATAACTGTTACAAATACATTTCTCGATTTCGCTATAAAAACCGCAATCTTATCTATTTATCATATGCTTTTATTAATTCTTTTTAAAAAATTTAAAAAGAATTTTGAACTTAATACAAATACTATATATCTTTATTTAATCAATGATCGAATCTGATGTAACAATATTAGTTTAGATCAAAATTGCACAAACTAACTTTGATATTAAAAAATATCAATTTAAACTCATAGAATCGAATAATAACTTTACTGAACTTGAACTAATTTATGATTGTCGATATTTTAAGGAATTTGTATTACCGTCCAATGCAACCGATTGCAGAAATAGCAAATTCATTATCTCGAAGTATTCCTTCTGTTACGAAACAAATAAATGGTTTACTTAAAAAAGATATTATTGTAGAGAACGGGTATGCGGCTTCCACGGGAGGAAGAAAAGCTATTCAATATACATTAAACGAAGATTTAAATCATATCGTCATAAGCATTGCCATCGACCAGTTCTACACCTCCATTGCTTCATCCAATTTAAAAGCAGAGGTCTTATACACAGAAAACAACATTCCTATTGATCTAAGAGATCATAAAGCATCCGAATCGATAATTGATTCAATTGTCAATTTTATAGCCTCAGCGCAAATCGAAACACATCTAGTCATAGGCATTGGAATTAGCATGCCTGGATTCGTCAACTCCGAAACTGGACTAAATGAATCCTACAGCGAAGGGGCTCCTTTATACAATTTGCGAGAGCAAATCGAACTTAAGTTTAATATCCCTGTTGTAATTGACAATGACTCTCGTTGTGTCGCATGGGCTGAAAAAAAATTCGGTGCGGCACAGGAGTCTCATCATTCACTTGTCATCAATCTAAATTGGGGTGTTGGGCTCGGCATCCTGATCAACGATGACATATTTAAGGGAACATCGGGATATGCTGGTGAATTTAGTCATATTCCGCTTTCCGATACGTTGACCTTGTGTTCTTGCGGAAAAAGAGGGTGCCTCGAAGTCGAAGCATCCATTAGCGCAGCCATTCGAAATATCCAAAGAGACATCAAAAAGGGAGAATACTCCATATACGGAAAACTAGAAAAAGAACATATCAACAAGGTCGAGGCGCTGATAGAGGCCATACATATTGGGGATCAAGTAGCTATTAATAATATTGGAAAAATCGGATACTTATTAGGAAAAGGAATATCTACACTTATTCATATTCTTAATCCACATCGAATTATCATCAGTGGTCGAGGAGCAGAGATAGGTCAAATTCTGGCACCGCATATCCAGGTTGCTGTCAATGAATATTGCATTCCAAAAATTGCTAAAAAAACGACACTTAGTATCTCCGCTCTACATAAGAATGCTCAACAAGTGGGAACTACTGCCTTAGTAATAGAAAAATTTATCGAACGCATAATAAACTAATATTTTACACAAATACCTAAAACATGAGTCTATTTTACAAAAGAACTGCGGGACTGGCCTTATGTACACTATTCAGTGCTACATCGCTCTATGCGCAGCAGAGCATTACTGGAATAGTTTCAGATGCAAAGGGACCGATCTCTGGTGCTACGATTTCCATCAAAGGCACGACAAGAGGTACCCAAACCACAGCAAATGGATCTTTTACAATTCAAGCCTCACAGGGCGAAACGTTACGCGTATCCATCGTCGGATACAAACCTCAAGAGATTGTCGTTGGAGCAACTAAAACAATTAATATTAAATTGACTGAAGATGCTTCTGCTTTAGAAGAGGTTGTCGTTACAGCCATGGGTATTAAGAGAGCTCCAAAAGAACTTGGCTATGCCATGAGTACGGTAGATTCGAAAGAATTAACAAAAACAGGGTCTCCCAACTTTGCTGGAGCATTATATGGTAAAGCACCCGGTGTGCGCATCTCTGCTGCTCCAGGTGGCGCTACCTCAGGTATCAATATCAATATCCGCGGAACGAATTCAATCACGGGAAACTCCCAGCCACTTGTTATTATAGATGGGGTACCAATGCGTCAAACATCGTTTAACAATTCCGATTACTGGGGTGATCAGCGTGCCAGAGGTAATGGTCTGGAGGATTTAAATCCGGAAGATATCGAAAATATCAGTATCCTTAAAGGTGCATCGGCTGCCGCCTTATATGGATCGGAAGCAATGAACGGGGTTGTCTTGGTTACCACAAAATCAGGGAAGGCCGGCAAAGGTTTCTCCGTTGATTTTAATGCAACATATACCCATGATCAAATTGCTTATCTACCCCGATTTCAAGATGTCCGCGGACCGGGATACTCCAAAGCGTATAATGATGTTAAACAGGCGGATGATTTATTTTTTTACTATGGTGATGAAGATAAAATCAATGGGATTACTCGTGGCGTGATGAATACCAGCCTGAACTTCGGTCCAAAATTTGACGGTAAAGATATTATTTCATGGGATGGACAAGTTAGACCCTATTCGGCACAAAACTCGTATAACAAATTTTTTAACAATCCTAACAACAGCATATTCAACCTAGCGATCGGCAATACTTCCGAGAATTCAAATATACGGTTCTCGCTAACACGTCAGGACAACCAGATGACGGCGCTGGATTCATATAATAAAAAGAATGTTGCCAATCTCAATGCCAGCTTCACCCTTTGGAAAAAATTTAAAAATGATGTAGTTGTCAATTTCGTCAATCAGCACACGCACAATAGGCCTTTTCTGACAGACCGATTGATCAATAATACCGGTGGTATGATTTCTACATTTGATAATCCAGAATGGTATTTAAACAAATACAAAACAAGTTTGGGCTATAAATATGTTATTAAAGATCCAAATACACAATCACTCACTCCAAATGAGGATATCCGTTACTTTGGATACCGTGGCGATGTCTTGGGCTTCCTTTGGGATACGAAAGCAAAACAATATGACGAATATTCGAATCGCTTGATCGGATCATATACAGCAACATGGAGCATCACTGATGACTTGTCACTACGAGGCCGTGTATCAGCAGATGTCACATCACAACGGACTGAAAGCAGACAGCCAAATGAAATTCCTTTGGCTTTCGGAAATTCGGGAGGATTTTCGCTTGGGAACCAAAACGCAAATATTTATTACACGGACTTTTTAGCAACTTATAATAAAAATATCAATGAAGATATTAAGGTTGGCGTGGTTGCCGGTTACACAGCTACTCGTTCACAGGACACTTACGTCCAAAATGAAACCAGTGGTGGTTTGACAGTACGCGACTGGTATGATGTCAACGCTTCATTAAACCAACCGATAAGAAACGACCGTTACAATTATCGGAACTATATGTTGCGCGATGCTGTTTTTGGAACATTGAATTTTAACCTGAAACAATTTTGGAATGTGGAGGGTACGATACGTCGTGAACGGATTTCCACAATGAATCCCGACAACAATGTGCTTTACTACCCTTCAGTCAACTCAAGTTTTATCTTATCCGATGCTGTTAAATTACCTGAATTCTTCAATTATGCTAAATTGAGAGCTTCTTGGGGTATTGTGGGCAGTTATCCTGACATTTATAAAAGCGCCCTTGCCTATACGGTAAAAACATTGGGCCCACAGGTTACAAACGGTGCTTCCGTTATTTATTCGACACTTCCTACAACTGGTTTTGGTAATATAGATATCAAACCCGAAACGAAAAATGAGATTGAATTTGGTTTAGAAACCAGAATGCTCAACGGTCGTCTAGGTTTAGATGTGACATACTACAATGGTTTAGTAAAAGATCAAATCATTAACTATACCCTACCTATTTCAAGCGGTTCAAATTCGATACTCGCCAATGTTGGCTCCTTGCGAAACACCGGTTGGGAATTTGCCATCAATGGAACACCGATACAAAAGGAGAATTTTAAATGGAGCTCAACGCTTAATTTTTCGATGAACAATAATAAGGTTGTTTCTCTTCCGGGCAATGCTTCCACACTTCTTCTCAGAGACTATGATGGTAACGCTGCACAACTTGTAGCCAATGTCGGCCAGTCCATGGGCGATATCATGGTTAGACCAACCAAAATGGACGAAAATGGCAACCGTGTAGTTTCCTCAAATGGACTTTATGAAATAGATGGTGACAAATGGATAAAGGCTGGAAATGCATTGCCGAAAGCTGTTGGCGGTTTGATCAATAACTTTTCGTACAAAAACTTTTCTTTAGATGTGCTAATGGATTTCCGGCTTGGCGGTAGTGTTATGCCTACAGGTACTAACTGGATGATTAGTCGTGGTCTACTTGAAGAAAGTCTAAATAATATGGATACAGAGCACGGTGGAATGAGTTACTACCAAGCTAAGAATGCTAATGGTAGTACCGTTGGTATTGCTACAAATGAGACCACTGGGCCAAATGGCGAAACAGTTTATCACGACGGGATGCTTCTAGATGGTGTATTGGCTGACGGTTCTTCGAATACAAACGTTATCTCCCAAGCAACTTATTATGCAAACACCTATAACTGGGGCGGACCGCAATATTCGCAATCCCGTTATGAGCTTTATGTCAAAAAGAACAATTACGTAAAAATGCGGGAGATATCGATTGGTTACCGTTTGCCTGCATCTGTTGCCAAT
Source organism: Sphingobacterium sp. UBA7249 (assembly GCF_002472835.1). Classification (NCBI taxonomy): domain Bacteria; kingdom Pseudomonadati; phylum Bacteroidota; class Sphingobacteriia; order Sphingobacteriales; family Sphingobacteriaceae; genus Sphingobacterium; species Sphingobacterium sp. UBA7249. The sequence continues at coordinate 130,110 of NZ_DKST01000025.1, read as the reverse complement.
AAACTAAAAGCTAAAAACATCCAGTTATCTGCTTTTGGGCGTAACCTATTCTTTATCTATAGATCTATCAAAGACCTGGATCCTGAACAAATGACAGGTGGATCTAACTGGATTAACAGCGTATCGAATGCAGGGACTTCACCTGCAACGAGAACTTATGGTTTAATGCTACGTGCTAGCTTCTAATTTTATGAAAATGAAAAAATCAGTTTTATTTATGGGGCTTACTATAGCCACCTTATTGACAATAATATCCTGTAAAAAAAGCTCTTTTGGTGAGTACTACAATGATCCTTCAAAGGCGGCTCAAACATCAATTGAGAAACAGTTCACTGGCATGATCTATGATTTTAGAGCATTAATTATACCCACATATGGCAATTATTTTATAACGTTAAGACCAACAATCAATCTTTACATTCAAAACCTCGGTTCGATCAATCAAGCCAATCAATTGGTACCCGGTTCTGCGGCTATTGAAGAGCGTTGGAATAAATATTATGCTGGCTTGGCCCAATATAAGGAGTTTCTAAGGTTGTTCGAAAGTCAGACCGAAAACGAGAAGACTGAAAAAAGAGTCATGCTCCTTGCAGCAAAGGTTATATTCTATGATCAGACGCAACAAATGGTAGACCTCGTTGGCGATATTCCCTGGACGCAGGCGGGGCTATTAAACACCAATAATGGAGACTATACTATTTCTTATCCTAAATATGATAAAGCAACGGATATCTACACAACCATGTTAGACGAATTAAAGTCTATTAGTGCAGAGCTGTATGAAATTAAAATTCCCGCCACTTTTACGGGAGCTTTCAGAACACAGGACCTGATCAATAATGGCGACATGGAGCTATGGAAGAAGTATTGTAACTCCCTTCGGTTAAGAATGCTGACTCGTGTATCCACAAGCAGCCAATTTGCAGCGAGAGCACAAACCGAAATTGCAAGCATCATTGAAGCCCAGGACACAAATCCTTTAATACTTACTAACGCAGACAATGCACAACTTGATATTTTTAATATCAACTCTGATATTAAATCGGAAGATATAAAAGGTGCATTTGAAACAGATGGCTGGTATGCAAACTTCGGTAGTAAACCAATGATTGATGCCATGGTTGCAACAACAGATCCTCGTTTACCTATCTTATTTGAAAAAGGTGAAAAATCGGCTGGAAAATATATTGGTTTAGACCAGAGTTTAGGCGAAAATGAACAGTCAAACTTAGCCCGTGGAGGAACATTAAGTTTCTACAATAGACATACATTGTCACGTAATAAATACCTTCCTGGGATCTTGATCAGCGCGTCACAGGTTAACTTTCTGCTAGCAGAATATTACAACAAAAAGGGTAATGATGCTGAAGCAAAAAAGGCATTTGAAAATGGTTTAAGAGAATCAGTAAACTTGTACTACGATATATCAACAAAAAGTGACGAGCAGCTTGTAGCGGGTCCAAGCAAACCGACCGCAACAAGCATCGAAAACTTTGTCAAAGCAGTCAACTGGGATGGCGCGAGCAGTAAAATCCAGTTAATCGCTACCCAAAAGTGGTTACACTTCAACTTGTTCCAAGCCGTAGAGAACTGGTCAGAACAAAGGCGTTTGGATTATCCTAAATTTACAATTCCAACACTCAATTCAGACAGACAAAGAACAATACCATTTAAGTTAACATTGCCACAAACAGAGGCAACTTATAACACAGCAAATTATAACGAAGTTAAAGATCAGGATAGCCCCAACATAAAGCTATTCTGGGACGTTAATTAATCGACACTACAACTACCGACAGAAAGCCACTCCCGAGTGGCTTTCTTATTCTCATTTTCATTATATTTATACATGCAAAAACTGACAACTATTATATCAACCGCATTGCTAGCGACAACCTCAACTTTGGCCTTAGGACAGGCACACAACGTGTCTGGTGGTTATCAGAAACCTACCGATCCATTGGTGGTTGAAAATCTGGAACAATGGCAAGACATGAAATTTGGTCTTTTCATGCATTGGGGAACTTATAGTCAGTGGGGAATCGTAGAAAGCTGGAGCTTATGTCCGGAAGATGAAGGCTGGACACAACGCAAAGCTGAACATGGCGCAACTTACAACGAATACGTAAAGAACTACGAAAATCTACAAACAACATTCAACCCCACGGATTTTAACCCGCAAAAATGGGCCGATGCCGCGAAAGCAGCCGGAATGAAGTATGTCGTCTTTACGACCAAACATCACGATGGTTTCGCCATGTTTGACACCAAAGAATCGGATTATAAGATCACTTCTACCAAAACACCTTTCTCTTCCAATCCAAAGGCAAACGTCACCAAGGAAATCTTCAATACCTTTCGCAATGACGGGTTCAAAATCGGCGCATATTTCTCCAAACCAGATTGGCATACAGATTATTACTGGTGGAATTATTTCCCACCAAAAGATCGCAATGTAAACTACGATCCCCAAAAGCACCCCGAGCGCTGGGAGAAGTTCAAAAACTATACCTATAACCAAATTAATGAACTTACGTCCGAATATGGCAAGGTCGATATCTTATGGTTAGACGGTGGTTGGGTACGTCCATTCAAAACGATCGATCAATCTGTTGACTGGCAACGAACCATCAAAGTTGAACAAGATATTGACATGGATCGCATCGGTGGAATGGCCCGAAAAAATCAGCCCGGAATCATTGTCGTAGACCGTACAGTTCCTGGTAACTGGGAAAATTATGTAACACCGGAACAGGCCATACCCGAACATCCCTTGGACATTCCCTGGGAAAGCTGTATTACCATGGGTGACTCGTTTAGCTATGTCCCCAACGATAATTATAAGCCAACCAAGAAAATCGTCGAAACCCTCGTCAAGATTATCGCTCGAGGTGGTAACTATTTACTCAATATCGCCCCCGGCCCAAAAGGGGATTACGATCAAGCAGCATATGACCGTTTAAACGAATTGGCTGCTTGGATGAAAATCAATCAGAATGCTGTGTATGCGACACGTACCATTGCTCCTTATCACCAAGGTGATTACTATTATACCAGAAGTAAGGACAGTAAAATCGTCAATGTATTTCATCTCTCTGAAGGAGATAAATATCAACAACCGAATGAATATGTCTTTCAGGTTCCAGACAATTTTAAGGTAAAAAAAATCACAATTTTGGGCCATAAAGGTCGTTTGGATTGGTCGCAACATGACAATCAGATCACCTTGAGAAGTCCGGGTACAAGATTCAACTATGCTACCGCAATCCAATTGCAAAGCAAATAATAAAAAAGCAGCTGGACTTAGTTCCGCTGCTTTTTTGTTCTCCTATCATGAGGTATCGACGTCGGGTTCTCACGGTTGTTCACTGACGGTAGACAAGCTAGCAAATTAAGCTACGCCAATCTACAGCCTCAATGCTTGCCAGAATAACTCAATAATATCAATAGAAAATATCGTTTGACCTTAATAGCTTATCCTATCCGAATGAAACAGATAGCCCTATTTCTAACTTTGTTGCCCGCAATATTTTATTCATGTACAAGTTACAGTCCACGAATCCGCTCTTCACAGCGGATCTTCCAAGAAGGACAGGTCAACTTCAAACAATGCCATGCTTCGACCATTCAATCCATCGGCAAAGATAGCTTGTTGGCCTGTTGGTTTGGCGGCTCTCATGAATCCAATCCTGATGTAGTAATATGGAGTTCGTACTATGCCAATGGACAATGGCAGCCCCCAGTTCAAATCGCAGATGGGATCCTTCCAGATAAGCGCTATCCAACCTGGAATCCCGTGCTATATCAATCCCCACAGCATGATACCCTATATTTATTTTACAAAATTGGTCCTAATCCACGCGAATGGAAAGGCTATTTTAAATACTCACTTGATAAAGGTCATCATTGGTCTACTGCTCAACAACTACCTGAGGGTATATTGGGACCAATCAAAAACAAGCCACTCAGTCTAGGCGATGGATTACTGCTTTCGCCTTCCAGTACCGAATCAAAAGACGAAATCTGGAAAGCACATGTAGAAATCAGTCGCGATCAGGGTAAAACGTGGTCCATCAGTAAAATACGTCCAGACACCAGCATCCAGGTAATTCAACCAAGCATTGTCCAACATTCAAATGGACGGATTCAAGTACTTTGTCGCAGTAAAGAAAATAAGGTAATGAGTGCTTTTTCTTCCGACCAAGGCAACACCTGGGAGCCGTGGCAGGCCACCAACTTGCTCAATCCGAATTCGGCAACCGATGCCATTCGATTGAAAAATGGTTTGTTTATGATCGTTTACAATCCGGCTATAGCAGGGAAAGATTGGTGGGAAGGCCGTACAAAGCTCCGTGTCGCTATCTCCAAAAATGGTCTACAATGGAAAGACGCTCTTGTACTTGAAAACGGGGTCAAGGGCGACGAGTATTCTTACCCCACAATTATACAAGATAACAGTGGTTTAATACATATCACCTATACTTGGAATAGGAAAAATATCAAACATATAGTCGTTAAATAATTGTTCGGGATAACAAAAGCACGGTTCTGCACTCCGGCTGTATGAGTTCGCGGTGCAATACGTTGATTCCGTCACATGGAAAAATAGATTCGGCCTTGGTCGAGGATACTTCGGCAAGTGGAATTTCCATTTCCCAACGAGGGGAAATCGTTCCGACACTGGTTTGTGTCATTTTGCCAGGTGTCGAAATAAAAAAGTCCCCCGNNCGGGGGACTTTTTTATTTCGATGGCCGTCTGTTACAGGCAGCAAGATCTCCCACCCACAGCGCAAAATACTACTGACAGAAGATTTATTCCCTCGCCACAAATAATGCGGCTAATAATCCTTCTTTAGCTCCATCTCCCCTTTCAATCGAATATCGTCGGATGATGCGCCAATCAGCAACTTGAATTTCCCATTCTCTGTTTTCCATGCATTATTAGCATTCCAAAGCTTGAGGTCTTCTTTATTCAATTGGAAGGTATAAGTCTCTTTCTTTCCGGCAGCAATAGGTTTACGTTCGAATCGTTTCAACTGCATAATGGGCGTTACTACCGAACTAACCTCATCGACAACGTATAACTGTGCCACTTCATCGCCGACCACTCTACCCTTATTTTCGACATCAAAGGAAACTGTACACACAAAATCATCTGCGCCTTCGGTCAGTCCGACCTGTAGGTTGCTATAGTTAAATTTACTGTAACTTAATCCATAACCAAAAGCGTACAAAGGTTTGGCAGACATCTCCACATAATCGTGATGTTTCGGTTTTGTATGATTGTAATGTACAGGAAGCTGCCCCACGGAGCGCGGAATAGAAATCGGTAAACGACCAGCAGGATTATAATCGCCAAACAGAACATCAGCAATGGCCAATCCGCCCTCCTGTCCGGGATACCAGGCGTTCACAATTGCGGGAATATGTTCCGCAGCCCAGTTCAGATTAAGTGGCCTTCCCATAATAGTCACTAGCACAACAGGTTTTCCGGTCGCCTGGATTGCTTTCATCAGTTTTAATTGATGGCCCATCATATCCAAAGAGACACGATCAAACCCTTCCCCACTCTCCATATCACTGACCGTATTGGGGTCAACGTTCGCCGCACCCGTCGCTTGGTAGGAGGTTTTGAAATCCCGGGCGCTAGAGCCGCCAAGCACCAAGATCACAACGTCCGCTTTTCGTGCTGCTGCTACCGCAGCAGAGATATCAGAATTTGCTGTATCACGGATAGCACAACCTTTTATATAATCAACTTGCGTTCCTTTGCCCAGGGCTGCACGAATACCGGTCAACACTGTCTGAACCTTCCCCTCTGCCTGTGGCGCAGTATAATCCCCCAGTTGGTTATAGGCATTGTCTGCATTTGGTCCGATCACCGCAATACGTTTTAAGGATTTGCTTAACGGCAAAATATCTTGCTCATTTTTTAGCAAAACAATAGACTCTCGGGCAACTTCTCGCGCTACAGCTCGATTTTGCGCTGTCGCTACTTTTTGAGCAACAAGTTTTTCATCCACAAAGGGACGGTCAAAGAGTTCCAGATTAAATTTCATACGTAATACACGGGCCACTGCAGTATCCAATACTGCAGACTCCACCATCCCCTGCTGTACGGCTTTCAAAAGATTAGGGCCATATCCCGAGCCACTCAGATCAACGTCCAATCCGGCATGTATACTTTGTGAAGCAGCTTCTTCTCCTGTCGCTGCTGTAGCATGCCCACCGTTCAGACCTGAGATACTCAATAGATCTGAAACCACAAATCCCGAGAATCCCCAGTCTTTCCGGAGGATATCCTTCAACAACCACGGGTTTGCCGAGCAAGGTATACCATCAATACTATTATAGGCAGTCATGACCGAGCCCGCTCCGGCTTTAACAGCCCGTTCGAAAGGCGGTAGAAAATACTGCCTTAAACTCCGTTCACCAAACGATACAGACTCACCATTATGTCCACCATCAGGTGCCGCATAAGCAACAAAATGCTTCAATGTACCAATGATTTTATCTTGTTGTCCCAGCTTTTCACCCTGAAAACCGCGGATCATGGCACTTCCCATCTGTCCAATCAGATAAGGATCTTCGCCATATGTTTCCTCTGTTCGAGACCAGCGGGGATCCCGCGCTAGATCTAAAACGGGACCATAACCATTTTTACCCCCCACGGCATAGGTTTCTTGCGCAATTGTAGATGCCATGCGTTGAATCAGATCCGGATTCCAGGTACTCGCTTGTCCTATCGCGGTCGAAAATACTGTAGCACCTATGGCCATGTGTCCATGCGGAGCTTCCTCAGACAGCAGTAGTGGAATACCCAACCGGGTGCTATCCAACATATATCTTTGAATAGCATTAGTTGCACGGGCGGCTTCTACAGGATTAAGACCGTTAATTAATGTTTTTTGCGTCCAGGGATCGGCACGCAACGTTGCCCACAATAATCCAATATGTTGTTCCTTTACCGCTTTCTTTAATTTATCGCTAACGCCAACATACTTGCCCCTTTTCTCATACATATCCCATCCAAGCAATTTGCTCAGCTGCCCGACCTTCTCTTCCACGGTCATCCGCCCTAAAAGATCTTTGACTCGTTGTTCGGTAGGCAATGTGCTATCTTTATAAGGAACTTTTTGGGCTTGAACTTTTGGCGAAAGCAATGTTGCGATTGCTGTAAAAAGTAATATGCGGACTTTCATAAGTAGATTATTATTTTCTCCATTTTTTGTATTTTACGAGACCTGTATTTTTTGCATCACACCATCAATGCAACCGGTTTCAAAACACTAAATTAACGATTTAGCAGCAATAATCAAGGTAAAATTCACTTCCAAAACCTTTTCCATAGTCAACTAAGCAATGAAAGCATTTCTTTTACGGATGGCGGACCTGCAAAATACGACTATGATGCGGAAAAATTAAACGTATCTATCCAAAATAGAAAGACGGCAAGCCGTCTTTCTTCTCAAGTGTTATAGGAAATATACTACTTATTTGTCAACCGTAATCCGATTGTCTTGAAAATTTATAAGACCACTACAAATAACTTAATTTTCAACCAAGAAAATAAAAATACGTTATTGTCCTTTAATTACTTCTTGCCAAAGACTGGGATAATCCGTCTGAATTAACCGTACAAAAGGATATTCCGTTAAAAAAGACCGATACACATCTTTTCCTTCCCGTGCAGCTTTATCGTCATATTCACCCAGACTATTCATCCAGAAATAAACACCTTGCTGCCGCATGGAATTAAGCTTTTCGATGTCCTTAAACGACTCATCAAGATGGATGATTGATGTTATCTTCATCTGTAGAATCGCATTTAAATCCTTCATGCTGCGTGCCCGTGGAAAGAGTGTCACCCGCGGATTGAGTTTGTAAATCCTAGGCATATCTTTATAATCGTACAGAAAAAACAACACCTGATCTTCCATTTCTTCTTTTTCGACGAGATTATAGGTTTTCTTAATGAACTCTTTTCGTTCTTCCTTAAAGTCCAGATCAACAATTATTTTACCCTTGGCTATCCGTAAAGCTTCTGTTAGTGTCGGTATCATCTGCTCTGAAGCTTTGCCGTTGGCCTTTTCACGTAAGTACAGCTGTTGAATTTGCGCGAAGGTGTATTGAGCTACCTCGCCTTCTCCAGTCGTGGTTCGGTTTAGGGTTTTATCATGCATAAGCACGAGTACGCCATCTTTGGTCGCTCTCACATCAAGCTCAACCACCGAAGCTCCTTGCTTGATGGCTTCTTCAATAGCAGCGATCGAGTTTTCTGGCTGCTCCAGGTGTGCTCCACGATGTGCTACAATATGCAAACTTTTTTGATCCAGCTTTTTTAATAACTCGATCGATTGACCATATACACTTGCGGTAGAACTTATTATTACACTCAGTAATATTCTAGAAAATAGCATCTTTTTCATCAGTAGACAGATATTTTTTTTATTTTTTTGACAGTTCAAACGAGTCAAACAATTGTCCATTGAGCTTGTAACTGGCAAAATAGAGTCTATCTGTCGTTAGTTTTATCACTTGATATAGTTGTGTTTGTGCTGTAGCAACATCCATCCATCGATCAGAATCGGATTCATACATCTTCGGTCCGGCTACTGAGAGCAGGTATACAGGTCGTTTTCTTCCAAGACTGCCACGTGCATAGGTGTGATCATGGCCTTGCAGAACTAAATCAACACCATATTTCTCCAAAATAGGTTTGAATCGTTCCCTTAAGATCGTATTATCACGTTTTTTTGCCGTAGAATATACAGGATGATGCATCACGACGATATTCCATTTTTTCGTAGAAGAAGCCAGCACACTCTCCAACCACTTTTCTTGCTTATTAGCTGCCAACGAATCCAACATAATTAATTGGGAATTCAGTGAAACAATCCTTAAATCCTGATAGTCTAAGTAGTAGACGGCATCCTGCAAACCAACAGGCCCATTTTTAGGAAGGTTAAACTGCACCTTCCAATGCGGATCCAAAACTAGGCTTCCGGTTGAGTCTCGTCGATATTCATGATTTCCGGGAGTAGGGATAGCGGGTATCATTTGATGAATAAAACCTCCCCCCTCATACCATTCCCCCCATTCTTCATCTGTATTCGAACGATTGATCAGATCACCCGCGTGAACAATAAATCGCGCGTTTGATTCCTGCTGAAAAGCACGCCGGATCGTCCTTGACCAGCGCGAACGTAAGTCATTCTGTGCATCGCCCAGGTAGATAAAAGAAAAATCTCCCGATTTTCCTGCCGTTCGAAATTGATTCCAGGGGCTCCAGTATGTACCATCGCCGACACGATAGGTATAGGTGGTTCCAGGTTTCAGATTTGTAAAGTTTACTTGATTGTAGGCATCCTGCTGTTCGCCGCGCGCCAGATATTGGCGTATCCCCACAACCGTCTGTACCTGTGTTTCAAAATCGGGACGGCTTTGTTCTTCGGCAATCTGCCCTATTATTTTATCTCCGGCAGCAGTTGCCCGCCAAGAGACCGACTGTGTACTGCTAGGATCATCTGACCAGGTCAACATAATCCGATCCGGCTGTTTGCTTACAGCTTCTGATTGAGCCCGGCTCTGCGCCACGGAACAGCATAACGCTATTACAAAAAAAAGAGAGTTTATTTTCATTGGATTTCTATTTTAATCTATGTATTATTTTACCAAGGTTTGCCCGTTCCTTGCAATAGCCAAGGTTTAGACCAGGCACTATTTTCGTTATCGGCCTGTGAATAGGCTGTTTTCTCTATGCGACGTAATGCCTCTTCAGCATTCTTTTGATTCACGCTCATCTCTGTCTGCATATAGGGTACACGTACCGGAAGCTGTGTCCGAATTGCCGCTGGACCAGCTTTCAACCTCGGATAACCGGTTCGCCGATAATCAAACCAGGCTTGTGCACCGGTAGACCAACTTGCAATCCATTTTTGCTCCATAATCTGTACCTGTGTATTTTCAAATGTTACGCCCTTTTGGCGGATATAATCTACGTAATCCGCAGCCTTTCCCCAGCTTGTCAGCGAGGCTTGAATACCACGTTCATAATATGCACGCGCCGTCTCCGGCAGAGCCCAACCCTTCCAAGCCGCCTCTGCCAAGATAAACTCCACTTCAGCGGCAGTTAACAACCTTGCTTTGAGCAAGCTTCCTTTGGCCGAACGATAAATTTCATTGAGGTAAGAAACATGTGGATTAATGGAAGTCTGTCCCGGTGTCGGATTCAAATTGTAGGCCGATGGATTTTTCGATCCACTTGCTGGTAAACCGACATAGTCCTTGTCTGTATCAATAGATATCCCCTTAACCACATCCGGTGACACGATACGGACACCATTGACGATTTTATCAGTACCAGCAGGTACGGTATTGCTTACTTCGATTGGTATCTCTACCTTCTTTGCCCACACAGCCAGCCGTGGGTCGCTTAATTCCTGAAGTCGGTCAACAAGTGTCGCACACATTTTCATCCTCCTGAAATTGCTTCCACTGGCATCATATACAGTATTGGATGGCCAGGAGTCAGCCGCGTTATTCCCAGCAAAATCCATCAGTACCTCATCTGCAGGGTTGCTGATTAGCGGAAACTTATCGGGGTTGGCCACTATGTTTTCAACCCCATGCTTGGCAAAAGCATTCGCCTTCTCCGAAATACGCATATAATACCGCAGGGCTAAGGAATTGGCAAAACGGCGCCATTTGGAGGCTTTACCACCAAAGTACACATCAGCACCTGCCAATACTTCATAGGATGCATCCGGTCGTGACAGCAATTCATTTGCCTGTTTTAGTTCTTCGATAATCCCTTTGTAGATCACTTCCTGGCTATCGTATTTTGGGAAATTATATTTTGTATCCCCAAGTTCTGCTTTCAACGCATCTGTATAGGGTGCATCGCCCCATAAATCCGTGATCAATCCAAACAGGTAAGCACGCATCACCAGGCCAACACCCTGATGAAAATCCAGTCCTAATTTCTCGGCACGGTTACGCATTAATTCGTTATCCCGGAGATAGCCATAATAGCTATCCCAGCTCAAAATCCCCCCGGTCCATTCATAATCATTGTGCGCGTTGAACCAGGCGTCGAATTGTGTATGCTGAATCACTCCTCCAAGATCGGAGAAACTTAATTCATTGTATTTTTTTGCGGTCCCTGTCAGGATCGTTGGCAATAGCAGATTGGGATTTGCATCCTCTTCACTCACTCCATTCGGATTAATATTGAGCTCTGTCAAGTCTTTACAAGCAGAAATATTGAGGATCATCCCCAGAGCAATGATCATTTTCGTTAATGTTTTCAGCTGATTTTTCATCGTTGTTACAAATATTAAAATGTCGCATTTATTTTAAATCCTATCGGCATTGACCAAGGGGTGACGTTATAGCGCTCAATCCCTTGTTTAAATCCAATGCCCGTTTCTGGTTGGAAAGCCATTTCTGGATCTATCCCCACTTTTGCTTTGGTCCATAAGATCAGGTTGCGTGTATAGATACCCAGGCTTCCTTGTGCGATACCGAGACGGCTCAACCATTTCCCCGATATGTCATAGCTGAAAGAAAGCTCTCGAAGCTTAATAAAAGATGCATCGAATGTCGCCGCATTCATAAAGTCCCAGGGATAATTATCGGAGTATGCAATATACTTAGTCCCCTCAGCGCCTAAGTTTTCAGTATATCCTGTGATGTTCCCCTTATCATCGTATTGGGCAATAACCCCGGGATTAAATACGCCAAAATTTCCAGTGACACCGCCTACATTAACAGGATAGCCGCCATAGGCTTCACCCGGCCCACCAACAATCGGATAACGATTTCCTTGTACACGCACCAAATTATTGTCTATCAAATAATTCCGAAGCGTCTCCCCCGTCATTCCGTTGGGGTTGATCAACTGATCAAGAAAACGTTGTGTGGTCAGGTTAGATTCAAAATACCGATAAGTTTGCGACATGAACTTACCACCAAAACGCATATCTGCAGCAATGTTCATAGTCCACTTCTTATACCGTAAGCTGGATTGCAGCCCCATGGTAAAATCCGGATTAAAGTTCCCGATCTTATTCCTGCTATTATTGATTCGGACAGCCTGCCAAGAACCATTTTTGTTCAGTATAGGAAATCCGTAATATGGTGAGGACTGATCTTCGACAGTCACCAGTTTTGAATCGTATAAATCGCCAATTTCTTCACCAACATAGGTGCGCGCTCCCCCTCTTCCGTCGGTCCAGAAGGTATAGAACTCTACACCTTCGGATAACTCATCGATACGGGTACGGTTGCGGTGCCAGTTGATACCGAGATCCCAAGACCAATGTTCCTTGGCAATAGGTCCTCCCGAAAGGGCTAGTTCGATGCCACGGCTGCTCAATAGTCCAGCATTGATATTTTTGGAATTGAACCCACTTGAGCTCGGGAGTGTCGTGGGGATAATCTGGTTCTTATTCTCCAGCTTGTAATAGGTTCCTTCAAATTTTAAGCGATTATTCCACAAGCCGAGATCCAGACCCATCTCATACGAGGTCGCGATCTCGGGCTTCAGGTTCGGCACCAAAAGTGCTCCGGAACGCGTCAGCTGCAGAACATCCCCCCAACTTCCTGGATTGACCAGTACATTGGACAGGTTATAGGGATAGGTATCGTTTCCGACGCGTGCAATCCCACCCCTCAATTTCATCAAATTGAAGGTTTTGGGCAACTTCAACACCTGATTGGCCAATATACTTAAAGACGCCGAAGGATAAAAATAGGACCGATTGTCTATCGGAAGTGTACTTGACCAATCGTTACGCCCCGTTAGGTCCAGATAAACCATATCCCTGTAACTTAGATTCACCAATCCATATATACTGTTTATCGCTCTTTCTGAGATTGAACTATAAAAGTCCAGATTCAGCGGACTGATGTTCGCCAAGGTATATAGTCCCGGCGTGATCAGCCCGGCACCATTTTTTGATGTGTTTTGAACAGACTTAGCACGGTTGTAGCGCAAATTGCCTCCCAGTGAACCTGTCGCATTGAAATCGCCCTCTTTCCGTGTATAAGTGGTAAGAAAATCAATATTCTGTTCCATATTCATCAGATTGACTATACCGTAGGCACCTCGGGGTTCGTTGGTGTAACTATATGGGATTTTTGTTTCCCTATTTTCCCAATAAACATCTGTGGCATACCGCAACATCGCTGTCCAATCTCGTTTAATCGTCCAATCCAACCGCAGATTGCCAAATACCCGGTCACGAGTAAAAGCATTTGTAACACCATAGGCCAGAAAATAGGGATTGTTATGATTGCCTATTGACTGCGAACGCTGTTGTATTTGTTCCTGTCCGGGGAGCCAATAATCCTTTAGTTCGAGAATATTGATATGCGGCGCGACTTCATAGGCTGCCTGAATGGGATTCGTGCCGCGGTTTCCAGCAGGTCTGTTATTTGAATTATTTCTACTGGCATCCAATGAAAGGCCCAAAGTGAGGCTATTCCGAAGCCGCATAGTCGAATTGATATTCAATGTATTTCGAAAAAGGTCCGAATTGGGAATAATTCCTTTATTTGCCATGTTAGAGTACGAGAAACGATAATCTAATCTTTCGCTGCGGTTACTCAGCGAAATACCGTTGGAGCTTGTGATACCCGTTTGTACAAAATTCTTGATGTTGTTTGGATATGATTTCAATTCCGTTGGGATCGGTTTACCCTCTGCATCAAGTGGGCTATTCCATTGAACAGCTTTATATCCTTTATCCAAAGCAGGCCCAACCATCGCACTCGATTCCTCTTCGATGATTAAATTTCCGGGCTGGTCTCCAGGTCTCCAGGGCATGGTGCCACTTGCGAATTTATTGTGCAGGTCGATAAATTTATAGGGGATATCAAATACGGTGTTGCTATTGACTGCAATGGTCATTTTTTCTGCATTCTTTCCGGTCTTGGTCGTTATCAACACGACACCATTTCCAGCTCTGGAACCATAAAGCGCAGCGGCGCTTGGTCCCTTTAATATGGAGATATTCTCGATATCTTCGGGATTGATATTGGCAATTGCATTACCATAATCGACTTTATTGTCATCCCCGATCTGCCCAATGTTGTTCAAACTATTCATTAATGGTACCCCATCCACCACAAAAAGAGGTTGATTGTCGGTGCTTAAGGAAGACGCACCGCGAATGACCATATTGACCGTCGAGCCTGTTGGCCCTGTCGAACTGATCGAGACTCCCGGAACCTTACCAGCCATACCCACTAAGAAATTATCATTGTTAACACGGTTGAGATCCTCGCCCTTGATCTTGCCGACAGCATAGCCTAGGGAACGGTCCTGACGTTTGATCCCAAGTGCCGTCACCACGACCTCATCCAGCGCATTATTGTTTCCTTTTAAGACCACCTGTCGTACGGCCGTATTGTTTCCGTCCAGCTTTACCTGGTGGAGCTCTCTTTTCTCATATCCAACATGTGTTATCATGAGCTGATATTCACCGGCAGGCAGTTTAATCGTTACTTCCCCCTTTGCATTAGTCAAGTTACTCTGCTCCATCTGGAGTACTTGCACTGAAGCACCAGCTATTGGTTGATGGTCTACATTCAGAATCTGTAGTTTCAGCGGATATGATGTTTGTTTACCTGCATTTCTAACAAGGACAATCCCTCCAGAGACTTTCTTGGACTGTATGTCTGTACCTTTTAAAATATAATTTAACACCTCCTCGAAGCGTGCATTACGGAATACCTTCTCGGTTATTACGATGCGGTCCAACTGGAGAATATTCCGATCATAGCCAATGGCTTGACCAGTTTGCTGCGACAGTTGGAGCACGGCCTGTGCCACATTACCACTATGGAGATGAATATTGATATAGTCTCCTTGGATCAGATGTATGCTATCCATCGACCTAGCATTACTGTTTGTTCCCGACATCGAAAACACCGAACAGAGTGCAAGCTTCGTTGCCAGGCTGATGAGCTTTATTATTTTATACATATATTTGTATGAATGTTTTTAACATGACTTATAAAGGTGCTCTCTGGTCGATTTAGCGGTTTACCGGTTGAGCACTTTTTCTTTGGTAAATTTTCTGCTGCGCGCTGAAAGGCAGCTTATTTGTGTAAGATTATTTCATTTTTTTCCCTCCTAAATTTTAATTGATGAATGGTGCAGATCATACTCAAGACCTGGCCCAAAGACCGAACCTGTGGAATCATCAGTGAGTAGCTAAATTTATCTGTATCGAGGTTTTCGGCAACCAATACAACGCCATAACGGTTATAGACAATTTCTTTAAGCTCCTTGAATCGCACATTACTCAATAGCATTCCTCCCTGTGTCCATAGGTTTACGGTGGTCGGATTCTGATCAAAGATCTCAAAGTGTTTTTCAGCAAGACTGTACCGTACCGCTTGGCCAGAAGTTAGGATATGCTGCTCCCCATTTTCTTCGGCTGACACCTTTACACGTCCGGTTTTAACTTTCACCGTAACCTGTCCCGAAGCCTGCGAATGATTAACATTGAAGGATGTTCCCAATACGGCAACCCTAACAGCCCCTGTGGCTATTGTAAAAGGATGCAAGGTATCACGTTTGACACTGAAGAAGGCTTCGCCGCGATCTAAAAAAATGGTTCTACTTTTCTCGTAGTTTATCTTATCATAGCGAATCTGTGCGTTTCCATTGAGAAAAACAGAAGTGCCATCGGGAAGAAAAATCTCCCGCAACTCACCAGCTTTCGTCACTGTTTGCGTAAGCTGCATTTCGGATACTGTTGCCCCAGAATTAAGCGCTGATTGATGGTCCTGAAAAAATAGAAGTGAAGCGATACCTAGCAAGAGTATCGCAGCAGCAGCGGATAGCCAGCGAATCCGTGGGAGCTGAAACGCCTTTTTTCTTTCGGTCTGTACAAATGGAGCAAGGCGTTTACGCAACTCATCCTTTACGGCATGACGATGGGCCGAATCATGAAATGGATCAATGGCATCGTCTGCAATAGATTGATACCATGCATCTACCCGTTCACGATCCCTGTCGGTCAATTTCCCATGGAGGTAATCTCGTATTATACTTTTAAATTTCTCGATCTTCACTTGTATTATTTTTTATTCTAATACAGGTGAATACCCTCAAAGTACTTTAACGCAACATGTTTTTTATATTAAATAATAATGAAGTAGATAATTACCAATAAAGAGCAGAAAAATAGAATCATGGTCAGCAAATCGTTGCCTCAATTCTTGACGCAGTATCCTTTTCGCATCCGATAAATAATTCTTGACGGTCTGTTCGGCCAGGTTCAGTTCCTTGGCGATTTGCGCGATTGAATAGTTCTCATAACGCATCAAATAAACTGATCGCATTAGCTTGGGCAACCGTTCGATAGAATCATCCACGATCAGCTCTAAAGCTTTGTATTTCGCCAAGCTATGGTCATCTAAATTAGCAAATCGCTCCATCCGTTCGGTTGCTTGGTCTAATACCTGTTTTCGGACCCGTTCAGCTGCATAATAATTAAGCACTTTGTTTTTAACTGATTTATAGAGGTAGGATTTTAAGGAGCTATATTCAGTATTAATGAGATCGCGCTTTTCCCAAATGTGTATAAAAACTTCCTGCACCAGATCTTTTGCAGGAACTTCGTCTTGAAAATGGCGGTAGGCCATTGTGTATAACTCCTCCCAATACAATTCAAAAAAATAGGTAAAAGCTTTGGGATTACCCGCTTTAAAAAGTGATAAATAGTGGTTATCTACATTGGCTTTGGTCGTTTTCACCCTACAAAGATAGTGGCACAAGATTACGCGAATGTTAAGTTTTCCAGAAGATTTCAAACACAATCTTCCCATTTAAATGAGATGGGATCGATATTATACAATAAGCCTTTATTTTTGTTAATAACCATGTTAAGTACCTAAGTATTAAAAGACATTTTGTTGAAAACCTGCCCAGCATCGGGCGGGTAATTTTCTGTGTTTACCTATAAGAAATAATCAATTCAACGTCCGATTTTTTCAGCGTATCATGCAATCGCTTTGTACAAAAAAAATGTTAATAACACTGTTAATCTACTGTATATCAGAATTGTTTTTGTTAATAACATTTTTACAGCATCCTATTAAAAAAACAAAAAAGAATCTATTAAAAAAAATTTATGCTGCTCGCTAAGGGTAAAGCGAAAGTTAGCTGTCATAAAAATAAAGCTTAATCAATATGAAACTAACATCAATCTTAATAATTGCATTGGCGACCCAGGCCACACAATCGCTTGCCCAAGTACAAGATTCGACGAAAACAGACCGGCAGATGGTGACAGAGACTGTCAAAGGCACCATTCTGGACAAAAATACGAGACTGCCACTTATTGGCGCCACGATTATATTATCCGCTAGCGGCAATATAAAATCTGTTAGTACAAATCACCAAGGCTTATTTAGGCTCCTGGACGTTCCTGTTGGACGTCAAGTATTACGGGTACGTATGGCAGGCTATCGACAGGAAGAACTATCAGAACTTCTCATCACCTCTGGCCGTGAGAATATCCTTAATATTGAAATGGAACCACAGGCAAACACCTTAAGCGAAGCTGTGGTTTATGCCAACACCGGAAAGCAGCCTTTAAATCAAATGGCGATGGTCAGCGGGCGCTCTTTTTCTCCAGAGGAGACCAACCGTTATGCCGGAGCTTTCTTTGACCCAGCCAGAATGGCACAAAGTTTTCCCGGAGTTGTTGCCGGTGGTGACGACAACGAGATTATCGTGCGCGGAAATTCACCTAAAAGCTTACAGTGGCGATTGGAAGGTATCGAGATTGTAAACCCTAACCACTTTGGTGCTGAAGGTGCCGCTGGCGGAGGGATTAGTATGCTTAATACAATGGTTTTGGGAAAATCCGATTTCTATACAGGCGGACTAGCCGCGGAATACAACAACGCCATATCGGGGGTATTTGACCTCAGATTCAGAAAGGGAAATACGGATAAACGTGAGTATACATTCAACGTCGGGGTGTTGGGGGTAGGCGCCACTTTAGAGGGGCCTTTCAAAAAAGGAAGTGATGCATCTTATTTAATCAGCTACCGTTACTCCTCGTTGAGTCTATTGGAAAAAGTAGGTGTAAAAGTCTCGGATACCGGTATCCCAAAATACCAGGACCTCTCCTTCAATTTTGTTTTTCCGACCAAGAAGGCCGGAACATTTTCGCTCTTTGGGATCGGCGGTCTCGGAAAAATAAAGGAAACTGCCAAACGTAATTTCCAGGAATGGGAGGAACGTACAGATGCGCAGGACATGAACCTGGGATTTAACGCTGGAAGTGCCGGGCTAAAACATCAATATATCGCCAACGATAGATTGTATTTCAATAACATTATTTCAGCATCAATTAGCCACAATTCCAATAAAACAGATACCCTGACACAGGATTACGTGGCTAGCCTATATCACAAAGATAAATTTACAAATACCGCAATCCGTTATGCCGGTAGCCTGAATTATAGAGCAAACAGTAAAAACACGATCCGTGCCGGTATCAACGCTAGTTTACTTCGCTATGATCTCTATGCCCTCACCTACGATACTGAACTTGCCGCCTTAAAAGAACGGATCAATGAAAAGGGGAATACCAGTACCTATGACGCTTTCGCGCAACTCAAAACTGAATTATCCGATCGTCTGACCTTAAATACTGGGGTGCATGCCAACTATTTTGCCTTAAGCAAGAGTTGGACTGCAGAACCGAGACTGGGCTTAAACTGGAAAGTTGCAGCAGATCAAACGATATCCTTTGGTACGGGGCTCTACAATCGTTTAGAACCGCTCAGCTACTATTTTGCCAAGAGCGGAACCGGTCAAAATACATCCGACAATACAGCGCTATCCCCTACCAAATCTGCACAGGCCGTTATAGGTTATGAAAAAAATCTAAGCCGCACGCTGAGATTCAAAACCGAAGTCTATTATCAACATTTATACAATGTCCCCGTTTCTTCCGACCCAGACATGAACTTTTCCCTGCTCAACGTATCGGATATTTCGGCAATTGGTACATCGACCTATCGTCAGCTGGTCAACAAAGGGACAGGTCGAAATTATGGCATTGAGCTAACGCTTGAGAAATCGCTCAGTAAGGGTTATTATTTTATGGCAACCACCTCTATATTTGACTCCAAATTCAAAGCGCTCAATGGTAAAGAATACAATACCACATTCAACACACGCTATGTCGGCAATCTGTTGCTGGGAAAAGAATGGGCAATAGGACAAAATAAAAATAACCTATTCGGTATGAATACCAAACTGATCTACGCTGGGGGGAGAAAATACTCCCCAGTATTAGAAGAAGAATCGCTACGATTGGATGAAGAAATCATTGATCAGAGCCGGATCAATACGTTAACCGCTGATCCCTATATCCGACTTGATTTTTCATCTAGCTACCGCATCAACCGTAAAAAGGTGAGCCATCTCATTATCTTGGATATTCAGAATATCCTCAACAGAGAAAATACGGTCGGTATGCATTATAATTTCAGTAAAAGGATTATCGAACCCCAAAAATGGACCGGAATTATACCTACCATTAATTATCGGATTGAATTCTAGCGCCCGACAGCGCATCTTGTCCTTCAAATTGTCCTTAAGGAGTGAATAACTTCTTAGGGATAGTTTGCAGATAAGTCCCAAACTGTTCGCAAACGATTGCGATAAATCGCACTCTTTATTCTTGCACAAATAGGTATATTTCAGGAAACTTTATATTGAAGGAGAACTGTCCAAGACAGTCAATGATTCATTTTCAAATAAATTGTGACCACTTCCTAAATAAGACAATGAGAGCATATTTCATCCTACTAGTCATCCTTAGTCATACTTTTTTTCTACGGTTATCCGCGAAGGGCTTCAACATATTGACCAGCAATTTTAAACAAGAGGACCTCAAGCGTAACCTAAATCAGCAGAAATCCTGGATTCCTTATCCAAGTTATTCAGACCGTAAGGCTTGGAATGAGCTGATAGCACCGTTCAGGGATCAGCTAATCGTCAATGGCAATAATGCACTCCACTATCAGTGGCAGGTGGTCAAGGCAACGGATTACCTGGAATATGAACGTTCGGGCAATCGTAGCATAATGGAAAAGCCGATGAATGAAAATTGTACCGCGCTAACAAACTTGCTATTGGCTGAATTAGCCGAAGGAAAAGGACGTTATATCGATCAGATTCTCAACGGTACCTGGCATTTGACGGAAATGTCTACCTGGTCTTTATCCGCACACCTACCGGCTTTTCAATCCAGCAAAAGATCGCTACCACAAGAAAGAACACATGTCGTCGACCTGATGGCGGGTGATGTCGGCTCCTTGCTGTCCTGGATACACTATTTCTTTCGGGATACCTTCAACAGCGTCAATCCCGAAATTAGCTTACGTCTTAAACAGCATATTCAAAAGCGCATAATACAGCCTTATCTGGATCGCAACGACATGTGGTGGCAAGGATTTGAACTCAAAGAAAATCAAGTGGTCAATAACTGGAATCCATGGTGCAATTTTAATGTACTCACCTGTCTATTGCTTGTAGAGGACAATCCAGATACTCAGCTAAATGGCATATATAAAACGATGACCTCAGTCGATCGTTTTATAGACTATATCAAAAAAGATGGCGCCTGTGAAGAAGGCCCATCGTATTGGGGACATGCAGCCGGAAAGCTCTACGACTATCTTAAGATACTCGCCATGGCAACCCAAAACAAGATTAGCATTTTCGACAGACCGCTTATTCGTGATATGGGCGAATATATTTCACAATCATATATCGGTGGTGACAAGTGGGTTGTGAATTTTGCAGATGCCTCAGCCAAGGGCGGTGGTGATCCTTTTCTTATCTATCGCTATGGACAAGATGTACATAGTACCGAAATGATGCAATTTGCACGTTACTTAACAGATCGCAGTGCTAACGATGGAATTTTTAGACCCTCACGGGATATTTTCCGTGCCTTCGAAGACCTACGTTGTTTTCCACAACTCCAGCAGGCAGCACCAGGCCTTCCGGGAAATGCCTATAAGTGGTATCCAGAAACCCAGTTTCTCTATTTGAAAAAAGGCGGCTTTTTCTTCGCGGCCAAAGGTGGCTTTAATAACGAAAGCCACAATCACAATGATGTCGGAAGTTTTATTCTATACGAAGATCAACAGCCCCTTTTTATTGATGCGGGCGTAGGAACCTATAACAAGAAAACTTTTAGCGACCAACGTTATAGCATCTGGACCATGCAGGGTGCCTACCACAATCTGCCCCTTATCAATGGTATTGATCAGGCTTTCGGCAAGGAATACAAAGCTACAGATGTTGTCTTCCGTCCTGAACAGAATAAGTTTCAGCTCAATATCGGAAATGCCTATCCTAAGACTGCTAATATTGAACATTGGAACAGAAGCTATACGCTTGAGGATAGTGGACTGAACATAACGGATGAATTCAAAATAAACAACCCAAGCCAGGCCAATATCATTCATTTTTTGGTTTCAAAAGAACCAAAGATTGCCGATGGAGTAATAAACCTGGGTGACGGTATGGGGACACTTCATTTCAATGCGACTCAGTTCCTTGCATCCTACGATACAATTCCACAGGACGATCCTCGGCTGAGCAAGGTCTGGGGCGGGCAACTGTACCGCATCAATCTCAAAGCCAAAAGCATTAAATCGACAGGGAAGTATACTTTTAATATAAAAAAATAAAGTGAAAGTATCCAAAATCATTGCCGCACAGCATCACGATGACATAGACAGTTAGATTTTTTGTTAAAAAGAACAATACGATTTCGTTAAGTCATTTTTTTTTAGTCCTTTAGAGGAGTGAATCTAATCCGAAACAGATGGAAACAAAGGAGAGAAACCAACTCACAAATATCGCTAAAGTTTTGGTCGGTAATCTACCTAAGGCGACTTTAGGTGCGTGTTTAGAAATACTCGTTCAATATTCTCGGGACATCCCAATGTCACAGCTTTTTAGTTTTGCAGATAAATGGTCTAAGGCGCCAGCACCAATCCCAATGACAGAACTTTGGGAGGATTTCACGAAACTCATTTCCCTTCATCCCGAGCTGGGCTTTGTCGTCATCGAGGGAAAACATATCGCGGATATCCCAAGCTTTTATGCCGAAATCAATCGGGTCTATATGGCCGATGAGAATTGGAAAATTGGAAGTCTGGATGGATTTGATGACCTACTGTATGGTGGATTTGGAAAGCTTCAGGATGCAAAAAAGCACAGCATCATTTGGAAAGACATCGATGACAGTAGAGCGGCATTGGGTATGACCACAACCCTCGCTTACTATCAGGAGAAACTCGCTGCCAACTCGCCATTCAATCAATCTTATTTCCAACAGAAACTAAGCGATCTACAAGCCGGAAAAGGACAGACCTATTTTGATATCGTAGCGGAAATAATACAATCACACCTAAAGATAGAGTGGATTCATAAAACGATTTAAAGATTTCAAAGTGCTATCTTTATTGTACCTAAACAGTATACGATGAAACATATAATTAAGGTATTTTTTCTCTTGACCATGCTATTCCAGCATGCTGCTTATGGAGATAGCCTACTTAAAGTAGCCGTTGCCGGACTCAATCACGACCATGTTTACCTCTTGCTGAACTTATACAAAGAGAAGAAGGTAGAGATTATCGGAATAGCAGAAGCCAACAGCATCCTGGTTGATAAGATTCAAGCGCAATACAATCTACCGAAGTCTGTTTTTTATCCGGATCTCGGTGCATTATTAAAAAAAGTAAAGCCCGAAGTAGTGCTTGCCTACAATCCCACCAATGAACATATTCAGGTAGCAGAAATCTGTCTGCCACTCAAAATACCGGTCATGGTGGAGAAGCCAATGGCAACCACATTGGCTGATGCTAAACATATTGCCACACTCTCTAGGGAAAACAAAACACCTTTTTTGGTCAATTATGAAACGACCTGGTATAAGAGTAACCAGCAACTCAAGCAATTATTGGAGCAAAATGCCGTGGGAACTGTTACACGAATGATTGTAAAGGATGGGCACGAAGGACCAAAAGAGATCGGATGCAGCAGTTATTTTCTTGATTGGCTGACGGACCCACAAAAAAATGGCGGCGGTGCTTTAATGGATTTTGGTTGTTATGGCGCCAATCTAATGACCTGGATCAAGAATGGCGAGCGTCCTATTTCTGTCAGTGCTATAACACATCAACTGAAACCCGAGATCTATCCCAAAGTCGAGGATGATGCGACGATTATCTTAACGTACCGCGATGGCAGTACTGGTATTATACAGGCATCTTGGGCTTGGCCTTATAGTGTAAAAGATCTTCAGGTATTTGGGACAAAGGCCCAACTCTATGCACAAAATGATAAAAGACTGGTGAAATATACACAGCATAATGAGAAGCCAACTGTCATCCCAACGGATCAACCTTATTTTGAAAATCACATCCAGTATTTGGAGCACGTCTTAAGCAGAAATCAACAGTCTGAAGCAGATCTAGGCTCCATTAGTAACAATGTAACGGTGGTTGAGATTTTGGAAGCTGCAAAGCGTTCCGCAAAAGAGGGAAAGACGGTAACATTAAATTGATCTTTCACGCAAAAAGGTATGTGAATATCATCATTCACATACCTTTTTTACTTATATACCAACAAGATTTGACAATTTCATATGGAGACTCATTGTATCGTATCCCATCAATGTCCTAAGAATTATTTACTACGGATCCAAAGGTTCATCAGGATCGATTATAAATGCTTCTTCCCTCGCACGAAATTCGATGACAACATCCGAAATTCGTTTTCCAAGACTGTAGGGAACATATCCCAATTCACGTATACAACGGTCGGCCATTTTTTCTACCGCATCGATATGTACCTTACTGCTGTTGACAATGGCAAATTTATCTTTAGGAAATCCATAGTTCAGTAGTATACGGGCAGTATTGCGCAGATTTGTTGTCGTATGGCGGGCATGCGGATCGATCAAGATCGCTTGTTCCGGCACTCCCATTACATTCATTAGATATTTTTTCATCTCGATCGCTTCGATATAAGCTGTTTTATACGGATGTACCCTTCCGCCGGAAAGGACAACAAAAGGGGCCAATTTTTCAAAATAACTACGGGCTGCCATGCGTGCACGTAACATTCCGCCCGGACTGATCGGCTGTCCATAGATTTCTGGCCCTGCACCCAGAGTCAGCAACAGGCTGTAAGGGTAGGCTGAAAAATCCGTTTTTTTCACTTGTTCAAACGCCTTTTTATTTTCCAGTGTTATCAGTGGCTCTAATTGCGCGGCATCCCAACGTTCATTGACTTCAAGCAGCCTTACTGCTGTCATCATTGTCATAAAAAGCGCCTCCTTACCTGTCGGAATATCTTTTAGCACATCCTGACGTATATCATCCAAAAGCTGAAGGTAAGCCTTACGATTCACATCAAAAGAAATTGAATCAATCTTAGGATAGTTGGGCTTCTTGCCACCGCCATAGACATCAACAACATAGTTCATGGCACCAAAGTCCTGTAACAGCGCTTTCTTAAGATACACTTTTGCAGTCTCATCCCTGGGTATACCGTAAGCCTTTGATGGCATCAAAGCTGATTCAACCAGTCCAGCCAATTTCCTGTTGGCCTTGGTCTGACTGGAAATTTGTTCAGCCAAGAGTTCGATCTCGGAATCTTTCCATTTAAAAGCTTCCAGAAAACAGCTGAGATCTTTGCAATGATCACTTTGCTTAAAACGGTCAACCCGCTGGTTCAACAATGCTGAAACAGCTGGAGACGCACAAAGCTGCTGTGTTAAGGCGGAATCCTTTAGCAACAGATAGGTTGCATAATAATTTTTACGGATTACCCAGTCCTGAGGTCCAGCGGGATCTTGGAGCTGGCCTTTGGAAATATACATTCCGCATATTCCCAAAGTCAACAAAATGATCTTTTTAATGATACCTGTCATCTCCGATTCTATTAATAACCAGGATTTTGATACATACGCTCTGGATCCAATTTATATTCATCGAAAGGAATTGGATAGTACCGATCCTTTGTGGATAAATTGGAGATTTTAGCGTTCCCATAATCCGCCTGGTTTTTAGTTTTAAAGTACGTCACCAATTCCTGCGGATTATAGTTCCGGATTAAATCAAACCAACGTTGATTTTCGAAAGCCAGTTCCACACGGCGCTCGTGCAGGATCGCCTCCTTTAATGTCGGATACTTTGTACGATACTCATTGTTTAGGATTGATGTCGCGTATGAAGGCAGTCCAGCACGTTCGCGTACCTGATCCAATAGCGCAATAGCCTCAGTTTCTTTACCCAGATGGTATTTTGTTTCAGCCAATAATAACATCACATCGGCATAACGGATCAAGATCCAGTCATTACCACCCCATCCGTTGGTTCCTGCAGCATCACTAATATCTCTGAATTTGGTTACAAACCAATCGTTGACCTGAGGATCATTTGCAAATTTGACTGAAAAATCTTTTCTTAAATCCTGCGGCTCATAATCTTTGATCAAATCTAACTTGACTACTTCCCCAACACCAGTAGACGGATATTTTGAGTTTATGGTATCCCCCTTAGCTTGGTAATTACGTGCGATACTCGAACTGAAATTTTGGTCGCCTTGTTTATATTGAATTTGAAAAACAAGCTCTTTACAGGTATTTTTTTTTGTTAGATCAAATACTTCTGTGTAAGGGATCTCACTCAACTTACCGAAAGTCCGCATGCCATAGGATGCGCTAAGGTATTGCTCTGCTTTTGCGAAGTTTTCAGCGCTTCCAACCGTTTGTGTTGCGCCTAATGTTAAGTATACTTGTCCTAGAATTGCATTTATGGCAGCCTTAGATGTTCTGCCGACCACATATTCCTTTTGTGTGTTAGGCAGATTACTTGACAAAGCTTCGGTAAGATCTTTTATAATTTGTTCATAGACGACTGCTTCTTTTTGACGAAATGCGAGCTCATTCGCCTGTTCCTTACTGGTCACCTGCACCGTTGACAGTGGAATATCGCCAAATTTACGCACCATATGGAAATACAATAAGGCCCGCACAAATTTTGTTTCTGCCATATAGCGCTGCTTCAACGCTTCACTTGAGAAAGTGACTTCATCGATATGCGTGAGGATTACATTACAACGGCTAATCCCTGCATACATCGCGGCCCAATGTGTTTTCAGGTAGGTGTTACTTGGTAACAACGAAAAGTCATTGAACTGGAATGGTTCACCGGCATTGGATTGATTATCATTACGCCCTGTATTATCAGAACGTTCTTCGTTGTATAGTGTACTCCCCTCGCCGATTGTGCTGCCCGAGCGCAGGGTTTGATATAAGCCATTGACAGCTAAAAGCACGTCATTCTCCGACTTAAAATAGTCTTGAATCTGAATCGCATTCGGATCTTTTTGATTTAAAAAGTCCTTGCTACATGATAACAGCGAAAACAACACAAGTGGGAATAAATATCTTTTTTTCATTGAAGTATTTTTTAGTAATGCAGCTATGCGATCTTCCGTGATTGAAAAATCATAACTGCGCCATGAGTATATATTAGAAAGTTACTTTTACACCAAGATTATAGGATCTGACCAATGGATAAAGTCCATAATCTACACCCGGCGTCAAATTACCCCGTTGGTTGTAATCCGGTTCCGGATTATAACCTTTGTATTTGGAAATAGTAAATGGATTATCGACAGTAGCATACACGCGTATGCCTGACAGGCTCAATTTTTCTGCGATGGTCTTTGGCATATTATACCCTAGGGAAATATTGGTCATGCGTAAAAACGAACCATCCTGAAGATAGAAATCCGACAGACGCGTACTGTTACTCTGTGTGCCACCACGGGAAGCACGATAGACCTTGCCATTACCCGGATTTTGTGCCGAGCGGTAACGTTGAGCAACATCGGCATACTGATTGCCCGAACCCTCCATGTTATAGAGGTAATAATCATAGCCGTCCAATACCTTATTTCCTTGGGAACCGTTAAATGAAGTACGTAGGTCAAAAGATTTAAAGCGTGCATTTAATGCAAAGCCATAGGTGAAGTTTGGATGCGGATTACCGATCACCCGTTTGTCTGCATCATTAACAATACCGTTTCCATCGACGTCCTCAAAATAAAGGTCACCGGGTTGCAGCGGCGTAGATGAAGCTGCTGATGGCGCTACTGATTTGTAATTGTCCTCTGTTGCCACGCCAAGAACTTTAAAGCCATAGAACATACCGATTGGGCTTCCTTCCTGTGTGATATGGGTCAAGTAGGAGCGTTCGGCACCGTTGGTCAAGATCGTTGACGATCCACCCAAATCCAAAACTTTATTGCGGTTGACGTTAATATTTCCACTGATGCCCAATTCAAATTCACTTTTACGGATCAATGTCGCGTCCACCTGTAAGTCAAAGCCTTTGTTTTGTACTTTGGAATTCGGCAAATTGGTCAAAATTGTCGTTGATCCGGATACCGCAGAAATAGGTTGGTCGAACAATAAATTAAACGAACGGCTCAAATAAAAATTAGCCATTACATTCAAACGCCCTTTCAGGAGTCCAAGATCCAACCCTGCATTATATTGAGAAGTCGTTTCCCAGCTCAAATTAGGATCATATAGATCACCGGCAGTATATGCCGTACTCACTTTATCACCTAAGATCACACCTGCAGGGGAATTAAACACAGATACAGAGCGATATTCTCGGATATTATTGTTACCGCTACGTCCCCAGCTTGCTCTCAATTTCAGCGTAGACTGCTGTCCTAACCAATCCGTATAAAAGTCCTCTTTGGAAATTGTCCAGCCTCCAGAAATGGAAGGGAAAGTTCCCCATTTATTATTTGGGCCGAAGCGCGAAGAACCATCCGTCCGGATGGAGGCTGAAAGGAAATATTTCGAATCAAAGCTATAGTTTACCCTGCTGAAATACGATTGAAGTGTTGTAATACGTTTGAAAGTATCGTCCTTTAATAGTTGAAAATTGGAGGGGTCAGCACCTTTATCGGTGATTTCACCAATAGCATTGCTATTAAATCCATTGGCTCTTACACCTTGATAATCGAAATCCGTTCGTTGTGCAGAATAACCTAACAATGCAGAAATCTGATGTTTCTCACCAAAAGTCTTGTTATAATTTAATGTCGTTTCAAGGAGCTTATCTACCTCATTTTTGGTTTTGGCATCCGCATAGGCAGCTGTGATTGCTTGCGGAGAATAAGGTTTATTATTTCCGTCAGAAATACTTGTTGGGCGGAAATAATCGTATTTTTCATCATAGGTAGATAATCCACCATTCACTTTGAGATTTAATCCATCGATAATCGAAAAGTCCGCGAAGGCATTATACAATCCTTTTTTACCACGACGGTTATTTTTGACCTGAGTCACATAAGCCAATGGATTTTCGGGATTCTGGATACCATAATTATTTGCAGAAAGCCCGGCCATTAAGTATTGGGCATAAGAACCATCCTCGTTATATACGGGCAATGTAGGAAGATAGATTAGCGCTGCCATCGAAGGGCTGCGGTCATACCGACCAGTGGTCACTTCGTTGTTGTCGTTGTAAGTAAAGGAAACATTGGCTCCGACAGTGAGTCTTTTACTAACCTTACTGTCAATATTAGCTCGGAAGTTAAATACTTTTTGATCTGTACCCAACATGATACCTTGTTGGTTTTGATACGAGCCACTTAGAAAGTAGCGATTTTTTTCATTGCCACCATAAGTGGAGAGATTATGCCGTTGGAAAGGTGCATTACGGTAAAGGGCATCCTGCCAATCGGTATCGTATTTGGATTTTTTAGCGGTACCTGTTGCAAAATCATAATATTCTTCAGGAATACTGACCGAACCAGCATTTCCGACATTGGCGATACGGGTTTTATTATCATCATAACGGCGGCTGTCATTCCAAGTAATTCCTTTGGCAGCCAATAGGTCTTTATAAGAGTTGTTACGACCATCAATCAAAAGGTCGATAAACTGTTCGGCATTCAAAACATCAATTTTCTTAGAGAGCTGACCAAAACCACCCAGCACTTCATAATCGACATTGTTTTTCCCCTCTTTACCGCGCTTTGTCGTGATCAATACCACACCGCCTGCCGCACGGGATCCATAGATGGCAGCGGATGCCGCATCCTTGAGGATATCTATAGATTCAATATCATTGGGATTAATATTTAAATTATTTCCAGCGGGGTATCCATCGATAACATAGAGTGGATCCGAACCAGCGTTGATAGATCCCATACCACGCACACGGATTTTTGTTCCATCATAAGGAGCACCACTGGTTTGCATTACCTGTACGCCAGCCACTTTTCCAACTAAAGCCTGTGATAGTTTTGGCGCACTGAGGTTTAGTTCTTCCGCTTTGACGCTGGCAATTGCACCGGTAACATCGGATTTCCGTATTTTCTGATAACCGATCGAAATCGTCACTTCTTCAAGCGTGTTTTCATTGTCCTGTAGCGCGAAGACCTGTCCGTTTGATTTCGCAATAGGTTGGACGAGATTGCTAAATCCAACATAAGAAATACTAAGTTGATCACCGATTTCCGCATCGATTTGAAAATTTCCTGCTTCATCGGATTGAACCGACTTTTTACTTTTCAGATTTTGGATCGTTGCCCCCGAAACTGCATGGCCCTGTGCATCGACCACACGGCCTCTAACAGGATTTTGTACTAGTAGGAATTGCGAATTGGTGAGTGTGAGAGGTCTGGCTTGAACAGCGGATGAGCTTGCTGCAATGGCACATAACAACCAAAAGACATTGTTGGTTTTAATTTTCATAAGTAGTGCATTTGATTTACGGGTACAAGGTTACAAATGCAATATGAAGGCAGTATCAATAAAAGGTTAATAGTTTTTAACTAAACCGAGTTAGCACACAACTAATCCTTAACAAAAGGATAACACTAGGAAAAGCACTTAGCTCCTCTTCTTCGCAAAGAGCGCGCGAAGTAACAACCGCAACAGCATATACATAACTACTGCAAAAAGGATATTACCGATCAGTTTGAGTGGTTCAAAATTTTCGAAGCTAGCATATTCATCGCTTTCGACATTGTAGCCTGTCCCGCTTGAATAGAACTCCCATGGAAATCCTATTGTTAACTTGCCATCCACAGGTTGGTCATTCTGATAAGAAATGACAGTCAAAACAGCAAAAATACAAATGGTACCAGCCACTCCTTTCAAAATAGTTGGTACCATTAATGTTCTATTGCCAGGAATCATTGTATTCATTGGGATAAATATAATGATTGTTTTTCTACTCAGCGCCAGCCATTTAATAAATACTGTTTGTGGCTAGCTTACTGAAAATCCGGCAAGAAAAAAGAATAGCTATTTTCGATATTTCTGACAACGAGTTTATTTTGTTGAATAAAGCTATACAGGACATTTTTGAGATGTCGAGGTAAAATCTGTAAATGAACAAGACCGGTGCGTTCGACCTGACGAAACATTTGCAACGCTGTGGCACCATTTTCAAAGTATTTATTTTCCAGTAATGCTTCCAGTTTTTGCCGGACATGAAGCATAGCATCCGATTCAAGTTGAAGATCTTTCTCGGCTTTCCATTCCTCAAATCTCAAACCTGGCGCAGGAGGCTTTTTTTTACCCGTTGAAAAGGTCCAAGGCACCTCAATGGAATAACTCCATTTCACCACATCCTCTTCGATTTTAAGACGTACCAGGCGCTCTTGAGAAACTTCATATTCTTCTCGATGGAATTCCATCGTTTCGATCCATGAACTTGTATATATCCGATCGAGAAGAGGCGATTGTTGTGCTAAAAAATTTCGGACCTGAAACATTTTCTCAAAATCGAGATAGGCATGATCGGGCTTGCCCAATAAGAATGAAAGCTCTTCGGGCCGCCACTCTTTTTCTATCCGCCGCTTGAGATAGGTATACCAAAGTTGGAAATCATGTGAATACATCATTCCAGCGTAGGAAGTTTTTATTGTAGATTCGGTATTCATAAATTAAGTTTATAATTGGTTACTCAAATAATTTAAGCAGTTCTTCTTTACTAATAGACTTCATCAGGTTGGCTTCATCCAAAATCACTCCTTCAGCCACTCGTTTTTTACTTTCTTGAAGTTCCAAAATCCCTTCTTCGACAGAATCCCGGCAAACAATCTTATAAGCCATCACATGTTTATCTTGACCAATGCGATAACAACGATCTATTGCCTGAGCTTCAGCCGCTGGATTCCACCAAGGATCCAAAATGTAAACGTAGTCCGCAGCAGTAAGATTCAAACCCGTTCCACCAGCTTTTAAGCTGATTAGAAAAACACGGCATGTATCTTCATTTTGAAATCTTTCAACCGCTGATTGCCGTTGCTCCTGGTTCATCCTACCATCGAGATAGGTGTACCCTATATTGTACTTTTCGATCCGTTGACCGACGAGTTTGAGCATAGAAGTATAGGATGAAAAAAGAAGAATCTTATGATTGGGAGCTACTTCTTCCATGATTTCATCAATAAAATCCAATTTGATAGATTCATTGGCTAAACCGCCATCTTTCATTAATACGGGTGAATTACACAGCAGTCTTAATTTCTGTAATGCCTCTATGGCCAAGAATTTGGATTTTGAAGAGTCTTCTCGGTTTAAATTCTCTTCAATTTCCTCTCGATATTTTTTACGATAGTTATCATAGATTCTCCGTTGCCCGTCTTGCATATCCAAATACAGAATAGTCTCCGTTTTATCTGGTAAATCTATTGCGACCTGCTTTTTGGTTCTCCTCAGAATAAATGGAGCAATCATCTTTTGCAAATTCATGAGTGGCGTATCGACTTCCTCCCCCTCTCCCATAGACTTAAACATTTTATTAAAATTTCTGTAATTCCCAAAAAAGCCGGGATTAACCATAGTCATTTGTGCGTAGATGTCCTGAATACCATTTTCAATTGGCGTGCCCGTCATCGCAATTCGAAATAACGCTTTAATGGAGAAAAGGTATTCGAACCGTTTAGAATTTCGATTTTTTACCATCTGAGATTCATCCAAAATCATATAACTGAATGATTGAGATTGAAGAAAGGAAAAGTCTGTCATCGCTGTCCCATAGGTTGTCAGCACAATTGATGCTTTTGCTAATGTCTCTTGCTCTTTTCTTTTCATACCATGATAAACATAATAACTTCGTTCCGGAACAAATTTTTCAATTTCATTTTGCCAATTGAATAGCAATGAATTAGGAACAATAACAATGGAAGGGTCTGCGTCTGGATTATTTTGATAATAGTATTCCAATAAAGTAATTACTTGTAATGTTTTTCCAAGTCCCATATCATCCGCCAGAATACCACCCCATTGAAATTCTTGGAGGAATCCCATCCAACTAAAACCAACCCTCTGATAGGGTCGCAACGTTGCTTTGACAGTATCCGGAACATCTAATAAAGGTATTTCTGCCATATTAGCCAATTTATCGCGACGATCTCTCGTACCATCATTAATAATCCTGGGATCTATTTTCTCCAATTGTGTTTGAAAAGAGATCAATTGGGCCGAAGTCAAAATAATGTATGGATCTTCTACACGGGCTTGACCAAATAGAGGTATAAAAAGTGATTTCAACGAGTCGCTGATATAGATATGATCCCCATTAGTGATTTTGAACCAATTTTTCTTTTCAAATAAATACTGTTCAAACTGAGTCGGTTCTAATACTAATTTCCCCAGTTTAAATTTTATGTTGATATATAATAAATTTGATTGAGACTTCAGTCCCACCACTTCCCATTTTAAAGAGAAAGGATAGTAACTCGATCCTTTAACTAATCCCGTAAGTTTAAGCGTTATCTGATGATCTTGACATGCCTTTCGAAGATTATTTATCCAATTTGTTCGGGAAATTAGGGATGTTCGCAGCTCCCAAGTATGGGCGGAAACCTGTTCTTCAAAAGATTCGTGTTGATTTTTGATAAAATTGCTAAAGGCCGACTCATCATCAATATTGCGCTCTTGAACCTGAATTTCATTATCTATGTAAGTTAAAACAGTAGTACTAGGCATCTCAACAATAGGCAAAGTAACTGTCCCAAAATCAATAAATGCCCGTAATCGTAATAATTCGTCGTTTAGAGAAACTTCTAATATTTTTGTTTCTTCAATTTTCTTTCCTACTGATGTTTGAGCTTGAAGGATCTCATTTCTGTATTCTACAGGGAATTTCTCCGCTATCGGATGTAATATTTCCTCATAGAATTTGCCAATATCCTGTCGCAAAACAAAAATTTTGAATGCCGAATGCCGAAATTGATTCAGCAATTTTCCAATTTGTAAATCGTCAATAAAAAGCACATTCTTGGATCCCAGCTCCATAAAGAAACTATGCACATCGCTCAGAAACTTTATTTTCTTCAACAAATTACCTTTATAATAGCTTAGTACTTCCATCAACAAACCTTCTTGGTTTTCGATGACTTTAATCTTAAGTTTAAGATCACCATTAGCTATTTTCAGTTTACGCGATTGATTGAAATTGGAGCTATAGCGGAATTGGCAATTTCTTAGGCCAAAATTGTTCGTATTGGAGTTAAAAAAGATCACCTCATCCTGAAATAATTGATTTGACACAAGATCTCTCCATAAATCCATTATTCGACAATTCCTTTCATTCTTTTCTATAAATGAAAGTTCATCCGCCTCATTGAAACGAAATGCAAAAATCCCTAGCTCCATGATTTTTTTTGCTACGGTATCCAGCATCATTTCATGGCAGGAAAGATGTTTCGGATGTGGCATGTCAACCTTTAACAAATAACTTTCTTTGAAAACGTTTTTCTTATTATTTTCACTTAAAAATGGGAGTAAAAAAGGCAATTGATCAATCGTATTATTGATCGGAATAGCAACGATAAATTTGCCTTCTGACTTAGGAATTGGAGGTTCAATTGGACAGATTTTATTGCTAGCTGTATGGCATATCTCCTGAGGTGTATGAAAACCATAAATGCTACCATGATCTTCTGTTGCATTGATTTCAATTTTCGTTATCCCTCTGCGTTCGTTCTTAAGAGACAAATTAAACAGTTTGCGTTGATTAGAATGCGGTTTAAACCATTTTGGATCATATAGATGAGAAAAATAATATTTATTACTACTTAACTTTTCGCGCAATAAGCTATAGGTATGTTCACATAATGCAGCACTCGCTCTTCCACAAGAACAACTTGCTTTTAAATGCTCAGCCGTCAACCTGATTAGGATACGAATATTTCCCTTTCCCTTAGAAAAACCTTCGAATAAATACATATTATTAAAAACACTTTCTTCCAGTAGCATTTTAAAATCCCAATCAAATTTTGCAGATCTTTCGTTAAAAAATCCTTTAAGATAAACAAGCGACAGTGACTTTCCTTCTTTGCTTTGCCATGGAATCGTTGTCCCTATTTCATTTTTCATTGATTTATGTTTAGTTATAATGGTTTTAAATTTTTGAATCTACCGGACTTCGGTGAGGACCTAATGTTTCATAGTAAGCTTCAATTTATTTAAGCTGGGATTTCTTTTCCATATACGCCAAACTCTGCTCGCACAGATCAGTAAAGAAGCATCCAACTGCTTTGGCCTTAGACTCAAAATAGTCCATATCGAGCTGGGCTAATTCTTCAGGAAGTTCATAGACGCGCCCTTTCATTACTTTTAATATCTCGCTGTTCAGTATTTCTTCCAAAGAGCCGTGGGGTTCAAAAAATGCTTTTACTTTTTTATCACAGATGCAAGTCCATTCGATCAGGTCCTCTATCGTAGCATTGGGCGGAGCATAACCGATCCGTAAATAAAGGTAGCTATGCAGTCCTATTGACACCAATTGGTTCAACAGGAGCGCTGCCAATTGCCTACTGGAAGAATGCCCTCCAGACATGATTTCCACGAGATCACGTATAAGTTTTAAATTGCGTATCCAGGTATTTTTGGTTTTTACCAACGTATCCGACCAATTGATGGGACAAATAAAATAAGTCGGTTTATAAGCTGGATTTCGATAAAGCACAACAGACTCATTCCATATCGTTTGGGAGAAGCGGCTTCCTTTGCTCAATTTTGTCTCTATAAAATTGGTATTTAAAAATACGACCACAGCCGTCACATGACCATATGAAACTTTTCGAAAGTAGCTTGACCCGATTTTCTTTTTGATCACGGCCAGATAGATCGCCGCTGTCCCACTTTCTTTCCTTGGATAATCAAATAATCCTTTCCCACTGGCATTGCTTGCATAGTAATTGAGCAACATGATCTGTTCAGGTTGATTTTCCTGACGAATCTGATCTAGCAAATGATAGATATCCGATTGATACTGCTCCGGCCATGGAAACGCATGGAAGAAAGGTTCGTCTTGCTGCATTATGGTTTCCCCCGCTTCGACACATTTGCCGGATACGGCGGTTTTGTCCTCTCTTATCTTCTGAGTTTCCACCACCAGTGATTTTTCATATCCCGTTTGGAGGCCCTTTATAAAGCTCAAATACAGTTGTTCAACCACATCAAGAATAAATGTACAGTGATCATAGAGCCAAGACGCATCACATACCGAAATTTCCATATCCTTATTTTGCTTCACCGCATCGAAGGCACTATCCAATAGTTTGAAGCGCTCCTTTTCATCTTCATTCTTTCCTATTATCGATTCCCTTAGCATAGAAAAGTGCTCATTGAGGCTCTTAATCCTGTTATTGATATGATGGACATTATTCGCTTTCCCATCGATCATAATCTGCAAAAAACGCAAGTGGTTTTCCACGCTTTGGTGCAACATAAATACAGCTCTTTGATAGTTTCCTTGTTCGGCAAACATTTCGGCACCCTCAAGAAAACTTTTGGAAACAGGCAACATCTTTTGATAATGTTCTTCAGCAATTTCCAAAACACTCTTTAATTCTTTAGCGCTAAGGGGTGGATTTTTTTTCTTATTGGCGAAATGAATATTATACGCAGGTAAGGAAGCATATGAATAATATAAACTGCCTGTTTTTATCTTGCTGAGCATTTCGCCAATTGGCACTAATTCGAAGGAAACATTCTCCTGATCCATCAAACATAGCTCCACTATAGGCTTTAACACCTTATGCGAAAGACCGCTAACGGGCCTGAGCGCTAGAAGTAAATGATAATATTCCTGATCCAAAAACTGGTATTTAACAAGATAAACGCGATCGAGATCCATACGCTCGGATAGACGATCAATGATCAATTGGCTATTAATTTCCATTCCAAAACATGATTTTTAGGTAAAAAATGGCGCAACAGATAGCTCAACAAAGACTGTTGATAGCTATAATTGCACATAACAAACACTTAATTTGTAAAAAAACAGTAGTTGTCACCAAGGAGACGAAATAGGGTTCAAGACGGTAATAAACATAAACGTTTGCCCCTTGGTCTATTAGGAAGTGCCAATCTGGAAATCAAAATGTATTGAAATATTCATCAAGCGAAAAAGTTATTGTCCGCAGTTGGCAATTGAACGGATATAACAGTTTGTAATCCTCTTACAGAAAACAAATAGCAATACATTATTATAGTTTATATATACAAATATATGCATAAACAAAAATAAATACAAATATTATTTATAATAATAGGATTGCATTTTCAATTTTAACCTTCCTCTGCTTATCCCTAGAAAAGTGTAGTCTACCCACGCGATAATATACCCTAATAGCTAGTTCAATATAACACCATTATCCACAATAAAATGCTAAACACCTCCTTTAGGAACGAAGGTTACGTATCGTAAACAAAATTCAACGAATCATAAATAAATCTAAAATTAACACCTTACTTCCTCGATTTTTAGATAGATTTATATAACAAACTGAACAATGATATCTATCAAACGTAAAAGGAGATCTTCATCGAGAAACCTTCTTACCAATTTGGCTATGATAATGATTAATAGTTTTTACCAACATACAGATCGATGCGGCTACCGCAATAACTCATTGACGACATTAGCGTAAGGCCCAATATCGATTTGGATCCATCCCAGATTGGATTGATTTTGCAGTTCATTATATCCAGGAGTAGCAATGTATCATTAGGGAGCAATAGAAAGGAAAGTATGAAATATATTTTTAAAATGGGAATTATCAGCACATGCATAGGTTTGTTCTTTTCCTGCAAAGAGCAGGTCAGTCCATTGTCTGAAGACTACTATAAGAAAAATGGAGCGATCTATTTTATCCCAGGAGGCAATGGTTTTGAACGCGGTTCAAGAAAGACGGAAGCAGATGTAAATAGTTTTTCTGTCATTAAAGATGTATATGCCCGCGACAAGAATACAATCTATTTTATGGGCTGTCCACAACAATTCGTAGATGCAAATACCTTTAAAATCGAGAAAGACATACCTGTGGATCAATATCACGTCTTTCATTTCACAGGCTTTCCCTCAGCCACGGGAGAATGCAGTAAACAACAACTCACCGTTGTAACAGGGGCTGATCCCGAAACGTATACAACACTTTATGATAAAATTCCTGCTCTCTCCAAAGACAAAACACAGTATTTTTACAAGTCCTTACCCATAGACGTAGATTACGCAACATTCAGAATTTTGAATGAAAATTTTGTCAAAGACAAAAACAGGCTCTATGTAGTCACACAAAAAGGTGTCCTTCCACTCAATTACACAACGGATAAGACTGATGTACTCAACAATGAATACATCATTTTGGATGGCAAAAAGCTGCTGTATTACGAACCTTATCAAGGCATAGGTGTACTTGAAACGGCGTTACCTACGGTCAACAACATCAGATTGTTGAACAGAAAATCAATTGTTATTGATCATTTGGTTATTATTCAGGGAAAACGTTTTCCCTTCGCAGATGTGGATGCCGAAAGCTTCAAAATATTGGAAGGATCAAGCAATGTCCATTTTTGGGCAAGTGATAAAAATCATGTATACTATAATCAACAGCCAGTCCCAAATGCTGATCTCCACACCTTTAAAGTCTTGCATTATGCCGTAGCCAAAGATGCCGGACATATTTTCGTAGGCGATAAAATCTTTGACGGTCCCGATGTAAAAAGCTTCAGAAATGTAGATAAATCAAAAGTAAATTATGATTTTGAAGATAATCTGGGCAACAAGTACTGGTACCGACCCAAAGCAGGTGGAGCGGAGCTTATTCCGGTAGAGAAGAAATAATGATATCGCTTGAATCTATTATTTTAAAATCGGTCGTCTAACTAAGTATAAGTTCATAACGCACTGCTCTTCCAAGCCCAATTTGTTCAACTATACCTTGCTCTTGCAGGTATTGCAGATCCCTTGTTGCAGTCGCTTTTGAGGTCTTCGTAATGGACATATACTTTTTTGCGGTCATACCGCCGACAAAACCATCAATTCCCTGTTCGAGCATGCGATTAATAACTTTCATCTGCCGCTCATTCAATAGGTCGCGGTTTCGATCAAAAAACTTTGCTTTTATTACTGTAAACTCAATCAGTTCTTTTGCTTCTTTTTGAGATTCTAAAATAACTTGGGTAAAGTAGCCTATCCAACCTGTGATATCCAAGCTAGCCTGAGCAATTTTTAGATTTTCATAATAAGCCTGCTTATTTTTTTCAATAGTCTTTGATATCGACAACAAGACAGGGGCCTGTAATGTATTGGATAAAGTGTATTCTGCCAGCGCTCTTCCGATCCGTCCATTCCCATCTTCAAAAGGATGAATAGATTCAAAATACAAATGGACAATAGCTGTCTTAATCAGGGCGCCGATAATATACTCCGACTCTTTAATTTCATAGGATTTAAACCAATGAACCAGTTGCTCCATCTCTTTTGGAACAACAACTGATGGAGGAGCTTCATAGTGGACAACTTCTTTACCATATGAGCCGGAAATTATCTGCATAGGTTCATCACCTGTACGCCATACTCCCGCATTAATTTTCGGAAATCCTGCCATAAGTATGGCATGCCACTGCTTGATCAAATCGACGCTTAATTCTTTTACCGCACTCTCCCGTACGGTTGTCATCAATTTCGTAACACCAGTAACTCTTTGGTCATGAACGACCACGTCATCTTTAATACCGAGATTTCTTTTGATGGAGGACATTACGTCCTCTCTGCTCATATATTCGCCCTCGATCTCTGAAGTTTTCATTGCCTCAGCGATCAGAATCTCCATAAATGCTTCCTGTTTTAGTTCCGCATTTAATCCTGTTAACAAACCATTAAGCTCTCCCATTTCTTTTGCAAATGCAACAGCTATAGGTAGAATCTCTTCGATACTATATTTGAAATGGGGCCATTCTTTATATTGCCAATTATACATTTGAGCCGATTTTAAATTCTAATCGGCTCAAATATAAGCAAATTTTGAGCCGATTAGCTAATTCAATCGGCTCATCGAAAAAAATAATGCAGGAACAAACGGGCTTAATATGGCTGTCCCAGCAACCAATCAAGTCGCTTCATAATCACTGAATTCGGCTATTTTTCCAAAGGCTATTTTCGCCTACTTTAGCTTCAGGATCCCCGTATTCAGCTGAATCCTATCATAAAGCGTTGCATTGACACAATGAGCGTATACGAAGCTTTTCGTTGCTCTTTTAACAGCTAACGCTTTCAATTAAAAAGAAAAAAGATGATCAAATCAATAATAGTAGGTTTAATATCCATTCTTTGTATGACAGCCTGTGCACAAGAATCCACCATAAATCCATCCTTGAAATCCATCCATTGGATTCCGATGCAGACCCAGGACAAACAATTCGTCTATGTGGACAGCTCGCTCCAGAAGCAACTGACGCAAAAATTCTATAGGGCTGAACCTTTTACCCCCACTGGTTACGCTATCGTCTCAAATGACAAGAATCAGCAGGCTTTGATTAATTCAAAAGGAGATTTTATAGAAAATTATTCTGATACAGATCTTGGGGTACAACCACTAGGCCAGGTGACGCTGCTCATGAAACGTCGGGAACATGAGAAAAAACTGCCTTTCTGGAACTGGGACTGGAATATCATGGGCGGTGGCATAAAAAAAACAGCATCCTATGTTAAGGTAGAAATCCGTGTGCTTGAAACCGACCAGATCCTGTTGAACAAAGATGTTTCCTACGACGAAAACGAGTACAATTCGGCTGCATACCAACTGGATGATAAACATTTCGTCCTAAATGGAAACCTTTATGAACTAAAAAATCAGTATTTAAAAAAGCTTAGTACAAAAATTGATATGCTTTTGGAAAATGGCCGATATATTCCCAGCGCTGAAAATCGTTTTGAAATCTACGATATTCAACATAAGCAGCCTATTTCTTCCAATCTAGTCGGTGTGGATAAAATAGATTTGCTTTGGAACGGCCAGCCCTTACAGTTGGATTCCATCAATCAGGATCGCTATAAACCAACAGTGCCCAAATTGTTAAAAGACAGCAACACGGGTGCCATCTATGTTTTTCCGCAATATGAGAAAGCTTTGCCCAAACAGATCAAACGGGCTAACACCGGACAGATAGCTTTTTTGAAGGAAGTTTCTCTTGTGTATTCTGTCAATAATTCACCTTACTTTATTTTGGGAAGATTTAATTATGACCACGAGGTATGGGCCTATGACTGGCTGTATCTTGACAAGGAGGGTAATTTATTGGATGAGATCAACGTCAAGGATTTCTTTATTTTGGATCAGGTAGGTTATCTAGTCTGGCCAGATAAGCATATGTTATTTACAAAGAACGCCCTTGAAAAAGACTGGAAAACAGGGAAAATAAATTATGTTTATCAAACCGAAGCATTATATCTTATCAACGTCAAAAAAGGTAAGCAGGACCCAACTATGGGTCTTTGGAATGCCGAGACCAAAACATGGGATTTGATGCCGAATTTTCAGCATATTGATATCCTGAATGGCCAACGACAGATCTTTGCCTTACAGATGCAAAAAGATGGTCCTTTTACCTTGTACAATAATAAAACAAAACAGCAGATCGGGACCAAAAGCTATGATACAATCAACCCAAGTGGTCTAGTACGGGTAAAAGACAAGGGAAATGGAGATAATTATTATCACATTGACATCTATACCGGAAAAGAGTACAAGGAGTAATTTATTCCATCGCCGCCTTTTAAAGGCTTTTTATCAAAAAAATCCCCGCTGTGACTTCACACACAGACGGGGTTTGAAAATGTAAAGGAAATTAAATACTTTATTTTACAGCTTCCAAAAGCTTGTGGAAAATTGCGGTATTATCGTATACTCCTCGGAATAAAAACGAGCGAGCTCCGTAAGCAAATACCGGAACGAAAGCATTCGTATGATCGTTACTACTAAAATTAACTAGCACACGTCCTGATTTACGGTCGGAATCGAGCAATGTAATTCCCCCGGTTTCATGATCAGCAGTTACTACAACCAGCATCTCCGGATCCTGATCGGCGATCTTGAGGGCTTCCGCTACTGTTTTATCAAAATCCAATGTTTCCATGACTGAATATTTGAGATCATTTGCGTGACCGGCATAATCAATCTGCGCAGATTCAGCCATCAGAAAGAATGGCTTGTTATCGCGGGACAGAAACTTTATGCCGTCCAGCATAGACTGTTTCAAAATCATTTGGCGACCATCTTTCGCTGGCTTCAACAGCTCATCTGAGAGAAACACCATTTGCTTACCTCCGGCTTGATTGATCTGATCCTTCTCAACCGAAACACCAGCGTATCCTTTCCAGTCACTTTTCTTCTTCAACCAATCTGGTTTTCCTCCCAAAATGAAATCCATGGTGGAATGTTGAAACTGTCCTAAGATCGATTCACTCTCATTCCGTTCTTGCTGATGTGCATAGAATACAGCCGGCGTAGCATCTGTCACATCACCGATACTGATTACTCCTGTTTTCCATCCATGATCAGCCAGTACCGCAGCAATGCTTGGAAGTGACTTACCATTCGAATCTACCGCAATGGCCCGGTTATTTACTTTCTGCCCTACGGCGATGGCCGACCCTCCGGCTGCAGAATCCGTATTATCCGAATTCAATGCCTCAGTCTGTGACAATCCGACTGTTTTGATCTGTGTCATATTGAGTGCACCGCCATTGGCTAATGTCGCTGCTTTTACAGCGGCTAGTCCCATTCCGTCTC
Source organism: Sphingobacterium sp. UBA7249 (assembly GCF_002472835.1). Classification (NCBI taxonomy): domain Bacteria; kingdom Pseudomonadati; phylum Bacteroidota; class Sphingobacteriia; order Sphingobacteriales; family Sphingobacteriaceae; genus Sphingobacterium; species Sphingobacterium sp. UBA7249. The sequence continues at coordinate 87,908 of NZ_DKST01000025.1, read as the reverse complement.
CAATTAACAATAGAATCCGTTTCACCTTGCGATCCTGGCCGTCATATTGAAAACTTGGGGTATAGATAGCCTGTGGTTTTGCTAATTGGAAAGATGAACGTTCACGCTGATCAAGAAATAATTCTAAAGTCTTGGGATGATCGGTATTGATCCAATACACGCCCATATTAATCAGTTGCTGCCAAGCATTTGGGCTATCGTGTGTTCCATAAAAACGGAACGGCAGCCCCAATGAATCTGCCTTGGCGATCGCTTTCCTGATCGCTGGAATATTTTCAGGCAACCCTTTTCCGTTCCAATCCGTGTAGTCTTTCAGATCAGCACTGATCAACCCTGTTTGCGCTAGGCTTGCAGGATCATAGTTCCAATTCACTTCACCATCAAAAAACAGCCATTTGGGATAGTCCTTAAACCCATCGGGTTTTGGTCTTCCACCAGTCACAATTACTTTAATAGCATTGGGATTTTTAAGCGGATTGAATAGATCACCATACTGTTCAAGTGTTTTGATCAACACAGGCAATAGCTGTTTGTAATTTTCTTTTATGTCAATCAAAAGTTGAAGGTGCTTTGACTTATCCGCAAATGCATTTCCTCCATTTTTTTTGTATAGTTTGGCAACAGGATCCAGGTAAAGCGCATTGAGCGTATTCTCCATTTTGATTTCCTTTGTCTCATGTGCCACCATCAGTTTTCCATCACGGAGGAAAATATCCGCCTCGATGGACTGCATCCCCGCGTAGTAAGCTGTATAGAACGGTTGCGGCTGCCAATAGTCGTTGTGACTATGCCCCGCATAGTGGATTATTCCTTCCCGTCCCTTGTCGCGGTTGAACATCAGCTGCTCAAACTTCTCATTCAGCGTTTGTGCGGAGGACCATACAGGTGCCCCACACAAGCCGGCGATTATCAATAAGGCCCCCAATTTATTTCGGGAGATCTTTGAAACACTTACCATCCTTGATTCTGTTTAATCAGACCTCCACTATTATCCACTTCCCTACGTGGCACAGCCCATACATGGTGAATTTTCGGGTCAAACTTACGACCGGCAAACTCGATTGGCATACCTGAACCGTTCACCATAGCATAGGTATGGAGTGGTTTGGCATAGGTTGCCTCCGCATCGCCCCAGCGTACTAAGTCGCGGTGACGATCTGCAAATTCGCCTGCCAGCTCATTACGACGTTCGCGTTTCAGATCGTCCAAGCTCATCCCTGTTTTTTCAATAAGGTTGGCACGATTACGGATCATATTGAGTTCTTTGTCTCCGGCCCCGGCACCGTTGAGCATAATCGAAGCCTCTGCTTTAATAAGTAATATTTCTGCAAAACGGATCAAATGCACATTTAGATCCGTCGCCATATGATTCCCATTAGGACTCACATGCCCCGTTTTTACTGGATCCGTATGCGAGAAAGGCTCCATATATTTATTGAACTGCATATCACAAGTCGCTGAACCTGCAGGTTCAAATATCCGCTCTTTGCCAAAAAACATAAACTTATCCCCTGGCTTCAAAATCGTTGCTTCCCGACGCACATCACCGACTTCATAGGAGTCATACAATTCTTTGGTTGGCATATAGTAGCCCCAGCCATTGTATAGGCCCCAGGCTCCATTGGTCAACATAACACCCGGTAAAATAGATCCCCAACCATCGGTACCTGCTGCTGTGCTTGTGACAGACCAGATGTATTCGGATCCCCAGTTATTCGCTGCTTTGAAAACATCCGTAAAAGACTTCTCTAATCCACGTTTGCCTTGATTGATCACCATATCGGCATAGAGGATGGCGTTTTTATAATCTTTCTTATACAGGTACATTTTGGAAAGCACAGCCCATGCCGCCACCTTATGCGCCCGGCCATAATCCGCTTCTTCCAATTCATTGAAAAAAGGCAGCTGATCAGCAGCCTCTTTCAGCAACTTTTCAATATGACGATAATTTTCTTCGATATTGGCCGCTCTTGGTGTAGCCTTTTGATTATCCATATTTTCAACGGTAACAATAGGCACGCCTGCTCGTTCATCCGCGTAATTCACAGCCAACTGAAAGTACATGTAACCTGCGTTAAAATTCGCTTCCCCCAGAATGCGCTTCTTTAAAGCTTCATCCATGGAGATTGAAGGAACATAGCGCAAAATATCATTGGCCTGTTTGATAACTGCATAACGCATTTGCCATTGTGTTTCGGTATAACCACCACCGATGTAATTACTGTTAAACGTTCGGATGTTTTCCGCTTGCGCATTATTTCTTCCGGTAACCATATCATCACTGGCATTCATAAACCACGCAAATCCACGGCCATAGAAATCTTCTTCATCATAGAGGTAATAAAGCCCATTGGCTCCTTTTATCGCATCTTCTTTTGTTTTCCAAAAACTTGCCTTTGAAGGAGCGCCCTCAGGCAGGATATCCAATTTATTGGTACAAGATTGAAAAGATATTCCCATACTTCCTAAAAGCAGGGCAAAACATATAGTTCGAGTTATTTTTTTCATTGGAGTATTTATTTAAATATGCATAGGATGGTCGAGTCTAACCATTCGTTTCCCGACTTTAAACCCTTATTTAATCCTTGATCTATCCAAATTTTAAATTAAAAGGTAACAGCTGCTCCCAATAGGAAAGTACGCGATTGTGGATAGCGGCCTGCATCCACACCATAATTGTTCATTCCTACCTCAGGATCCATTCCCGTATATTTCGTCACGGTAAACAGGTTGCTTGCCGAAGCAAAGAACCTCAACTTCTGCACCTTATACCTTTGTGTCAGCTCCCGCGGCAGCGTATAGCCTAGGGTCAGGTTTTTTAAACGTAGATATGATCCATTTTCTACATAGAAATCTGACACATTCGAGAAGTTACCATTGGGGTCTTTTACCGACACACGTGGTATATCTGAATTTGGATTGCTCTCTGAATATGCATTCTTAATTTCCTCAAACATGTTATAAGGCTGTCCGGATGCGGCATTCAAACCGGTATATTTCAAACTGTTAAATAGTTTATTACCTTGTACCCCCTGGAAAAAGATATTGACGTCAAAATTCTTATAGCTACCGTTAAAAGTCAAACCATAATTAAAATTCGGATAAGCACTGCCCAAAAATACACGGTCATTATCATCGATCTTACCATCCCCGTTTTGGTCGACAAATTTCATGTCTCCAGCCTGGGCATTCGGTTGAATTTTTGTCCCAACACTGTTTTTATATTGCTCAGCATCCTGATTGGATCTAAAAAGACCAGCAGTTTCTAAACCATAATATGAATACAGTGGCTGACCGGGTTCGGTCAACAAAGGTTTCAGGATGCCACGATAGTCTACCTGCGAGGTTATTCGAGGGAAATCATCAATTAGATAATCCACATTATTGGAGATCTTATTGACTGAAGCTGAAATATCATATTGGAAGGCTGCGTCTGATTTGCTGCTATAGGTCACAGCGAGTTCAATTCCTTTGTCCGTAACACGTCCACCATTGACAGTTTTCGTCTGCATACCAGTCGTCCCTGCTAATGCGATGTCCATCAACATCCGATCTGTCCGCTTAACGAAATAATCCGCATTCAGGGTCAAACGATTATTTAATACACCGATATCTAAACCAATGTTCGTCTGCTTCGATTGCGCCCAGGTCAATATAGGATTGCCCATGATTTTTTCCACATATCCTGGCATTAACGTTGGTATTTTACCCACCCAATTGTCTACACGCTGTAATAACGGACTTACAGCCGTAGAAGTCAACGATCCCAGATTACCTAAAATACCATAACTTCCTCTTAATTTCAAGGTATTGATTACTTCGGAATCCGAAAGAAATGCCTCACGATGGATTGCCCAAGCTCCAGAAATAGAACCGTAATTTTGGAATCTGTTATCTTTTGCCACCAATGAAGTACCATCGCGACGCCCGATCAAGGTCAACATATAACGATTGTCGTAATTGTAGTTTGCACGTAAGAGGTAAGAAATTAAAGATTGCTCAAGCTTACCATCTTCGATAGGCTTAATACGTCCGGCATTGACTAAGTAACGGTAGTTTTTGGCTTCATCATCGAAATTTTCGCCCACCACGTTACTGTAATTCTCTGTCGTTTTTTGATACATGTATCCTGCCAGGGCGTCGAAATGGTGTAAACCAAAATCTTTTTCGTACGTCAATGTCTGCTCAGCCAAGATATCTGTCAGACGATTGGTATTGACTGCAAGTGAATTGGACAAAGAAGGTTTTCCAATCTCTGGGATTCGTGCGGTAAATTCTTTGAAATCGGTGAATTGCTTTGTATAGGCAAAATTTGACTTAAACCTCAACCCGGGAAGCAATTTAAACTCAACATACGGGTTGATCAATAGATTGTGCACTGGATTATTGACATCCAATCGCATCAGATAAGCTACCGGATTGATGACATCACCGTAAGATCCGGGACCATATTTTTCTGGAAGTCCCGAAAACTTGTCTGCGGCATCATAAACAGATACATTCCTTGGATAGTGAATCGCGGATAATACTGCGCCTGTATAACCCGAGCTTGTATTGGCGCCCTGTCCATTGGTAAAGGAGTAGGAAATATTTTCGCCCAATTTCAACCATGGTGTTACCTGGGTCTGCGAATTTACACGAAAATTATATCGCTTGGTATAGGTATTAATCAATATACCCTCAGCATTTCGGTAATTGAACCCTGTGTAAAAAGAAGACTTTTCATTGCCAGCGCTTGCAGATATATTATAATCCTGTGTACGTGCTGTACGGAAAATTTCATCTACCCAATCGGTACGGGTAATCTGCCCATCGGGATTTTTTGCAGCGTCAAAAGCCGGATCGCGTGCTACACCGGCATTATCAGCGGCCAAATTAGAGATCATTGCCCGATCTGCCGCATTCAGCGATTGCAGTAGATTATGTGCTTTTTGTACACCATACTTAGCCTCAAAATCAATCTTCAAATCACCGTTCTTACCTCCTTTTGTCGTAATCAAAATAACACCGCCAGAGGCACGCGCTCCATAGACCGCGGCCGCTGCATCTTTCAATACGCTGATATCTTGGATATCGTTGGGATTGAGTTCTGGAGCTCTTGCCTGGAGTACACCATCGACAACGTATAACGGTTGTTCACCATTGATACCACCCATACCACGAATATTGATACTTGGTTTCGAAGTGGGATCTCCCCCCTCTGCTGTTACTGTAACGCCAGGTGTCTTCCCTTGAAGCACTTCTCCTATTCCGGCCATTGAACGGCTGTTTGTACCTTTCAGATCCGTGGTAGCAACAGCCCCAGAAACTGTACTCTTCCGCTGTGTACCATAACCAACCACCACGACTTCCTCCAATTGACTGGCATCTTCGGCTAACGTCACGGAAAGGCTATTGCCCGTCACCTGCTGATCGAGGGACTTGTACCCGACAAAACTGAAACGCAAGGTTTCACCTTTTCTGGCAGACAATTGAAATTGTCCCCGTGCATCAGTCATTGCTGTTTTTCCTGATTGAACGTTTTTAACTGTTACTCCTGCAACAGGAACGCCATTGTTCGCAACTACTGTCCCTGTGACTTGCTCCTGAAAGACACTACTTCCAATAGTAAACAAAAAAGACTTTTTGTTAGGAAATGCTTGTCCCTGATAGGCAATTCCAAGTGCGAGTGGTAGAATTAGAAATTTATTCATATGATTGATAATGTGTGGCGAAAGTAGAAATTAGGGGTTATCCAAATTTTAACATCATGTTAAAAAAATGTAAACCCATCTTCAGTTCGTTTAATTGGTCTATTTTTTTTGGTTTTCATAAAAATATAAATTTTTCCCACGCCATCAAATGTATATACATATTAAAAAATACGATTTAGCATTCTTTTTTTTTACTTATCTTGCAATCCAAAATCGAATAACCTAATGATAGCACAACTCAAAAAAATCGCGATCTTCTCCTTACTGCTCCTCAGCACTTCCATCAAACTTTTTGCACAAGATAGTGGAAAGGCAGACTGGTTTAAAGATGCCCGCTTTGGCATGTTTATCCACTGGGGGCTATACAGCGCTGCGGAAGGGATATGGAAAGGCGAACCCTTACGCTATATGAATAACTATGCGGAGTGGCTGCGCTACCGCAACCGGGTATCAAAGGAAGAATATGGCAGTCTGGCCAAACGCTTCGATTGGGATAAGATAGATCCCGAACAGTGGGTACTACTGGCTAAGGAGGCCGGAATGAAATACATCATCATCACCACCAAACACCACGATGGTGTAGCCCTTTGGGATACCAAAGTAGGCACTTATAGCTTACCTAAACTTAGTGGTGCTAACCGCGATGTGATCAAAGAAATCGCAGCGGCCTGTAAAAAGCATGGGATAAAACTCGGATTCTACTACTCACATTGGATCGACTGGGAACATCCCTATGGCTGGAACCATCAACAGGAGTTATCCGGTCATGTGACAGATGCGCAATATAACCAGTACTGGCAAGAAAAAGTCGTTCCACAGCTCCGTGAACTCATGAGCAACTACGGCGATATTTCACTCATTTGGTTTGATATGTGGATTCCTTATCAAAAATCTATTATTAAAAAAGAACAACTACTCCAGGTGGTAAAATTAATCCGAGAGCTACAGCCGAATTGCCTGATCAATTCACGTCTCGGCCTTCCTACAGATGCCGAAAATGTAGATTTCGAAACACTGGGTGACAACCAGTTTGGCAGCAACTTTATTGCTCATCCTTGGGAGACACCAGGTACCATCGCTCATTCTTGGGGTTATAACGGCCAAGAAAACGAATGGAAATCGACAAGCCAGATTTTTCAGTCACTGATCTCCAATGTTAGCCTCAATGGTGGATTTACCTTAAACATCGGCCCCCGGGCTGATGGCACTGTCCCCTACGAAAGTGTAAGCCGATTACATAATGTCGGCAGCTGGTTAAACAGCTATGGCCAAAGCATCTATGGCGGCACTGGTCTTTCCTTAAAAAACAACCACTTTGACTGGGGCTATTTGACCACCAAAATCGAACAAAATAAAACAGTTGTATATGCGCATGTATTTAACTGGCCATTGGATCACAAACTTCGTATTACGGGCATCAAATCCAAGCCCTCTAGCATAGCACTGCTGAAAGGTAGTAGTTTGACAAGTTTGAACTATGAACAGAAACTTAGTTCAATACATATTGAATTACCAGGAGACCAACCGGATCATTATGTCTCAGAGGTAAAACTGACCTTTGACGGCTCTTTGGAACTGGACAGAAACACGGTCCCTGAATCAACCTTTGGCGGTTTTTCCCTAAAATCAACCAATAGCCTAAATAGCAATCTGAAAATTGTACCGTATAACGGCAAAAATCCAACTCATGCTGTACTTGCCGGAAATACAACGATAAACTGGGAAGTCACTATTCCAGAAGTAGGAACTTATGCGCTGGATCTCTCTGCCCACAACCCAAACAAAGAGCATATTCCGTTCGAGATTGATCTTGCTAGTCAACAACTCAAGGGAAGTTTTGCCCCTGGCAAAAAAATGGTTGTTGAACCGAATGAAAATAACTACACCGAAGAGTTTGTAGAAAAACGAATCGGAACATTCAAATTTGATAAACCCGGAAAATATATCCTGACCTACAAAAGCCGCCAGCAGCTTCCGTTCTGGTTTAATTGGTTATGGCTGGAGAAAACAAAACACTAAACTATTCTCAAAACCGTATTTAAAAAATCAAAAAAACTTTGGCAGCCAAAGTTTTTTTGATTTAAAATGGTGTTACCTCATAGCATATCTAATAACTCTTTATACAAATGTTGCCTATTTGAATATTTATTTATTATTTTAGAGTAAATATTAGCATGGACTAAGCATTAATCTACCTAAATACAAGTCCTGACACCTCGTGTTTTAAGGAGGTTTTGCATTGCATGCTTCAGAATAAGGATATTGGCTTGTTTTTAACATAATATCAGATCACCTGATGGTAAAACAATAGATTTGTGAAAGGGTGGTGAAGAAAGCGGCTTTTCCGTCAAATTTTTAGAAAGAGCGTAATGAATCAGGAAAATAAAAGAAAAGTCATCCTTATAGACGACAATGCGATCTTACGCACCATTTTTGGCTATATACTTCAGGGTTTTCCAGATTACCCTATTGAATTTCATCCTTTTGAAAACGCATTGGATTTTTTGGAGTCACATGATAGCAGTGTATCGCCAGAACCAGCCTTACTCTTTGTTGATATCAGTATGCCCCTGATGACAGGCTGGGAATTAATGGAAGTCTTAAAGGATAAAAGGGATTTTGTCAGTCAAAGCGAGATCTTTATCATCAGCTCTTCATCCAGTCAGAAAGATCAGGAGCAGCTAGTAAATTATCCGTTTATAAGTGGTTTTATTTTGAAACCTTTTGGCAAAGAACTATTATATGAAATTTTGAGAACAGCCCGTTAAAATTCATGGTTTCCCACTGAGTACCATATAGGCCGGTAAGACGCATAATACACTGCATCATCGGAGCAAAAAGCTGAGAAATGAAGCTGGTCCCAATAACGAACACAATAAAACCGTCTTAGTTGAAAAAATAGGAACCGGCAAAATACAGGTCCCTATTTTTTCAAAATTATTAGATTGCCTTGCATTTGTCTGCTAGCCAGTTCTTCTCTTCGCTCGAAAGATGCATGGCCAACTGATCAAATACCCATTGGTTATAATTATTCAACCAATCGATATGCTTTTTCTCTAATAAAGATTTTTCAATCAAGTCGGTCGCAATATAGCATAGCGTCAATGTCTCGAAATCCAGGAATTCACCAAATTCTGAGGAGCCTGCTTTACGTGCCAACACTAGATTTTCGATACGGATACCATGTTTACCAACGCGGTAGAGCCCAGGTTCGATAGAGGTGATCATACCTGGCTCCACAGCTACATCTATCGCTGCTGCATTAAAGACCTGTGGTCCTTCATGTACATTTAAGAAAAATCCAACGCCATGTCCCGTGCCATGTCCATAATTACGCAATGTCGCCCAAAGTGGCTGACGGGTAAGAGCATCAATCTGATAGCCTCTGGTCCCAACAGGAAAAATTGCCTGCGAACCTTCTATCGTACCTTTCAACACCAAAGTATAATCCTCTTTTTCCTCCTGCGTAAGTCCACCGAGGGAAACAACCCGTGTAATATCTGTTGTACCTGTTTTATATTGACCACCCGAATCCACCAATAATAGGCCTTTGGAACGCAAGGTATAGTTGGATTTCTCATTCGCTGAATAATGAGGCAATGCACCATGATCAAGATACCCAGCTATTGTCGTGAAAGAAACGTCAACAAATCCATCCTGGTCCGCGCGGAATCCGCGCAGCTTATCTGCAATTGACAGCTCAGAAAGCCCTTCGCTGGCAACATTTTCTTCCAACCATTTAAAAAACTTTGTAAGCGCAACACCGTCTTTTACAAACGTATGCCTGTTATTTTCAATTTCAACCTTATTCTTAACTGCTTTTAAGTTCGTAGAAGGGTTTATTTTTTCTATGATTTTAACACTTTCAGGTACACTATCAAATACAGCAAAACAAGTACGTTTTGGATCAATTAAGATAGCATTCGCTGATAATGTCTCGATAGTCTGGTAGATATCCTCGTATGCAGCGATTTCAACGCCATATCCCTTTAATTCGGCTACCGCCTCTGCGCTCAACTTTGACCGCTCGATGTAGAGCGTCGCCGTATTGGCCGTTATCAATACAAATCCCAAAACGACCGGATTGCAGGGGACGTCCTGCCCACGGATATTTAGCAACCATGCTAAATCGTCTAACGAAGAGATTAAATGTGCATCAGTCCGATTTTTCTTCATTTCGGCCCTTACTGCTTCAATCTTCGCTCCGGTAGATTGTCCTGTAATGCTTTCGGGCAATAAGTAGACCGGCGCTTTAGGCAACTCAGGTCTATTTACCCATAAATCAGATAGTAAATCAACATGACCGTCCACCTGTATATCCAAAGGCTCCAAAGTACCTTTGACAGCTTGCGCCACCAAAAGTGAGGCAAGATTACCATCAAAAGCAACTTTCGCTCCAGCATGTAACCGCTCACCAAGCCAGTCTGCATATTCCGCAGCACCTTGGGCTTTCAACTTAACCAATTCAAAACCCGTTCCATCTAATTGTTCATTGGCCTGGACAAAATACCTTGAGTCTGTCCAAAGACCTGCAAAGTCCTGTGTAATCGCCAACGTACCTGCAGAACCGGTAAATCCTGACGCCCAGGAAATACATTTATAACGTTCTGGTAAATATTCACTGATATGAGGATCTGATGATGGGATAATGTATCCATCAATTCCTTGAATCTTCATAGCCTCACGAATAGCAGCTAATTTTTCGATATGCTTCATGTCGTCTATACAATTTTATGCAAGTTAGGATTTTTTAGGGTCGAATGCCTAACTTTAAGCCAAATAAAACAAACAGCGTTAACTGCTATACACTTACATAAATTGATATATCGTACCAGCAGTACACGATCAAATAACCGGGCAGTATTACCGTCCGAAGAAATTACATGTTGATGAAAAAATTTACCTTTTATTCCATTGCATTATCCGCCTCCGCACTGATGGCTGTGACAAATTCTTTATTTGCACAGGATACCAGAACCAAAATCCAAGATGCATTCAATCAATTTCAAAGTCAGGAAAATCTTAAGAACGCCATAAGTTCTCTCACGGTATTTGACGGAAAGACAGGCCAACCTATCTATGCCGCCAATGAAAATATCGGGTTGGCCACAGCATCCACGATGAAAGTAATTACAGCAGCCACAGCGTTGGATTTTTTGGGAAAGAATTATCAATTCAAAACAACCTTATACTATACAGGTACAATAGATGAAAATGGAGTACTGAATGGCAATATCATCGTATCAGGAACTGGAGATCCCACATTGGGTAGCGAGCGTTACCCAGAGACCAAAGCTGATGTTGTGCTGAACAAATGGGCCTCGGCCATTCAGCATGCCGGAATTCGAAGCATCAATGGCGCAGTAATTGCTGACGATCGGCTGTACAATGGCAACCAGATACCGGGGGGATGGATCTGGACAGATATGGGCAATTATTATGGAGCAGGCATCTCATCACTCAATTGGCGCGAAAATGCCTTTGGAATTAATTTTAATCCTGCAGCCAAAGTGGGGGTAAAAGCTGAAATCATCAATTATACGATCCAAGTGCCTTATTTGCAAATTATCAATGAAACCACAACAGGCAAAGTCGGTAGTGGTGATAACGTCTATGCCTACGCAGCACCCTATTCCACCAAAATATTTATTCGTGGTACTTATGGTCAAGATCTAAAGAAGACCATCGAACTTGCTTCCCCTGACCCGGCCTATGACTTGGCTTTCCAATTGAATGAAAGTCTCAATAAGCAGGCTATTATTGCGGCCCAAGCCCCCGCAACAGGTGCAAAGATGGATTCTATAGACCTCTCCCAAAAACAAATATTGGATGTACATCTATCGCCTACTATGGACAAAATTGTCTATTGGTTTAATCAAAAAAGTATCAATCTCTATGGGGAAGCCTTATTAAAGGCGATCGCCTATACCACTGCAGGAAAAACAGGCACGGATGATGGCGCTAATTATATCCAGAAATATTGGAATGCTAAATTGGGCATCAAAGCGGGTGAGATCAATAGCATGGATGGCTCGGGGCTCTCGCCACAAAATAGGGTCACTACCCTAGCCATGAATAAAATCATGCAATATGCACAAAAGCAAAATTGGTATCCTGTATTCTACGAAAGCCTTCCGATCTATAACGATATGAAGATGAAAAGTGGAACAATTGGTGGAGTTCTTGGCTATACCGGTGTTCACACCAATAAAAGCGGGCAGTCATTTACCTTTACACTATTGGTCAATAATTATTCGGGATCAGGCGCCAATATGCGCAAACAAATGTTTAAATTGCTTGATATCTTAAAATAACATATTATTGTCTATTTATAATAAGATATTGGCAAATATTTTCAATTGTCAAAAAGAATGATAGATTTGTAGCCTTAAAATTAATAAAATCGTAATGAGTAACACTAATCGTAAACAGGCAGCATTAAATTACCACTCAATGGGTAGACCTGGTAAAATAGCTGTTGTTCCGACAAAACCAACAAATTCGCAAAGAGACTTATCATTAGCATATTCTCCTGGCGTAGCGGAGCCATGTTTGGCTATTGCCGAGAATAAAGAAGATGCTTATAAATATACTGCAAAAGGGAACCTCGTTGCTGTTATCAGTAACGGTACAGCTGTATTGGGCTTAGGTGATATCGGCGCTCAAGCTGGCAAGCCTGTGATGGAAGGTAAAGGTTTACTGTTCAAAATTTTTGCTGATATTGATGTATTTGACATCGAGGTTGACACCAAAAACGTAGACGAGTTCGTTAAAATCGTAAAAGCATTGGAACCAACTTTCGGAGGTATCAACCTGGAAGATATCAAGGCTCCTGAATGTTTTGAAATTGAGCGTCGCCTAAAAGAGGAAATGAATATCCCGGTCATGCACGATGATCAGCATGGTACAGCGATCATTTCAGGTGCAGCCTTGATCAATGCCTGTGAGATTATCGGAAAAGATATCTCGAAAGTAAAAATCGTTGTCAATGGTGCCGGTGCAGCTGCGATGTCCTGTACAGCCATGTATATTTCCGTTGGCGCAAGCAAAGAAAACATTGTGATGCTTGACAGTAAAGGTGTCATTCGTACGGATAGAGAAAATCTTGATAATATGAAAGCACAATATGCTACGGATCGTGATATCCACACCCTAGCAGATGCTGTCAAAGGCTCGGATGTGTTTATTGGTTTATCTGCTGCGGATGTTATGTCAGCAGAGATGTTGTTGACTATGGCTCCTAATCCGATTGTTTTGGCGATGGCCAATCCAAATCCAGAAATTGCCTACGATTTAGCGATGGCTACCCGTAGTGATATTATCATGGGTACTGGCCGTTCGGATTATCCAAATCAAGTGAACAATGTATTGGGTTTCCCTTACATTTTCCGGGGCGCTCTCGATGTCCGTGCAACAGCAATTAATGAGGAAATGAAAATTGCCGCTGTACGTGCTATCGCTGATTTGGCAAAACAACCCGTTCCTGAAGAAGTTAACCAAGCATACAACACCAGCAATTTAAAATTCTCTGAAGAGTATATCATCCCTAAGCCTACCGATCCGCGTTTGATCACAGAAGTTTCTATGGCTGTTGCAAAAGCAGCGATCGAATCTGGAGTAGCAAAAACAGCGATCGAAGATTGGGATAAATACCGTGATGCACTGCGTAAACGTCTTGGTAAAGATGATGCGATCATGCGCAACTTAACAATGGCCGCTAAAAGAGATCCAAAACGTGTTGTGTTTGCCGAAGCTGATAATTACAAAACGTTACGTGCCGCTCAAATCGTAAAAGAGGAAGGTATTGCGATCCCGATTCTATTAGGTAAGAAAGACAAAATCCAACGTTTGATCCATGAATATGCCTTCGAATTGGATGGGGTAGAAATTATTGATCCGATTGCTGAGGTTGATGGTGAAACAGAGCGTTCAAAAAAATTCATCGAACACCTTTACAATAAAAGACAACGTAGAGGAATCTCCCTGTACGATGCACGCAAATTGATGTTCGACCGCAACTATTTTGGTGCTTCTTTGGTTGAATTTGGCGAAGCTGATACCTTGATTTCTGGTATGACCAAAAATTATGCAAACACCATTCGTCCAGCATTGCATGTTATCGGTGCTAAACCAGGCAGCCGGGTAGCAGGTATGTATATGATGTTAACCAAAAAAGGTCCTATTTTCATGGGGGATACAACCGTGAATGAGGATCCTACAGCACAAGAATTGGCGGATATCACGTTACTTTTGGACAAAGCTGTTAAACGCATGAATATTCAACCTCGTATTGCTTTATTGTCGTATTCTAACTTCGGGTCAAGTGAAGGAAAAACACCAACGAAAGTAAGAGCAGCGGCACAGATTTTACATGAACAACATCCTGATATCATCGCTGATGGTGACCTGCAAGCTAACTTCGCCCTGAACAGTGATATGCTGACAGCAAATTTCCCATTCAGCTGTCTAAATGGACAATCGGCAAATACACTTGTTTTCCCTAACCTAGAGTCGGGTAATATTGCGTATAAACTCTTACAGGAAGTAGGTGAAGCCGAAGCTGTAGGTCCAATTCTATTGGGGATGAACAAACCGATCCATGTACTACAATTGGATAGCTCTGTACGCGAAATCGTCAATATGGTGACCATTGCCGTAGTTGATGTTCAAGCACATCTCAAAAATTTATAGAATCGCTTAAAATCTTCCTATATTCGTAATACTATGTACGAATATTTCAATGGAAAATTAGCATATAAAGCCCCCACTCACGTTATCATAGACGTGAGTGGGATTGGCTACTATGTTCACATCTCTCTCTATACCTTTTCCCAAATCAAGGATCAGGAAAACTGTAAATTATTTATTTCATTGCAAGTCCGCGAAGACTCCCATACACTATATGGCTTTGCATCCGAAGGTGAAAAAAAACTGTTTGAGAATCTGATCTCTGTTTCGGGCATCGGCCCCAATACGGGCCGGATGATTTTATCGTCCAACACGCCTGATGAAATACAATCAGCCATTGCCAACGGTCAGGTGGCCTTGATTCAAAAAATCAAAGGTATAGGTCCTAAAACTGCACAGCGGTTGATATTGGAACTTCAGGATAAATTGAAAAAGCAAGGCGGGGACGCCCTTTCAACCACCATTCAGTCACAGTCCATACCGGACGAAGCTTTATCTGCACTGGTGATGTTAGGATTTAACAAAGTCGCTGCCGAGAAAGTACTGAATACCATTTTAAAAACAGAAAGCGGTCTTTCGGTGGAGGCTATGATCAAATTAGCACTAAAGAGGCTTTAAGAAAGCACAGTATTTGTTACAATACGGTTTTGCTAAATCGTATTTATTCTTTTATTTTTAGGGCTTCTTATTTCAGTTATAATCACACACATGAAAAAACTATTTTCGCTTGCGCTCGCTTTAAGTTTAGGAGCAACATTATTTGCGCAGGAAAAAAAAGATGTCACATTAAACATTGTACCTCTACCGCAACACGTCCAAATCAAAAATGGATCATTTAACATCAATGGAAACACCAAAATTGCTTTTGATAGCGATGAAGACAAAAAAGTTGCCGCTTTATTTCAGGATTTTTTAAAAAGCAACTACAACCTCAATTTATCCCTCGTGAAATCGGTGGGCAAAAATAGCATCTATTTCTCGTCTAAAAATGCAAAATCAAGCAATAAAGAAGCCTACGAACTTAACATTGCTTCCGATCAAATTACGGTCAAAGGAAAAGAAGCGGGCTTGTTTTATGGTATGCAATCGCTGATTCAATTGCTTCCTGTCGATAAAAAAGCGAGCATCGAAATTCAACAAGCTTCCATTCAGGATGAGCCTCGTTTTGCATACCGCGGACTACATCTTGATGTCGGCCGTCATTTCTTCCCCGTAGCATTTGTGAAGAAGTACATTGATATTTTGGCTTCTTACAAGTTGAATACTTTTCACTGGCATTTGACCGATGATCAGGGATGGCGCATTGAGATTAAATCTCACCCTAAGCTGACACAAATCGGAGGTTACCGCAACCAAACACTGTTAGGAAACTACAAGACTGACGGTGACTACGATAATACCCCTTATGGTGGTTTCTATACCCAAGACCAGATCAAAGAAGTCGTGGCTTATGCAAAATCAAAGTATGTCACCGTCATCCCCGAAATTGAAATGCCCGGTCATGCCCTTGCTGCACTTTCGGCTTACCCAGAACTCGGCTGTGGCGATAAACCAGGGCCCTATACAGCAGCGCAGACATGGGGTGTATTTGACGATGTATTCTGTGCTGGAAAAGAAGAAACATTCAAGCTATTGGAAGATGTTATTGACGAAGTGATCCCGTTGTTCCCAAGCGAGTACATCCACATCGGCGGCGATGAATGCCCTAAAACAAGATGGAAAACTTGTCCATATTGTCAAAAAAGAATCAAAGATAACAATCTCAAAGATGAGCATGAATTGCAGAGCTATTTTATTCAACGTATGGAAAAATACATCAATAGCAAAGGCAAACGTATTATTGGATGGGATGAGATCTTAGAGGGTGGATTAGCCCCAAATGCGACTGTCATGAGCTGGCGTGGAGATCAAGGCGCTATTGATGCGGCAAATCAAGGCCACGATGTCATCATCACAGCGAATAGTTATGGCCTTTACTTTGACCATAAACAAGGTGCTGACCAAAATAGAGAACCATTGAGTATTGGTGGTCTGTCGACCTTGCGTAAAGTGTATACCGCGGATCCTATGCCTACCAAAATCTCCGAAAACAACAAAAAGCACGTTTTGGGTGTGCAAGCGAATATCTGGACAGAATATATTGGTTCTTCAAACAAAGTAGAATTTACAATCTTACCACGCGTGTTGGCACTTTCGGAGATCGCATGGACACAACCTGAAAAGAAAAACTGGAAAAACTTCTCAGAACAACGTGCGGCGCGCCAATTGGCAAAGATCGATCAGACGAGCACATTCTACCGTGTACCGGAGGTATATGGTATCGTTGACACGACGATATACGCATCAGAATATACCATCCGGGATTTAAAACCATCTGTCGAAGGAGCAAAAATTTATTATACACTAGACAACTATGATCCTTCAGAATTGGATCTTGAATACACCGGCCCAGTGAAAGTCACCGTTCCAAACAGTAAAGAGCGTGTATTTAAAGCCGTGGTTGTGACACCTTCCGGAAAACGGAGCAACTACATTCGGGTAAACATTATCAATACAAAGAAATAATATCACACCGCTCATGCGAAAGCGCTAATATTCTGTTACCTTTGAACAGGTATTAGCGCTTTTTTATTACAGTGTAATATCATCACAAGAATATAAAACGAATTTTTATGGCTGAGGATCTATCAATTGCCAAAGGGAGCAAAGAGGAACAATATCAAAATTTACTTCCACAGATAGGTGGATTGCTACAGGGAGAAAATAATCAGATTGCCAACCTAGCCAATATCGCGGCAGCATTAAAGGAACAATTTAGTTTTTTTTGGGTTGGTTTTTATCTGGTAGATAGTGCAGACGAGCTTGTTCTTGGTCCCTTTCAAGGTCCCGTTGCCTGTACACGTATAAAAAAAGGAAGAGGAGTATGCGGCGGGGCTTGGGCGCAGGCGAAAACGCTTATCGTACCCGACGTGGACCAATTTCCCGGACATATTGCCTGCAGTTCCCTATCACGGTCTGAAATCGTATTGCCGGTATACAAACAGGGAGCAATTATCGGTGTGCTTGATGTTGACAGCAGCGAATTGGATAGCTTCGACGAAATTGACGAAAAATACCTTACCCAAGTCTTGCAGTTGCTGGACAAGTAGATCCGATAGGTACTCCCCTATCATTGCCCCCTTTATTAAATAGAATTTAATCAATGCCTACTTCAGTCGACAGATGTCGACAAGCAAGGACGAATAAAAGCGGGCATAAACAGTGTAATTATTGAACAATAGTGTACACCCTAAAAGCCAATTCCGACCTGTAACGTGAACCGATGTAAATGATAACGGGTTTCATTGTGAATTAATCCATACCCATTGTCTACATTCGGTAGACTTGATGCAGGAGCTGAATAGCTATCTTCCCGGTTGAATTGCTGGTATCTATACCCTGTAGCCAACGACCAATATGATTGTGAATCTTTAAATTTAAATCGCCAGCCCAATTGCGGACTGAACAAGACACCACCCCGATATTTAGATTTTAAATTATTCGTCTGGAAGGTTTTATTAAGAAAGGCGAATCCATACCCCAGGTCTATTCCCGCAAAGAAAGAACGCTTTCGCTTTGGATATTCTACATAGTTGATTTTTGTCGACAACGGTAAAAACCATTTTTCACCATTGTCATCTACCGGATAGCGATCTAAGCCTGTATTTAGACCGATTGCAAATTTCTCATTCAGATTTAACCCATGGAAGGTGTGTAGCGCGAATCCTGATTCAAGAAAAATTGGTCCATAGGTGACAACTGAAAATTCGTTATGATTTGTATATTTTTTTATTTGGGCCGTTGCTGTTAAATACGTAAAAAGGGCCAAAAGGATAACCGAAAATCTTTTCATAAAATAGTATACTGGACGTTTTTTTAATTCGATTTGGCTACTGAAATAACACTTAGTTCTTTCAATTTTGCCCGATTGCTATAATCGTATTGATAAAGACCGTTCCTTCCTGTGACCAGAAGCGATTTAGGTCCGGCAATCACATCCATACTTTTGAGCTCCTTTTTGTTTTCAAGGAGTTTATCCCCAATTTTACTCACATCACTGGCATCGAAAGATTTGAACCCATAATCACCATCGCAGACATATAACGTTTGATCTGACAGGACCAAACCATGCGGATTTTCCAAAGAAAAGGTATACTTCAATGTCGGATTTTTGAGGTCTTGTATGTCGATCACTTCCAGCACATTCTGTTGCCCACCACATGCCGATCCGGTGCGTAATGTAACAAAGGCATATTTATCATTGACGACGACAGGATCACAGGCTCTTATATGTGTATAGCGTGATAATTCCATCGGCTCAGATGCTGTGGATATATCAAAAATGAGCATACCTGTATTGGAACCAATAAATAGGTTATTCTTATATGGGAATACAGTTTCGATACCAAATCCCAGCTTGACATCTTTCACATATATGGGTTTACGGGAGTCTTGCACGTTAAACAAATGCAATGTGCTATGATCCACCGCATATAGATGTTGGTTGGCTAAGGTGAAGCGCGCCATAGATCCGCCTTGTCCCACCCCTGAGTTCGATTCATTGTATTCAAACTCCTCCTTTTGATAGGGAGTGTATTTACTTTTGGAAGCATAACTAACTAGGGAATCACGATATCCGGTAACTACCACGTCTGGTATATTGTTGATATAGTCCTTTTGGAGTACGGTTTTAAATACATTTTCATTGCGAGCGAGCAACTTTGGTGCAGTGGGATCCGCAAGATCGAATGTCAATAGATCCGCAAAACTATCGGCATAGAGCTTTCCTTCCTGAACAGCTAAGTCTACATTACCCGGAATATTTACAAAAGAGATTGCTTTTGGTTTTGAAGGGTCGGCATTGTTATAAATATGAATTCCCTTGTTAGGCTCGTTGATAAATAAGTAGTCCTGATAGATGTAAATCTTACCACTTTGAACGATCGTCCTAGGGGTACTGACCGTATTGGCCTTGGTCCGAATGCTTTCCATCGTTTCAAATACAGGAACCCGAGCTAAATATTGCCCTTTCTGTTCTACTTTGTCACAGCCCAAGAGGAACAGGCCTCCGAATAAAATAAGCCAAGCTTTTTTCATAAAATACATAACTATATGGTCAATTAAATTTATAATCACAATAGTTAACGATATATCTATGATTTCGCTACAAGCAATCTTATTTTTTTACAACTATATGAGCAGCATAATAGCCGTTAGATAGAAGATTTTCCGCTAATGTAATTCCCAAATTTTGACAAGCTTATCATCACTGACACTAAAGAAATACTGGCCATCCTCAGACCATATCCCCGCGTTGACGGATAAATGGTGGCCGTCCTGCATTTTGTCACGGCTCATATTTTTCAATAGGGCAAAATCAGCATTAGACCAAAATTTCAGTGACTTATCCCGGCTTACTGTCGCAAAAAATGGTTCAAAAGGATGTGGATAAATCCCATAGACAGTGAACAAGTGCGGCACAAAGGAAAAGTTATTACTTAATTGGTTCACGTCCGAAATGATAAGCTGGGCATCTCTTCCGCCGCTTAGCAGCTGGTTTTGAAGGAAAGCCAAGGAGGTTGTAGGCAAGCTATGCAACTTCTTGCGTTCGATGACATGGAAGTCTTGGCTATCCAACAAATATACCCAACCATCTTTATCGCCCAAAGCAATCTTGGTTTCATCCGCATCAACGGCGATACTCCGAACCGTTGTTTGGGACAGCTGTAATTCGTAAATAGATTTGTATGTTGCAAGTTCAATAACATACAATCGTCCTTCTTCCCCTACGGCGAGCAGTTCATTTTTTTTCTGGATATGGGAAAGTGCAAAGATAGCCTTATTACCTAGCTGCAAACTCGCTACAAGTTTTTGTTCTTGTACATCCACGAAAAGAAGCTTTCCCTCACGCTGCGCAATCACTAGGATCGCTGTTCCAGGTATTAATTTTAAAGCATACACCGAGGAGGTTACTGCACATAGGATACGTTTAAAGCCATTCTTTTCAATATCCCATTCAACTACCCCCTTATCGTTACCACCTGTAAAAAAAGTATGTGGATCGTATCCCTTTTCTACACAAAAAATTGGGTTTTGATGCCCCGGTAACGTCGCTCTTAATTTAATATCCATAGTCATCTATTCAAATTCTCCGGATGATAACCGGAAAGTTATTCTTCGCTTAGCTCCTGCTTGCACAATCAACTTAAGTTCCCTGCCTCCAAACAAAAGTTAGAAAACGATAAAAAAATGAAGTGCAGCATATTCACAAATATACTGCACTTTCAAGACTATTTTGTCATATTACCTTAAAGCCTCGCCCGATTCTTAGATTCCATCAAGTTTCTATCCGCATGATTCGGAGCAAGTGTATCTTTGATTCTATAGTGACCTTTTTGCAAAAACAACGTTATTGATGTCTGCTTTCCAGATTCTTAGCGATTGTTTCCAAAGAGAATCCCTTCTCACGAAGCAGTACGATCAAATGGAACAACAGGTCCGAAGTCTCATTGATAAAATCAGTCTCGGTTTCTGTTAACGCTGCAATAACTGTTTCAACGGCTTCCTCACCCACTTTTTGAGCGATCTTATTAATCCCTTTAGAACGCAGACGATTAACATAGGATTCGTCAGAAGGATTTTCGTAACGATGATTTACAATACGTTCCAGTTCCAAAATAAAATTCTGATTGAATTCTGTATTGAAACAACTCCGGCTTCCCGTATGACAAGTTGGCCCCATAGGATCAGCCTTGATCAACACCGTATCTTTATCGCAATCAACATGGATGCTTTTTACATTTAAAAAGTTTCCGCTCTCCTCTCCTTTGGTCCAGAGACGATTTTTGCTACGGGAGAAAAAAGTCACGCGCTTCTCAGCCTGTGTTTTTTGCCAAGCCTCTTCATTCATATAACCTAGCATCAACACTTCCAAGGTCTGGGCGTCCTGCACAATCACTGGAACAAGGCCGTCACTTTTTGCAAAATCTAACATGGTATTAGTATTTAGTATTGAGATATGAGTATTTAGATCTTACTTGTGTCAGCCTAGGGCTTACAAGCTTTGTTCCTACTCCTTACTCATTAATCAATTTTCTTATTCTGCAAGCCCTGATGGCTTACCTAATATTATCATTACTCCTTTATTCTTTGCTACTTTATTCGCTACTATCTAACGACAATACCATTATGGCGTAAAGTCTGTTTAAGGTCTGGAATCAATATTTCTCCATAATGGAATACTGAAGCTGCCAATGCGGCATCTACATTGGTTTGTTGAAATACATCGACAAAATGCTGTTGATTGCCTGCTCCACCCGATGCAATCAAAGGAATATGGATGCGATCGTTTACAGCTTTTAAGAATCCGTTGTCAAATCCATTCTTTGTTCCATCATGATCCATCGATGTGAGCAAAATTTCTCCAGCACCGCGTTCTTGCGCTTCGAGGATCCAATCCAGCGTATTGATCTCCGTCTTGATGCGCCCACCACTTAGATGGACAAAATCCTGACATTCAATAGATCTCGTATCGACAGCGACCACAACAAACTGCGCACCAAACGCGGCTGCCATTTGATTAATCAGGTCCGGATTACGTACCGCAGCTGAATTGATAGATATCTTGTCAGCCCCCGCATTTAATAGAATGTCGGCATCTTTGATTTCGTTGATACCGCCACCAATTGTAAACGGGATATTCACCTGGCGAGCCACCGCTTTTACGAGGTCGATTGTCGTCTTGCGCCCTTCATGTGTAGCTGTAATATCTAAAAATACAAGTTCATCAGCTCCTTGCTGGGAGTATTCATAAGCGAGTTCAACAGGATCGCCTGCATCGCGCAGATCAACAAAATTGACTCCCTTGACAGTACGTCCATCTTTAACATCCAAGCAGGGAATTATCCGTTTTGCCAACATGTTAAAATCTGATTAATGATTTAAGATTCCAGTCTTTGACTTCATCGATAGAGATCCGATTCTCATAAATTGCTTTTCCAACAACTACTGATTCTACTCCGCCCAATTCCTGAAGCTTTTGAATGTCATCCATCGAACTGATACCTCCTGAAGCAATCAATTTGATGATCGGTGAATGGTTCAACAATTTTTGATACAATTCCACACCTGCACCGCCTAATTTACCATCTTTACTAATATCAGTACAAAGAAACCTAAAAAATCCTAGCGCTAAGCATTTATCAATATACTCGATCAATTTAATTGGTGAGCTTTCTAGCCAGCCTGAGTATTTAATCACTTCGTCCAATACGTCAATTGCAATCACAATATGATCCGCGTATTTAACCTGCCCTTCATTTAGCGTTGCAAGTTCTTCCAAAAAAGAAGGATTTGTGATCGCTTGTGTGCCAACAATTACCCGGTATACACCAGCGTCGACCAATTCCTTTACCTTTTCAATACTTCTGACGCCACCGCCGTACTGAATTTTCATTTCTGTCTTCTGAATGATATCAAACAAATATGCCTGATTACTAAAATCTCCTTTGGCACCATTTAGATCTATAATATGAACCAGTTCGGTGCCATTTGCATGGTAATTTTCTATTTGAGCTTCTAAACTAATATCATATGTTGTAACGTCGTCATAGTTACCCTCTCTTAAGCGGACAACTTTTTTGTCCAATACGTCAATTGCTGGGATGATATACATAATAGAATATTTTTAGTCTAATTGAATTGTTGAAAAATTGAGCAACAACTGCTCACCTGCCTTTCCCGACTTCTCCGGGTGAAATTGTACGCCAAAGAAATTATCTTTGGAAATTGCTGCTGAAAATGGTAATCCATAATCACATTTAGCAGCAGTGAATGCCGTGTCGTATTCGATATAATACGAATGGACAAAATAAAAGTAGCTCTGATCTTCTATATTCGCAAATAAAGGATTATTTGCCTGTATTGAAACGCTATTCCAACCCATATGGGGCACTTTTCCCGCTACTCCAGCCTCAAAATGTAACGTTTTCAGCGGGAACAACTTCAGCATCTCGGCCTCCCCTTCCTCAGAATAATCCGTCAACAATTGCATGCCAACACAGATACCTAGAACAGGTTTACGGAGTTCTTTAATATAAGGTACTAACCCTGACTCACGCAATTTATTCATGGCTGCTCCGGCATGGCCTACGCCTGGAATGATAATACGATCGTAAAGATCAATCTCCTCCGCCGTATTAATCATACCATAGGACAGCCCCACCCGCTCTAGCGCAGCAGTTAAGGAAAAGATATTTCCAGCGCCATAATTAATAATTCCTATCATTTTTGAGATTTGAGTATTGAGACTTGAGTATTAAGACTTTGGAGCCACAAGCTTACGCGGTATGCGGTCATCCTTAGTCTTTACGCATTGATTCTCCTTTTTAATTAAACAAAACTACAAAACTCCCTTTGTACTTGGTAATTGCATATGATCCGCATCCCGACGTACCGCTTTCTTAATTGATTTGGCAAAAGCTTTAAAAATAGCTTCGATCTTGTGATGCTCATTATCCCCTTCGGCTTTGATATTTAGATTTGATTTAGAGGCATCAGAAAAGGATTTAAAGAAATGGAAAAACATTTCTGTTGGCATATCACCTATTTTCTCCCGTTTAAATTCCGCATCCCATACAATCCAGTTGCGTCCGCCAAAATCCAGTGCAACCTGCGCCAAACAATCATCCATCGGCAGGGTGTACGAGTAGCGTTCAATACCACGTTTGTCGCCCAAAGCCTTCAAAAACACCTCGCCTAGGGCAATCCCTGTATCTTCGATGGTATGGTGTTCATCAATATGAAGATCTCCCTTTGCTTTTATCGTTAAATCCAGCGCGCCGTGTCTCGCTAATTGATCCAACATGTGGTCAAAGAATGGCAGTCCAGTTTCAATTTCTGATTTCCCGGAGCCATCCAAGTTCAACTGAATAAAAATATCAGTTTCATTTGTCTTACGATGATGTTCGGCAGTACGCGTGCCAAGCTTAAGAAATTCGTATACTGTCTTCCAGTCTATTGTTTCCAAAGCCACCACTTTCGGGTCAATGTCGACGTTCTCCAACACACCCAATTGATCATTGGCACGCAGCCATATTGCCTTGGCACCAAGATTTTGCGCGAGCTTCACATCATTGACACGGTCACCGATAACGAACGATTCACTTAAATTATATTTTGACGAATCGAAATATTCACCGAGCATACCAATAGCCGGTTTACGTGTATCGGCATTTTCGTGTGGAAAAGTCTTATCTATATGTTCTTTGGCAAATACTACACCCTCTGCAGCAAACGTATCTAGCACAAAATGATGGACAGGCCAGAAGTTTTCTTCCGGATGGGAAGATGTCCCGAGGCCATCTTGGTTAGAAACCAAGATCAATTCGAAATCCAGCTCCTTCGCGATACGTGGCAGGTACTGCAACGCACCCGGATAGAATTTTAATTTTGCGAAAGAATCGATCTGCTCATCTTCTGGCTCCAAAATTAACGTTCCGTCACGGTCTATAAACAGTACACGTTTTAAGTTATCAGGCATAGTATTATTTATTGATTTGATTAAGTTTTTCTAATAATATTTGATTCTCCGCAGGCGTTCCCACTGTAATCCGTAAACAGCCCTCACAGAGTTCTACTTTAGACCGATCACGGACAATGATTCCATATTGAACCAAGTAGTCGTACACTTGTCTGGGTTGCTCCATCTTGACCAAAATAAAATTGGCATCGGAAGGTGTGATATGTTGCACGTAATCCAGTTCGAGGAGTTGGCGAACAAGTTTATCACGTTCTGCTACCGTCTCTTTGATCCAGTCGTTGACTTGATCCACATTATTCAACGCCTCCAACACAATATCCTGTGTTGCTTGATTAATGTTATAAGGGGGTTTAATTTTATTATAAACCGCTATAATCTCTTTACTTGCAAATGCCATGCCCAATCGCAACGCAGCAAGTCCCCAGGCTTTGGATAAAGTTTGTAATACGACTAAGTTAGGATATTCAGCCAATTCCTGCGTAAATGATTTCACAGCTGAAAAATTGATATAAGCTTCATCAACCACAACTAGTCCCTGAAAATTATTCAATATCGTTTCTATATCCTGACGTCGGATAGAATTTCCAGTGGGATTATTGGGCGAGCAGATAAAAATTAACTTAGTACGGGCATCTATGGCATTCGCGATTCCATCCAAATCCAATTGATAGTCTGCGGTAAGGTTTACTTTCCTGAACGCTACATCGTTGATATTTGCGGACACTTCATACATGCCATAGGTCGGCGGAACGAGGATAACATTGTCCACGCCGGGTGTACAAAATGCGCGGTACAAAATATCAATAGCCTCATCACTTCCATTGCCCAAAAAAATATTTTCAGATGGAACACCTTTTATTGTTGAAAGTTTTGCTTTGACTTGATGTTGGAGTGGGTCTGGATATCGGTTGTAATCATGGTTTAGTGGGGATCCAAAAGGATTTTCATTGGCATCAATCAATATAGATGCATCCCCTTTAAATTCATCTCTTGCGGACGAATACGGTACGAGCTTCTTGATATTTTCCCGTAATAGGTTGTTTAAGTTGAATGGATTATCCATTATAAAAAAATTAGAGCCGTAAACTTAGATAAATTGTTTATCAAATGCAATATAATAAGCAATTTATTCGCAGAAGACTGTCCCTGACCGGTAGACATGGTTGTATGCAAATTATCCTTTTCCCATTGTGCAAAAAAGGATCGATTAAAAGGGAATGACAACAAGAAGCGCAATAAAAACTACACTGAAAACCACTTACCTTCAACCGAGAGTTCGGTATTTGGGAATACCGTTCGGGCTTCTTCCAATAACGGCCCCAGGTCACGGTACCGAGCAGAGTAATGGCCTAGCAATAATTTCTTTGCATGGGTTTCTTTCGCGATTTCCCCCGCCTCTAAGGCTGTTGTATGAAAGGTTTCCTTTGCCCGGTCTACCATATCATGCAAAAATGTAGATTCATGGTAAAGGAGATCAGCATGCTGAATATAGGACAAATAATCGCCCGTGCGCACTGTATCTGAACAATACACATAACTTCTAGACTTGGGAGCAGGTAAGCTCAATTGATCTGCCGGATAAACATTCCCTTTTTCGTCGACATAATCAACCCCTTTCTTAATGGCA
Organism: Sphingobacterium sp. UBA7249; assembly: GCF_002472835.1. Lineage (NCBI taxonomy): Bacteria > Pseudomonadati > Bacteroidota > Sphingobacteriia > Sphingobacteriales > Sphingobacteriaceae > Sphingobacterium > Sphingobacterium sp. UBA7249. The sequence continues at coordinate 61,321 of NZ_DKST01000025.1, read as the reverse complement.
GGGTAATATACCGTGGGAATATTTAACGCTTGGACCACATCGCCAAGCAAGGTCCGGGCCCTTGGTCCCTCATCAAAACGAAAACCAGTGCAGGCTATACGATGTATTAAAGGGAAAGTGCTTATTTTTAAGGTCCGATTTTCAAAGATAACACCGGGCTCTTCGGGTGATATCGGATGAAAAATAAGATTATAGCGTAAGACTGTTTCAGAATGCAGAAATTGGATATCCAAAATCTCTTTCAAGGCAGCCGGTCCATACAAATGAAGATCACTTTTGCGGCCAACGAGGTGCATCGAAGAGAGCAGCCCCACCAATCCTAAATAGTGATCTCCATGTAAGTGGCTAATAAAAATATGTGCAATGCGATTGCTTTTAATTCCGTATCGGCTCAACTGCATTTGTGTGCCTTCACCGCAGTCTATTAAAAATAATTGTTCATTAAAGTTCAACACTTGGCTAGTCGGATGCCGATCAAACATTGGTGTCGCCGAACTATTTCCTAATATTAGAACTTCAAACTTCATATTAATCCTCGATTGTCCCGCGGTATTCAGATTCCAATTCGTGTGCAAAGATCAAATCTTCAGCAACCTTCAGCGATGGCGCAATTTTTAACGATTTATCCAAATGTGATACACGGACCATATCCATTAATTTAGGGCAAAGATTGACCAAAATAAATACCCCGCCAACAGATTGACATAAACGGTGCGCCAGTATACCTAGACGTATGCCAACTTCATCCGTCTTCTGGACATGAATCATATCCAGTACGATATTACGTTGACCAATTGTATTGCGCAACAAAAACTCCCCTTTAAGTTTAGCTGCATTCTCCGCATCTATCACTTCGACATGAGGCTCTATGACAATATAGCGATCGTGTTTATCAATAGTATACTTCATAAGTCTATCTCCTTAGTTTGAGGATACAATGTACTAATAATTTAGCTCTTTTAAGGCCTTTGTCACATTTCTTTCCACTCGTTCCAAGACATTCTCTTGATCCGGGTAAACAAATTTTTCACCCACGATATGCTCATATAGCTCAATGTAGCGTTCGGAAATTGAAGCAATGATTTCATCTGTCATCTCAGGCACAACCTGTCCATCTTTACCTTGAAAATCATTATCAATCAACCATTTTCGAACAAACTCCTTTGACAATTGCTTTTGAGCTCCCCCGTTTTCTTGGCGTTCTTGGTATCCATCCGCATAGAAATAACGGGAAGAATCTGGTGTATGAATCTCATCGATCAACACTATTTTACCATCTTTTTTTCCAAATTCATATTTGGTATCCACCAAGATCAACCCCCTTTGTGCTGCAATTTCGGTTCCGCGTTGAAACAAAGCTTTGGTGTACCTTTCTAGTTGCACGTAATCTTCTTCACTCACAATACCTTTTTTCAGAATATCTGCACGTGAAATATCCTCATCGTGACCTACGGCGGCTTTGGTCGTTGGTGTAATAATTGGCTCAGGCAATTTATCATTCTCCTTCAATCCTTCAGGAAGAGACTCCCCGCAAACCTCACGTTTACCCGCAGCATACTCACGCCAAGCATGTCCAGACAGATACCCACGGATAACCATTTCTACTTTAAACGGTTCACACATTTGACCTATCGTCACACTGGGATCTGGTACTGATACGACCCAATTTGGAATAATATCAGCTGTCGCTTTTAAAAATTTAGCTGCAATTTGATTCAACACCTGTCCTTTGTAGGGAATAGGTCGAGGGAGTACCACATCAAATGCCGAAATACGGTCAGAGGCTACCATCGCCAGGTAGGTGTCGGCAATCGTATACACGTCACGTACTTTTCCTCTGTAAAAAGCAGTTTGATTCTCGAAATTGAAATTTGTTTCTTTTATAGCGTTCATGTTCAAAGTAAAATTCAAATAATATAATTAAATAATCAATGTTGGCTTTCATTCATCTCAATGAATCCATTCCACTTAACTATTCGTTTATGCCTATACTTGACAGCATAGATAAGTACAGATATTGTGCCCTTTTTAGGCTATAGCGAATATCCAGATTGACATCAGTATCATTCCTTTGCGATCATGGGTATTTCAACGATCCGTGTCACAACGAATAATTTAAATATCGCCGTATGCTTCCAAAATGCGTCGCACCAATTTATGACGAACCACATCGCCACCGCTTAGGTGGATAATATCGATACCTTCAATATTTTCCAGCAAACGGATCGATGTTGAAAGTCCGGATTGATTCTTTTTAGGAAGATCTACCTGCGTCATATCTCCGGTGACAATAAATTTTGCAGTAGGCCCCATGCGGGTCAAAAACATCTTTAACTGCATATCCGTTGCATTTTGAGCTTCATCCAAAATGACAAAACAGTTATCAAGTGTACGGCCCCGCATAAATGCCAATGGTGCAACCTCAATGGTACGATTTTCCAAATATCCTTTTAATTTCTCTGCCGGAATCATATCATCTAGCGCATCGTAAAGTGGCCTCAAATAGGGATCTACCTTTTCTTTCAGGTCACCGGGCAAAAAACCTAGATTTTCTCCAGCCTCTACCGCTGGTCTTGTCAAAATAATCCGTTTGATTTCTTTATTGCGAAGTGCCCTGACAGCAAGTGCGACAGCGGTGTATGTCTTCCCCGTCCCTGCTGGACCAATGGCAAATAAGATATCATTTTTCGAAATACTATCAACCATTCGTCGTTGGTTGGCCGTCCGTGCCCGAACAATCACACCATTAGGTCCATAAACAATGGGCTCAGAACCAAATGCCGCTTGCTTAGCCGCAATCTCCTTTTCCTGCTGCGCGGCTGAGCCTGCGCTCGCCCCTAGGAGATTTTCAAAATCCAACAAGGTAATGTTGTTGAATTTCTCTAGATGAGCCATGACTTCCTTAAACGATTGCTCAAATAGTTCCAATTCCTTCGCATCTCCCAACACTTTCATTTCACTTCCACGAGCTACAATTCGCAGTTTTGGGAATTGTTTCTTCAAATAATCAAAGTGCTCATTGTCTGCTCCCCATAATATGGGCAAATTCAGACCATCTAATGCAATTAGTAATTCGTTCAAATTTTATCCTATTTTAGAATTAATTAGATTGTAGCTATTACGCAATAGCTCCTAAGCGTAATACTATTCAAAATTAACGTATTCTAATGAGAAAATATGCCATCCTACAGAGATTTTTGCAAAAAGAAAACCAAATATTTTTTTTTGCATTTCATACTTGAGTTTTGCTATTAAAAGCAGATCTTCAGGCTGCACAAATCGATTCTTTACAACAGAAGACAAAGCTATGTTTGTGTATATCAATCGAAAAAAGATATATTCAAAATAAGTTCTTCAATTAGCTTTACAAATCAGCTGATAAATAGTAATTTTGCTCTCTATTTAAATAGATTTTTCAACAACAGAGCAAGTAAACAACAGAAGATCTATTCTATTCATTCAAAAAGGGAATTCGACAGCAATTCGGTCTATTTATAGGTTATAATGGCAGTAATTACGTTAACGACAGATCTAGGACATAAAGATTTTTATCAAGCTGCGCTAAAAGGGAGCCTTTTAACGCAGTTGTCTGATGTTAATATTGTCGATATCACCCACGAGATTCCAGCATTCAATATTCCGCGCGCAGCCTTCGTTCTTGGTAATGCCTATCATTATTTCCCCAAAGGGACGGTACATATCATTGGTATAAACACCTTGTTTCATGAGGAATCCAAATACATTGGCATGAAATACAAGGATCATTATTTTGTAGGTGCAGACAATGGTATTTTCAGCTTATTGTTGAATGGGAATGAACCGCAGGAATTGTACGAACTCAATTTGATGCAGGATCTGCGATACCTCCATTTCCCGCTTGCAGACATCCTATCCAAATCAGCCTGCCATATTGCAAAAGGTGGTAAACTGAAAGATGTAGGTACCCCCATGCATCAACTGATCGAAAAAGTTACGTTACAACCGATCTTTGATAAGGATATGATCCGTGGCAATGTCATTTACGTTGATGCTTTTGGCAATGCCATTACCAACATTTCAAAAGATCTATTTAACAAAGTCCAAAAAGGGCGAAATTTCGTTTTGTATTTCAAACGCAACGAAACCATCACCAACCTTTCCTGGCATTACAATGAGGTGGGTGAGGGTGAAAAATTATGTCTCTTTGGCATCAGTAATTATTTAGAAATTGCCATTAATAAGGGTAATGCAAGCCAACTTTTGGGGCTACACGACGATGATTCCAATGTCATCCGTATCGAATTTAAAGATTAATTTCATAAATTCATTTCTAGAAATTGTTGATTTGTTTGTATCCACTCCCAAGTAGGGATTCGACCTGCAACGGTCACACAGGTAATTTATTGGACTTTATCAGTGTAATGGGTGCCCACAAATCCAAGCAATTTTAAGCAAACTTAATATCAGATTGATTGGTTCATTGTTTATGAGGTTTTTAACATACACGCTATTATCTTTTCTTCTATTTTTTAACTTAGGGTATTTGATGGCCCAGGAAAATGCAGATTCCAGTGCTTTTGAAGTACAGCGTAAACGTGTCAATAGCCTTCTTGAGGCTAGACAGCAGAAGTTCGGAGCCTATGACACAAGCCTTACCCAGAAAACAGGACTGTTTGGACTGTTTAAATCCAAGGGCGATATGCAAAAAAGTATCGATATCCTCAAGGATGTCGTGATCACGGACAACAATATCTTTTTGGAAACCCAGCAGCTGCTCAAAATCAAAGATTTCGAAAAAGACAAATTCCGGCAGATGGCCACCGAATACGATAAGCAGATCTCAGCTTACATGGGCACAATCAACAAGCTTCAGACTGAAAATGAAAGACTTAGGACACAATTAGACAAATCAACCGGAAACGGACTGTCCGGCAATGTATGGCTTTACCTTGCTCTGCTCGTCATCATTGTACTAGCGGTCTTATTGTATCGTAGCCATACACAAAAACCAGTCCTCACCCCTAAAAATACGGACTAGCACGTTGTGCCTTAGCATCTACAGCGGTGACATGTACCCCAAAAGTTGGTCAAATGACAACTTTAGTTGGTTAAAACCAGTCAAAAGCCAAAAATTGACCAAAGTATGATAGCAAAATATTTTTAATCTCTTTACATTTGTCCTCGCAACAAAACATTGAAGTAGCGGATTATGGCAAGAGGTTTCAATAGTGGTAATAAACAAGAAGAAGATCTACCAAAACCAAAGTTAAATAAGGAGCTCCTATTACGGGCTTCGAAAATAATGACCTATCTAAGGCCTTATCGGGTTAAGTTTGGAATCGGAATGTTATTTTTGGTATTATCCAGTCTTTCCATGCTGGCTTTCCCCGCACTATTGGGTGCGATGATTGATGCTGCGCAGGGGAAGCAAACATACACCTGGCTGACCCCTGAAGTGTATTACATTGGTGGAATAGCCTTTATTATTCTATCGTTCACCTCGATCGTTTCTTTTTTTCGTATTCGTATCTTTGTTGAGATTGCTGAACGCGCCTTGGCAAAAATCCGGAAGGATACCTATCATAAGCTAATCTCCTTGCCGATTGAATTTTTTGCCAATCGTCGCGTGGGCGAATTAAATAGCAGACTTTCCGCCGATTTATCTCAGATCCAAGATACCTTGACCACCACATTAGCTGAAATTTTAAGACAATTGATCAGTCTTTGCTTTGGCGTATTTCTGCTCGTCTGGGTATCGCCTAAATTAGCCTTGATGAATCTCTGCATCTTACCCGTCATCGTGGTTGCCGCAATTGTCTTCGGAAAATTTATTCGTGAATTATCCAGACAGGCGCAGGATAAGATGGCGGAATCAAATAGCATAGTTCAAGAAACTTTATTGGGCATTAGCAATGTCAAAGCTTTTGTAAACGAATACTTTGAATTCAACCGTTACAGCAATCAGATGGACTCCGTTGTCAAATTAGCAGTCAAGGGAGCAACATTTCGTGGAGCCTTTGCTTCATTTATCATATTCTGTATTTTCGGTGCCGTTATCGCCGTTATTTGGTATGGTGCAGCTTTAGTCTCTATCCACGAGATGTCTGTTGGTGATCTAACGACATATATCCTATATTCGATGTTTGTCGCCGGTTCTATGGGTAGTTTCCCTGAATTATACGCAAACATACAGCGCTCACTTGGCGCCAGCGAAAGGATCCTGGAAATTCTTGATGAACCACAGGAAGACATCAAGGTTGAACCGAGCTGCAAAGATATCAGCAAGAAAATGAGCGGAGATCTCCGTTTTGATCATGTGGCATTTGCGTACCCTAGTCGTCCAGATATTGACATTCTCAAAGACATTAATTTTACAGCCAATGCTGGCGATAAAATTGCCATCGTCGGCCCGAGCGGCACCGGTAAATCAACCATTGCTTCTTTAATACTTCAGTTCTATACCAGCAATAAGGGAGAAGTACTTTACGATGGCAAGCCGGCCACAGACTTCGACCTCTGCGATATACGAAACCAGGTAGCGATCGTACCGCAGGACGTTTTGCTATTTGGTGGAACGATTCGCGAAAATATCGCTTATGGCAAGTTAGATGCTACGGAAAATGAAATAACTGAAGCCGCTACGCGGGCCAATGCACATCAATTTATATTGAATTTTCCGGAAGGATATGATACCGTAGTCGGTGAAAGGGGCGTAAAACTATCCGGCGGGCAACGTCAACGAATTGCCATTGCCCGAGCTTTACTCAAAGATCCGGCTATACTTATTCTGGACGAAGCGACATCTTCATTGGATTCAGAGTCGGAACGTCAGGTTCAAGACGCTTTGGAAGAATTAATGCGTGGTCGTACATCCGTTATCATTGCCCATCGTCTATCGACGATTGTTGATGCCGATAAAATTATCGTGGTCGAAAATGGTGTCGTCTCGGAAAGTGGAACACATTTCGAATTATTACAGAAAGAAACCGGACTGTACCGCCATCTCTATACCCTGCAATCCAAACAGCAAAAGGTAGATATGTAAAATTTTGCTAATTATTGATTCTTTTTAAACAAATTGTGCTAGTGATTGTTCATTTGGTATTATACTTGATTATCATTTGAATACACAATAAAATAGAAGAATTATGAAAAATAGCAAAAATGGATTAGTGGCATTTGCTTTGGTAGGATTGGCTGCGGGAGCTGCTGCATGGTATCTTTTAGGAACCGATGACGGGAAAAAACAATTAGATCGTGCAAATGATGGCATCAAAAGCTTAACTAAGTCATTGAAGGATCTTTCGAAAAAAGAAGCTAGAAAAGCACAAAAATTGGCGAATAGAGCATCCGCTGAGCTGGATAACTTAAAATCAAAAGCGCAAGCTGCTTTCAGCAAAGCTACCGATGATGCCGATGCATTGAAGAACAAAGCAAAAGAGGCTGGTAGAGAAGCATTAGACCACGCAAACAATGCAGCACAAAATTTAGCCAGCAAAATCGACAACACTACCGATGCGGCTAAATCAAAAATTTCTAATACATAAGTAAAAAAAACATTTTTTTAAGAATTGATGGTTTGGCCGCCTCCTGTGGTTAAAATACATTTGTATCTTTGCGGAATATGACTTTACTGCAACAGGTAAAAACTTTAATTCTTAAAGACATCATTCTGGAATGGCGCTCAAAATACGCCATAAACGGAATCCTACTATATGTCGTATCTACTGTATTTGTTTGTTATCAAGCATTCAAATCAGTAGATACCACAGTTTGGAATGCATTGTTTTGGATTATCCTATTATTTGCATCCATTAATGCCATCAACAAGAGTTTTGTTCAAGAAAACCCCAACCGGCAACTTTACTACTACGCTTTAGTCGATCCTCGGGCAATTATCCTCGCCAAAGTCATTTATAACATGTTATTGATGACCATCTTGGCCACCATAGCTTATTTCGTTTATTCTACCATATTCAAAAATCCCCTCGGGGACCCCATCTTATATTTTATTTCAGTTATTTTAGGCAGTATCAGTTTTGCCAGTGTATTTACCATGATTTCTGGCATCAGCTCCAAGGCCGGGAATAACAGTACACTAATGGCCATTTTAAGTTTTCCGGCAATAATCCCCCTGCTTATCGTTTTGATCAAGCTCTCCCGCAACGCAATAGAAGGCCTAGAAAGGGCCGCCAGTTCGAAAGAAATAATTGTATTACTTGCAATTAATGTAATCACGATCACTATTTCTTTATTGTTATTTCCGTACCTTTGGCGAGATTAAATTTAGAATTGAAAACAAATTAAATTCAATTTACCATGAGAAAAAAATGGTGGAAAATATTAGCTGTCATCATAATTTGTGCAGTCATTATCAACGGTCTTTTGGGCCCTGTCCCCCGCCTATTTATCCTTCACGAAAGCATCCGAAACGTCTATTTCCACGTCCCGATGTGGTCTGCAATGATCGTGATGTATCTGATTTCTGTTATTTATAGTATCAAATACCTCAATACAGGAAAACAAGAATACGATCTAATGGCTATAGAAGCTGTTAATACAGGTATTACCTTTTGTTTTTTTGGATTGGCAACGGGAATGTTGTGGGCCAATATCACATGGGGCGAACCATGGCCTAATGACCCGAAACTAAATGGTTCAGCGATAGCCACTTTAATGTACCTGGCCTACCTCGTATTACGTAATGCGCTCGAGGAAGAGCAAAAACGAGCTAAAATCTCTGCTGTTTACAACATTTTCGCATTTCCGATCATTATTGTATTGCTTTATATTCTTCCGAAAATGACAGATTCCCTTCACCCTGGAAGCGGCGGAAATGCTACTTTTGGCCAGCTACAAATGAGCAATGAGCTTCGCCCAACATTTTATGCCGCAATGATCGGATGGCCCTTGATCGCTTTTTGGATTTGCTCTCTTCGTTATCGAATACGTCTATTGGAAAGAAAACAGCAGGAAATAGAATCGTAAGAATTTATAGGTAGGTATTTCAGTTTTTAAACAGATAGACAGGCCCCGTAAAGCGCCTACGCGTATAACAAAACTGGAAATATGCATCTACCATACCACTTCCATAAGGTTATAAAACGTAAATGGCAGTGACACTGATTAAAAATTAAATTTAGATGGAACCAAAATTAATCGGGTTCACATCGAGTATTAAAGACAAAGAATAGAATGAAAAAAATAACATTATCAATTGCATTATTAATTTTATCAACTTTAAGCACCTTTGCACAGGATGACGTTGATATGGCAACGGGATTGCGTAGTGAAGGCAAAATCTATGTGGTTGTTCTCGTGATGTTGGTCATTTTTCTAGGTTTGGCTTTCTTCCTTTTCCTGCTTGACCGTCGCATTACGAAGTTGGAAAAAAAGAATAAATAGTATACTTGTCACATACCATGATTATAAGTCAGTTCAGAAATTATACACCAATAAATATTCTATTTTTATCCCTTGTGGGTTTTGTATTATGCCTTGGCATATTCCTGCACCTTCCGGATAAATTAGATTCCGTCATTTTTGAACCTGCGCTTGGCAATCTATTGGGTGAAAATAATTTAATTAATCTTTCTCCGGCAACGAATGTCTTCATAACGCTCATATTGACCATTTTTCAGGCGACGATACTCAATCGGATCACAAGTCATTTCAACTTACTGGGAAAACCTAGTTTTTTGGTTGCGCTGATGTACATGACATTAGCCAGTTTATTTTTACCTTTTTTGGTTCTGTCGCCTACGCTTATTTGTAACTTTATTTCGATCTGGATGCTGAGCAAATTGCTCTCGTTGTATCGTCAGACAGATGTGAAAGCGGAAATGTTCGATCTGGGTATGATTGTCGGCATAGGAAGTCTCATTTACTTCCCTTTTTTGAGCATGTTCTTCTTGCTGTGGATCAGTCTACTCATATTCAGACCCTTCAACTGGCGTGAATGGATCACACCACTTTTGGGATTGGCCACAGTCTATTTTATACTTGCGGTCATCTACCTATGGGTAGGCAAAATGGAACTATTTTACACGATATGGTTGCCGTTCACTTATAAATTCCCTACGGCTATCCGTATTCAATTGCTCGATTATTTGGTGTTGGTCCCCGTACTCTTTACGCTGATCCTTTTTCTATTGATCCTTAAAGATAATTTTTTCAAAAGTATTGTCCACATCCGAAAGTCCTTCCAATTGTTGTTTTTCATGTTATGTCTGGCTGTGGCTTCCTTTTATTGGAACAAGAAATTGACTGAGGCCCACTTTTTACTCTGTGCTCCTCCAATCGCCATTTATATGGCATATTACTTCACCTATGCCAAAAAGAAATGGTTTTTTGAGATTATATATGCCATCATCGCCCTCACAATAATCTACTTTCAGTTTTTCTAACAAACTGTACAGCAAGTGTTTAACCTTTTTTAACAAAATCGGCTTAACAAGCTCATAAAAATTGAATAGTTTTGTATGCGAATAAAAGCAAAGAACATTTAATTACAGGAGTCAAAAAACTCAAAGATTTCACTAAAAACTAAATAAACATTAGTTTCTCAATTTTATAGGTTGACCATGCAGAAACGCTTTATAAGCTCTCTAAGAAATAAATCACTCCAACTGTTGTTAGCAGGTGGAATTTTAGCTAGTTCTACTACCGCATTTGCCCAAAAAACGACATCCGCATCCCCTTATTCTCAATTAGGAATAGGTCAGATCCGTGAAGATTTATTACCTCAATACAGAGCTATGGGGGGTATCAATACAGCTATCCGTACATTAGATGGCGTCTTTTACAACACCAACCCCAGTAATCCGGCGTCTTATTCCGCTGCACGCTACAGCGTCTTTGACGCAGGTCTGTATGGCAATTACACACAACTTAAATCAACAACGAAATCTGATAATACGGCCGACTTTGCCTTTAGTCATATTACCATGACTTTTCCGATGAAAAAATTTGGTGGTATCAGTATGGGAATATTGCCGTTCTCCGACGTGGGGTACCGGACAAGCTCACAGGAAGGTATCAACCAAGATGTTTATAATAAGGTGTTTACTGGTGAAGGAGGACTAACAAAAGCATACGCAGGTTGGGGCGTGCGTGTCTATAAAGGATTGAGCATAGGAGCGAATATGTCCTATCTCTTTGGTACATTAAACGACTTTAGCCGGGTTGAATTTCCAGTATCCTCCGGAGCTTTGAACCCACAACGTCAAAATAAACGCGAAATCCAAGGTATTATCTTTGATTACGGTCTACAATACGAGCAACCCCTAGGCAAAGAGTATTCATTGACCTTTGGGTATTCAGGATCATTAAACAATGATATAAAGGAGCGAACAACAATCATTGATACAAGGACTTCGCCCTCATCGGATCCAGACAATCAAAATATCCCGTTGGATACAACCTACATGTCTGATCGGGTCAGTAGGCATTTGACCCTACCATTAAAACATAATGTAGGGGTAACACTTGCGCGAAATGGTCGCTGGTTAGTTGGAGCAGATTTTAAATATGCAGATTGGTCAAAGTTTCAGGTTAGGGATGGTGAAAATCGATTGCGTAAAAATTACGGTGTAGCCGTAGGTGGACAATTGACTCCGGATAGATCATCCCTCAAATACTTAAATCAAGTAGACTATCGTCTTGGATTTAGATACAACAAAACCCAATACTTTCAAGGTGGCGAGAATATCAACGACATGGCTGTTACTGTTGGTATAGGCTTACCGCTAGCGAGAACCAGCTATTCAACTGCTTTCTCCAAAATCAATTTCTCAGCAGAATTTGGGCAGATGGGTAAAGTATCCAATGGCCTGTTACGTGAACGTTATATCAACTTCAATATTGGCTTTACGCTAAATGACCGTTGGTTTAGAAGAAATCAATTTGACTAAGATAATGGTACGCAAAGTATCTGCACTATCCATATTTAAACATATATCGCCCCTGGTAATTCAATTTTTGCTAGGGGCGCTCTTATTGACCGCCTGTGAACCAGATCTAAAGGAGGTCGATCGGATTGCCAATTTAAAAAAAGAAGAAGCAGTGGATATATCGCGGCACGTCGATATCATCTACAGCGATTCAACCCGGGTCAAAGCCAATCTCACAGCACCCGAAATGCGTATCAAACACGATAGCACTGAAATTTACGAGTTTCCAAAAAGCATAAAAATTATTTTCTACGATGAAAACCTTAAGGAAACACAGCGTATTACATCTGATCATGCCGTCCGAAGGGAAAAAGATAAAGTAACAATCTTTACTAAAAATGTAGTTGTCACCATGGCTGATGGATCTGTCTTGAAAACCGAGGAAATTATCTATGATGAGGGAGCGAAAGATCCGAATAGAACCTTTTATAATAATCTTCCAGTTCAGGCATTCTTTAAGGACCAAAGGGGCAATCTACAGGGATCCTCTTTTAGTTCAGATAAGGATCTGTTGCACGCCAACATACAGAATGCAACTGGCGTTGTTATCATCCAGGACAATAATTTATTTCCATCCATAGGGCGGTAATAAATCACCTTTCTTACTTAAAATTCGGCAAGATCCGATGTATGGCTAGGCTAGGGATTAGATAGCGGGGAGCAAAAATGATGCTGCAACAGATCACTTACGGCATATCGCGACAGCTTGGTTATGATCACTTCTTATAAAAAATGGACCGATACAAATAGTTTTTAAATTTGTTTTATTACATTCAGGAAAATATTCCGTTTTTTTTTATAAAAATTGTATCTTGCACCGCATTTTGCTATGCTATGCATAAATTAACGAAATACAAGTATTTACACAATATAAACACAATAAGCAGACTATGGGATTAATGGGCTTTTTGCGAAACAAAGCTGGTGTCATCTTGACAGCAGCCATGGCTATCGCAATTTTAGCATTTTTACTAGGCGATGTCGTTCGAGGAGGCGCCCCTTTTTGGGCCAGACATCAAAATCGTGTAGGGGAAGTCAACGGAACTGAAATTGAATATCCTGCGTTCAACCAACAAGTAGAACAAGCAGAAGAAATGTTCAAACAACAAATGGGCGGCGCTGTTACCCCTCAGATGAGGACATATGCCGTACAACAGGTTTGGAACCAATTCTTATCCAGGGAGATCTTGAAAAAAGAGATCGAAAAAATCGGTTTGACAGTAGGTAAAGACGAATTAAATGATCTAGTAAAAGGGCCAAATCCGTCACCTCAGATCGTACAAGCATTTACCAATCCTCAAACAGGTCAGTTTGACCGTACACAATTAACAACTTTCATAAGCCAAGTAAACTCAGCGGGTAACCAAGCGGTATACGATCAATGGAACGCTTTGCTTGAAGGTGTGCAAGATGAACGCTTAAGTAGCAAATATGGCGAGTTACTTTCAAATAGTGTGTACGTGACTTCTTTGGAAGCCAACGAAGAATACCAAGAACGGAATAAATTGGCCAACTTCAAGTACATTCTTTTAGACTATGCTTCGGTAAAAGATGCTGAAGCCAAAGTAACTGATGCTGATTTCCAAGAATACTACAATGAACATAAAAATATGTTCAAAACACAGGAGGAAACACGTGCAATCCAATACGTTACTGTGGATGCAAAACCTCTTGCGAAAGATTCATCGGCTGTAAAAGAAGCAATCAACAAGTTAAAACAAGATCTTATTGTTGCGAAGGATGATTCATTATTCGCTTCCATCAATTCAGACAACAAATATCCATTCACCTATGTAAAAAAAGGTCAATTGAGTCCTTCTTTGGATTCTGTTGTCTTTAATGTAGCGACAGGTACGACGGTAGGCCCATTTCTTAACAATAGTGCTTACGAGATAGCGAAAGTAGTTTCAACTGTGGTAGGTCCAGATTCAGTAAAAGCATCTCATATCCTTTTGGATGCTACCGCAGAAGGCGGTGTTGACAAAGCTTTAGCAAAAGCGGATTCCATTAAAGGGTTGATCCAAAAAGGAGACAACTTCGCCGCATTGGCAGTTCAGTTCAGCAGTGACCAGGGCAGTAAAACAAATGGTGGTGAACTGGGTACGTTTACAAGAGGCCGCATGGTACCTGAATTTGAAAAAGCTGTATTCGAAGGTAAAACCGGAGATATTAAAGTCGTAAAATCTCAGTTTGGCGTACATATTATTAAAATCGAGAAACAAATCGGTACGGCGAAATACGCTAAAGTAGCGATCATCGACAAAGTAATCAATAGTGGTAAAGAAACCTTAAACAATGCCCATAGTAAAGCGACAGCATTCTTATCGGCAGCTAATGCGCAAAACTTTGCACAAGAAGCTAAAAAACTTGATTTAGAAGCGCGTACCGCATCTCGCGTAACAGCGATGGATAATGTACTTGATGGTACGGAAGCGCCACGTGATTTGATAAAATGGGCTTTCGAAGCTAAAAAAGGTGATATCTCTGATAAAGTATTTGAAACTGAAACTTCTTATATCTTGGCGAGCCTAGTGGATGTACAACCTAAAGGAGTACTTTCTTTGGATGCCGTAAAAAAAGATATCGAGCCTGCTGTTAAAAACAAAGTTAAAGCTCGCGTCTTAAAAGAAAAATTTGCCAAAGCTTTAGCTGGAGCCTCTTCAATTGATCAAGTGGCTCAAAAAGTGGGTAAATCTGCTATTCATGTAGAGAATGTGGTATTTGCCAACCCTGTTATTCCGGGCGTAGCCTTGGAAAATGCGGTAGTAGGTACAGTATTCGGACTTCAACCAAACAAACCTTCGAAAGCAATAGAAGGAAATACAGGTGTGTATGTCGTGCAAGTGAATGGTTTCACAAACCCATCAGCGATCTCTGACATCAATGGACAAAAGAAACAAATGCTTGCAGCCAAAGCGCAACGTGCTTGGGGATCAATTTTCCGTGCATTACAAGATAAAGCTGAAATCATTGACAATAGAGTGAAATTCTTTTAGAAGATTTTTAAGTAAATTTGTAGCCGGACGAATTATCGTCCGGCTTTTTTTGATATAATAGCTATGGAAATTCAAACAAATATTGTCAATAAAGTTGCGCAAAGTGGATTAATAACTGTTGACTTGGCGGATTATCATCCGAAGGCCGACAATGTCCTATATGATATTAAGGATAATTTGTTCCATGGTCTGATGTTACGGGAAAAAGATTTCCGCGAGTTCATCAAAACACATGACTGGTCACAGTATACCGACAAACATGTTGCAATCACGTGTACGGCAGATGCTATCATACCTACCTGGGCTTATATGCTTCTGGCAAATAAGTTGGAGCCCTACGCTTCAACAGTTATCTTCGGAGATTTAGATGAGCTCCTACGCATACAGTACGCCGCCGCTATCGACAAAATTGACATGGAGCAGTTCCGTGATCAACGGGTAGTTGTGAAGGGTTGTGGAGATACGTTTATTCCGGAATCGACATTTGTTCAGTTCACGGTGAAACTTAGCAAAGTAGCTAAAAGTATTATGTACGGGGAACCTTGTTCAACAGTTCCAGTTTTTAAAAGAAGTCCTCAAGCCCCAAAAGCGGCTGACAAACAAGTATAAGTAGCTGGCTTATGTGGGTTTCATCACCTTAAAAAGACAATTTATTCTGATGAAATTAACATTTCTTTTCAAACAATTTTCGTAAACTTACGTACATGAAACTTATATCGACATTGCTCCTATACTTATCAGTTTTTGTAAGTACAGTTTTCGCTCAGGATTTACCCCATTTAAAGGAATCTGCATTTAAAGGTGGAGAGAAATTAAAGTACAAACTCCGCTATGGCATAATTTCCGCAGCAACGGGAACGTTGACTGTCGGTGATACGAAAGACGGATTTGGGAATCCCTCTTTTCATCTGTATGCTGCAGGTAAAACAGCTGGAGCATTTGCCATTTATACTGTACGAAACGAATATAATTCATATATCAATAGTAAGACATTCTTGCCTTACTATTATACGGAAAACATCCGTGAAGGTGGCTACAGAAGGAACGACAAAGTGCGTTTCAATCAGCAAACTCATACGGTGGTCGGTAACAAGGGAACATTTACATCCAAGGTGGACCAGACGTTTGATTTGCTATCTTCCTATTATTTTGCGCGCAATTTGGATTTAAGCTCGGTAAAGCCCGGGGAATCCTTTAAACTGACCTATTTCTTGAATGATGAAATAGCTACCCTGGGCATTCAATATATTGGAATCGAAAAAATAAAAACAGAATTGGGCACATTGGAGTGCCTTAAATTCAGTCCCGAAATTAAACCGGGGCGTATCTTTAAAAAAAATAGCAAGCTTTACCTTTGGGTAACCAACGATGGTAACCGCATTCCAGTGAAGGCCAATGTCGATATATTAATTGGCTCTGTCACTTTAGAACTTCTGGAAGCAAGCGGACTAAAATATAAATTGGGCCAAAAAGCAAGCTACTCAAAATAAATAGAATGATTGAAGTAGGAAATGTATTGGTACACGAAGATCTGATCAATAATGACTTTGTGTGCAATCTATCAAAATGTAAGGGAATCTGTTGTATCGAGGGGGACTCGGGTGCACCTTTACTAGAAAGCGAAAAGGCAATTCTGGAGGAGATATATCCAAAGGTAAAACCCTATATGACAGAGAAGGGAATCGAGGCCATCGAGGAACAAGGCAAATATGTCGTCGATGTAGATGGTGATCTAACCACAACATGCGTTGATGGCAATAAAGAATGTGCGTACGTAACCTGGGAAAATGGGATCACCAAATGTGCAATCGAGAAGGCTTACGAGCTTGGGGAAATACACTGGCGGAAACCTGTTTCCTGCCACCTCTATCCTATCCGTACAACGCATTATCCAGAATTCGACGTGCTTCATTACGACCGTTGGCATATCTGCAAGGATGCATGTAGCTTTGGCAAAGAACTCCAAGTGCCGGTATATAAATTTTTGAAGGATCCCCTGATCCGTACATATGGTGAAGAATGGTACAAAAATCTTGAACAAGCAGTCGATGAGTTGTAACAAAATTACTATCTTTAAGCTTTAACTTTTTGGTATTTCATTCCAATTCATGTCAAAATTAAAAGAGATCCAACGCCCTATTACCCACGAACTTGAAGCTTTTGAAAAGAAATTCAAAGCGTCGATGAAAAGCTCCGTTCCCTTGTTGGATCGTATTACACAATACCTGATCAAACGCAAAGGCAAACAAATGCGCCCCATGTTTGTCTTTTTCTCAGCGGGCATCTGCAATGGGATTAATGAGTCGACTTATCGGGGTGCTGCCCTGGTGGAATTATTGCATACTGCTTCCTTGGTTCATGATGATGTCGTTGATAACTCTTACGAACGAAGAGGTTTCTTTTCCATCAATGCCCTCTGGAAAAACAAGATTGCGGTGCTGGTCGGTGATTTTTTGCTTTCAAGAGGTTTGCTGCTTTCGGTAAAACATCAAGATTATCACCTGCTAAAAATTGTTTCGGAAGCAGTGGATCAAATGAGTGAAGGGGAATTGCTTCAAATTGAAAAAGCACGCAAACTGGATATTGAAGAGTCCATCTACTTTGAAGTTATACGTAAGAAAACAGCTTCATTGATTGCTTCTTGCTGTGCCTGTGGATCCGCTTCATCCAATGCTGATCAAGAGACGGTGGAGAAACTGCATCAATTTGGTGAGAAAATTGGTATTGCTTTTCAGATTAAGGATGACTTATTCGATTTTGGATTAGATGATGTGGGCAAGCCATTAGGCAATGATATCAAAGAGAAAAAAATGACCCTGCCCTTGATTCATGCCTTAAATCAGACAAGCTCCAGCGAAAAGCGGCGGATTATCAATCTGGTTCGAAACCATAACGATGATCCAAAAAAGGTTGCTGAAGTGATCGATTTTGTACGCAGCAGTGGCGGACTTGAATATGCAACAGATAAAATGCTGGAATATCAGCAAGATGCCTTTCGCATCCTGGAGGATTTTCCAGATAATGAATACAAACAAGGATTATTGCATTTGGTAAAATATACAACAGAAAGAAAAAAATAATGAGTCACGAATTAATGTTTTTTGGAGGTTTCTTAATCTTCATTGCACTGATGCTAGCCATTGACCTTGGACTATTTTCCAAGGGTGATAAGCCTGTTAGCTTAAAGACGGCAGCAATTATGAGCGCAGTATGGGTACTGTTCTCGTTAGGCTTCTATTGGCTACTACGCCACTATGGGTTTGAATTGCATAATATCCATGATTTAAATCATCTACAAGAGGTCATCACCAAACATCACCACGAGATCAAAATTATTCCCGGCGATCTTGCTGCAAGTTTAGACATCTATAATAAAAACCTGGGCTTGGAATATTTAACGGGATATGTTGTTGAATATGCGCTCTCGGTGGATAATATTTTCGTGATGGTATTGCTTTTCACCTCATTTGGGATTCCCGAACGATATTACCATAAAGTCTTGGTATGGGGGATTCTAGGAGCGATTATTATGCGGTTTTTGTTTATATTCCTAGGTGCAACATTGATCGCCAAATTCGGCTGGATCTTATATGTTTTTGGTGCATTCCTGGTCTTCACAGGTGTCAAGATGTTTATCAACCGCAACCAAGAGGAAGAAGTCGATCCGCAAAACCACCCTGTTGTCAAATTTGCCTCTAAATATTTTAAAGTAACACCAAAATTGGATGGTGGTCATTTTTTCCATATCGAAAATGGGGTAAAATACATGACACCCTTATTTTTGGTTTTATTAGTGATTGAATTCACCGATCTTATTTTCGCAGTGGATTCTATTCCTGCTATTTTCTCGGTGACCAAAGATCCGTACGTGGTATTCTTCTCGAATATTTTTGCCATCCTGGGATTGCGTTCTATGTTCTTCTTACTGGTGAATATTATTCATAAGTTCCAATATCTAAAGGTGGGTTTGGCTTTTCTATTGGTCTTTATTGGTTTAAAGATGTTATTGCATCATTGGTTGGCAGAAGTAGGTTTCACCACCACCCATTCATTAATTGTCATCATCGGTATACTGGCATTAAGTATTATTGCTTCACTCCTCTTTCCAAAACATAAGGAACTTGCCGAGTAATCCTATAAACAAAAGGGTCGTAATTTGTACGACCCTTTTGTTTATCAATATTTTAGCACAGCTCTCCTCATGCATCCAGCTGATATAGATGTATAAATTGTACCTTTTTTTAGGAACAATTATTTTACAGACGATTTTACCGTACTAAATTTAATTTATTTAATTTAGCACCACTTTAAATTAACAAAATACTAACAAATGAATTGGAATAAATCGATTGTACTAGCTGCGTCACTTTTTGCAGCTTCATTCCAAGTACAAGCCCAGGACAATTTGATCAATGCGTTAAAAGCAAATCAAAATGACAATAGCAAATCCGGATTTACGTTTACAGAAGTTATCAATTTAGGGAACACTTCGATCAAAGATCAAGGTTCTTCGGGTACATGTTGGTCTTATTCAGGAAACTCTTTTTTAGAATCCGAGATGATCCGTATGGGTAAGCAGCCTGTGGAGATCTCTCAGATCTATACCGCACGTAATACATACTTAGATAAAGCACGGACTTATGTGCGTCTTCATGGCGGATTATCATTGGGTGAAGGCGGACAATTTCACGACGTACTAAATTCATTCCGTAAATACGGGACAATGCCTCAATCGGCGTATACAGGCCTTCACTATGGTAGCACACGCAATAACTTTGGAGAAATGACTTCCATGTTGGATGCGATGTTAGGTTCAATTGTAAAAGGAAAAGCACTGACACCAAACTGGGAAAAAGCTTATACGGCAGCAATGGATTCTTACTTGGGAGAAGTGCCAGAAAAATTTGATTACAATGGTAAATCGTATACACCACGTACGTTCGCTGATCAGGTAATTGGTATCAACCCGGATGATTATGTTGGTATAGCCTCAGTTACTGATCATCCGTATTACAGCCAATTTGTTCTGTTAATTCCAGACAACTGGTCATTTGACCGTTTTTACAATGTTAAAATGAATGATTTAACGGATATCATTGATAATGCATTACAAAAAGGTTATACAGTTGCTTGGGCGACTGACGTGTCGGAAAAAGGATTCTCATGGAAAAATGGGGTCGCTTATGTTCCAGAAAAACCGTTCGAGCAAATGAGTGAGCAAGAAAAGGCAAGCATGTTCGTTGGTCCTAAACCAGAAATGAAGATTACGCCAGAAGAAAGACAGAAAGCTTTCGACAATTGGCAAACAACAGACGATCACGGCATGCATATTGTAGGTCTGGTAAAAGATCAAAACGGCAAAGAATATTATATTGTTAAAAACTCTTGGGGGACATCCAATGATTACAAAGGATATCTATATGCTTCCAAAGAATTTGTCCGTTATAAAACAACGTCTTTGCTGTTACATAAAGATGGTTTGACAAAAGATTTAAAATCTAAGATAAATATTAAATAAGCGATATACCCATCGTTTAAAACACCTCTGAAATTAATAGTTCAGAGGTGTTTTTGTTTTCAGATTAATTTGATAACTTAAACATAATTATAAATCTAGTTGTTCAGTGAGTATGAGAAGTATAATCGCATTATGTCTTACGATTTTATTTGGGAATTTAGCACAGTCCCAGACCAAAGGGGTGAAATTTGTAGAAGGATTAAGTTGGAAACAGGTCAAAGAAAGAGCGAAGGCAGAAAATAAGTTTATCTTCGTGGAATTTTTTGCAACCTGGTGTGGCCCGTGTCAATACATGAGCAATGAAATTTTCCCACTGGAGCAGGTGGGCCAGCCCATCAATCAAAATTTTATCAGTGTCAAAGTTCAGATGGATTCGACGGAAGCTGATAATGCTGCGACAAAAAAATGGTATGCTGATGCCCGCACCATTTCCAATGAATACAATATCCAGTCATTTCCAACTTTTCTGATCTTCAATCCGGACGCAGAAGCTGTACACCGTATCGTTGGCGCAAGTGATGCTCCCGAATTCGTCCAACATGTTACGGATGGACTATATCCCGAAACACAGTATTATACGCTATTAAAAAAGTTTGATAAGAGGCCACAGGATATTTATACAGCCAAACAAATGTTAAAAGCGGCCAATGTAGCCTATGACGAGAACACCGCTCGTAAAGCCGAAAACACATTAGCAAATTCTTTAGGTACTGACGAGCTTTTTAAAAAAGAAAATGTCCATATTCTATTAGCTGCCGCCAAGTTTACCAATTCAAAAGCCTTTAACCTAATTCGTAATAACAAGGAAAAAATAGACATTTTGCTGGAATCACCAGGGATTGCCAACCGTACTTTGGCTAACGTCGTGGTCAATGAACTCTTCCAAATTAAAATAGACGCCAAGCATGAACCCAACTGGGACAGTTACCAAAGCGAGCTATCTGCAAAATATCCCGACATAGATTTTGTCCCGATGTTTAAAAAGATCAAAGCACACTACTATCTTCAGGTTAAGAATTATGTGGCTATGAAAAATACGATCAATGATTACTTATCATCTGAAGATTTCACAGCACATCAATTGAACACGTTTGCCTGGACGATCTTTAATAACAGCAGTGACCCGGAATGTATCGATGCCGCAATCAGCTGGAGCAAAAAGTCAATCATGGAAGATCCCAGTTCGGCATTCTTAGATACATACGCCAACCTACTTTATAAAAAAGGAGAAAAAGATAAAGCGATCAAGTGGCAAAATAAAGCCGTAGAGATGGCCAGCGATGATGATCGTCCGATCTATCAGGAGACCTTGGACAAAATGACCAAAGGGATAAAAACCTGGGAAAATTAGAGCTCCGCTTTCACGGATCCCGCGCATGACTTTTTAAAGAATATGCTTTAATGGAATGGCCGGTTCTTTAACATGTGGAATGTAAAATTCGGGGGCACTCCCTCGAGGAAATTGCCTTATTTTATTGATCCGGATTTTTAATTCGACGAATCCATCGATGAATGTTTTAAAATAGTAAACTCTTTGGTTAATTTTTTTTTACAATATTTTTCTTGATCGCAATTTTAATTCCGTAAATTAACACTTAAATATCAACGGATTATGAAAAAGTTAATTTTAATATTATTCCTGATTCCAACGCTCTTATTTGCGCAGAGTGAAGGTGTAAAATTTGAGCATGGTCTCAACTGGAATCAGATCAAAGAAAAAGCCGCCAAAGAAAACAAATTTATTTTTGTGGATTGTTTCACCACCTGGTGCGGCCCCTGTAAGTATATGGCAAGTACAATTTTTCCACAGGCTAAAGTGGGTGATTTCTTCAATGCGAAATTTATCAATGCCAAAATCCAAATGGATAAAACCAAGGATGACAACGAGGAAATAAAATCCTGGTATGCCGAAGCAGATCGTTTTGCCAAAGATTATAAAGTAAAAGCTTACCCGACTTTCTTGGTCTTCGACGCGAAAGGCAATCTTGTCCACCGCATTGTCGGTGGCGGAGAAGCAGATGCTTTTATCGCTAAAGCCCAAAAAGCACTGGATCCAAACACGCAATATGAAACTCTATTGGCAAAATTCAATGCTGATCCCCAAAATATATCGATTGCAAAGGCCATGGCTGAAGCAGCGAAAGAAGCTTATGACCAAGAAACTCAGGCAAAAGCAGAAGGCGTTGTATTAGCTTCGCTATCAACGGATCAGATTTTTACAAAAGAAAATGTTAGCTTGCTACTTTCCGCAGCTAAGGTGGTTGATTCCAAAGCGTTCAACTTAATCAAAGATAATCCAGCTAAATTTGATGCCGTTAGCGAAAAAGTAAAAGCAAACGATTTCTTGGCACAGTTACTCATCAGCAATGCTGTAAACAGCAAAATTCAGGCGAAAGAAGCCATAGATTTTACCGCTATCGAAAAAGAGCTGGCTCAGAAATACCCAACAATCAATACGGAAAAGGCCAGTCTGGAAATACAACCGCGCTATTTCTCTTACACCAAAAACTATCCCGGTTTAAGAGACAGTTTTAATAAGTATATCGAAAAATATGGTTCAACGATCACAGCAATGGAATTAAACCAGATGGCTTGGTCCATCTTTGAAAACTGTGATGATCCAGCTTGTTTAAAAGCAGCTTCAGAATGGAGTAAATTATCGCTTGAAAAAGCAAAAGATACACCGATGTACTTGGATACCTTTGCAAATCTTCTTTATCGTCTAGGGGAAAAAGATCAGGCAATCAAAACACAGGAGAAAGCCATCTCACTTTTGACCGCTAATGATAAAAAAGAGGATTATGTAGCAACGCTTCAAAAAATGAAAAAAGGCGAAAAAACCTGGGAATAATTCCTATCCCAAATAAAATATAAAGTCCAGATCAAGCTTGTTGATCTGGACTTTTTTATTGAAATCGGGTAAAGCTATCTACAGCCAAAAGCAGACTGCAGACCATTCCTCCGATATTCTTATTTTAATTCTTTGACACCCATATTCCAGAGTGCAAAAGCATACTTGTCAACCGTACTATTGATCAACACTTCAGTAGACCGGCCAGCACCATGTCCTGCCTTTGTTTCGATACGGATCAACACCGGATTAGCACAAGCCTGTTTGGCCTGTAATTCGGAGGCAAACTTATAGGAGTGCGCCGGAACAACGCGGTCATCATGATCACCGGTCAATACCATGGTTGCCGGATAACAAACACCTGCTTTCACATTGTGCACGGGAGAATACGCTTTCAGGTAATCAAACATCTCTTTGCTGTCGCCGACTGTACCATAATCGTAGGACCAACCAGCACCAGCAGTGAAAGTATGATAACGCAACATATCCAATACCCCGACCTCTGGTAGCGCAACTTTAGCCACTTTAGGGTCGATGGTCATTGTCGCGCCAACAAGCAACCCACCATTGGAACCGCCTGACAAGGCCGTATATTCAGGCGAAGTATAGCCATTCTCCTGTAGATAATGTGCTGCTGCAATAAAATCGTTAAATACATTTAGCTTATTGAACTGTCTGCCGCCATCATGCCACTTTTGACCGTATTCACCGCCGCCGCGCAAATTTGGAACAGCATACACCCCACCATTTGCCAACCAGACCGCAACAGAAGTACTGAAAGCTGGCGTCAGGCTGATATTAAATCCACCATAACCGTAAACAATTGTTGGATTTTTGCCGTTCAAAACCAGCCCTTTCTTATAGGTAATAATCATGGGCACTTTCGTTCCGTCCTTGGAGGTATAAAACACCTGCTTCGATTCATATTGATTACTGTCAAACTTGACTTTCGGTTTGATATAAAGAGACGATTGCCCGGAATTGACATCAAACTTATAACTCGATGAAGGCGTAATATAATTCGAGAATCCAAAGTAGATTTCCTTTTCCTTTTTCTTACCCGAAAACCCACTCGCAGTCCCGACACCCGGCAATTCGATTTGTCTGATTTTTTTACCTGTATAATCGTATTGGATCACAACAGAGACAGCGTCTTTCAAATAATTTGCGAATAGATAACCACCGCCCGTGCTGATCGAAAGTACATTTTCAGTTTCAGGAATGACATCTTTCCAGTTTTCCTTGCCCGGTTGTTTTAGATCAACTTTCACCAAGCGGTTGTTGGCCGCCTTATAATTTGTCTCCAATAAAAAGGTATCGCCGATATTATCGACCACGCCCGTATTTGCATCAAAATGATCCTGTAGGCAAATAATTTTGCTATTGGGTTGACTCAGATCCTGGTAATACAGTTCATTTCCGGTTGTTGTATTGGCGGCAGAGATAATCAGATAACGTTGGTCATCCGTCAATGAAGCACCGACATAACGTCTTGGTGTCGCCGAACCGCCGAAAATTAACTGATCTGTAGATTGTGCTGTTTTGAGTTTATGATAATACAATTTATGCTGATCGGTCTTCTCGGATAGTTCCGATCCCTTGGGTTTATCGTAACTGGAATAATAAAATCCGTCGTTACCCTTCCAGGCGATCCCAGAAAACTTCACATCGACAAGTGTCTCTCCTACTGGGGCTTTATCCTTGGCATTCAATACAATTACTTTTCTCCAGTCTGAGCCGCCCTCAGAGATCGAATAAGCAACCAAACTTCCGTCCTTTGAAAAAGAAACATCGGCCAGGGAAGTCGATCCATCTTTTGAAAACGTATTTGGATCAAGAAAGATCTCTTCCACACCATTCTCGCCTTGCTTACGGTAAAGAACGGAATGTTGTTGAAGCCCATTATTCTTAAAGAAGTAGGTATAGGCCCCTTCTTTGAAAGGCGTTCCTATTTTCTCGTAATTCCAGATTTCCGTTAATTGTTCTTTCAACTTCGATCGGAAAGGAATCGTATTTAGATAATCAAAAGTGACTTTATTTTCAGCCTGGACCCAACTTTTAGTTTCTGCTGATCGATCATCTTCCAACCAACGATAGGGGTCTGCTACTTTCTCTCCCCAGAATTCGTCTACGACAGAGCCCTTGCTAGTCGTTGGATATTTCAATTGTTGTCCACAAACCGTCGTTGCAGTGCCAGTCATACCGATCATCATCAGAATAAGGCCAATTTTTTTATTTATCATAAAAAACTTTATACTTGTTTCATCCAAAAATAACAAATATAATTTCAGATTTCATAGAGATGGTTTAAAGTAATGTCATTATTACGGATCTTAAAAAACAATTCAACCCCGTAACCAAAGAGCAGGTATTAGCATTGAGGGAATATCCCGGATCGTTATTTTTACATCCGCTGAATTTTTTTTAGCTTTATTTAAATCTTCTAAATTATTCAACAATGCGCAAAAGAATCGCTTTCCTTTACTTGGTCATATCCATTTCTGCTATTGGTGTGAGTCAAGCGCAGCAGCTTTCGATGGATCAGCACTATCGTTCTACCCCCACTAAGGTGAACAACCTTATACATACCAAACTTGATGTCCACTTTGATTATAAAAATCAATTTTTGAACGGAAAAGAATGGGTCACGCTACAACCGCATTTCTACCCAACGGATTCACTGCGTCTAGACGCCAAAGGCATGGATATCAAGAAAATTGCGTTGGTCAATGGTCAACAGCTCGTTCCTTTAAAATATACGTACGAAAATAATTCCCTTCTGATTAGACTGGACCGCAATTACCTTTCAAATGAGAAATATACGATATACCTTGATTATACGGCCAAACCAAATCTATTAAAAGCACAAGGCAGTGCGGCAATTAATGATGCAAAAGGGCTTTATTTTATCAATCCCGATGAAAGCATGCCGAATAAACCGCGGCAGATCTGGACTCAGGGCGAGACAGAGGCATCTTCAGCCTGGTTTCCTACAATTGACCGTCCAAACCAGAAGACAACAGCCGAAATATCCATGACTGTTTTGGACAACTACACCAGTCTATCCAATGGTGCCCTGGTCAATCAGCAAAAAAATAACGACGGAACACGTACCGATACCTGGAAAATGGATCTCCCACATGCACCTTACCTGTTTATGATGGCCGTTGGAGATTTTAAGATCTATCACGATAAATACAATAATATCCCTGTTGATTATTACCTGGAACCGAAGTATGCGCCTTATGCGAAAGATATCTTTGGTAAAACTCCGGCCATGATGGATTTCTATGGTAAAACCTTAGGCGTTCCTTACCCTTGGAACAAGTATGCACAGATCGTCTGTCGCGATTATGTTTCTGGCGCCATGGAAAATACCACGGCGACCTTACATGGTGAACATGTTCAAAAGACCAAACGAGAACTTTTGGATGACAACGAAGAAGGCACCATTGCGCATGAGCTGTTCCATCAGTGGTTTGGTGATCTGGTGACGGCCGAATCCTGGTCCAACCTAACGATGAACGAATCTTTTGCAACCTTTGGTGAAATCATCTGGCATGAACATGATGGAGGGAAGGAAAAAGGCGATAAATCTAGATTTGAAAAACTACAATCATACCTCAAATCAACACTAAATGGTAATAGTCCAGCACTTGCGCGATACTATTACCATGACAAAGAAGATATGTTTGACAATATCAGCTATGCGAAAGGTTCGTTGATATTATATGCCTTAAAACAACAGATGGGCGATATGGCGTTCTATCAATCACTCAAAAAATACTTAACCGAAAACTCCTTCAAAACGGGGGAGCCACAACAGTTGCGCCTTGCAATGGAAGAAGTTACGGGTAAAGACTGGGCTCCGTATTTCAACCAGTGGTATTACAAAGGTGGTCATCCGATCCTCAAAGTAACCCGCAAAAATGAGAACAATATGCTTGTCCTCAACATCGATCAAGTGCAAGATTCCGCGGTTCAAACGTTCCAATTACCGTTTGTTATTGACATTTATACCAAGGAAGGCAAAATCAGCAAGACGGTACAGCTCAACCAACGCACCACGCAGTTTACTATTCCCCTAGCAAGTGCCCTCGAATTTATTGATATCGATCCCGAAAAAACACTGGTCGGCGAGATCCGTATCGATAAAACCGAAGCCGATTATCGCTATCAATATGAACATGCTCCTTCTTTTGCCAACCGTGTTGCTGCAGTATTATTTGCCTTTAAAAATCCAAAAACCAAATTTGGACAAGAGTTATTGACACAGGCATTGGCTGACAGCGATCCCGACCTTGTAGCGATGGCTATTCAGGGGATTGAGCTAACCGATCCAACTGTACACAAATCGACAGAAAAATTGATCGCATCGCTGGCCGAGAAATCAACAGCATCAATTATACGTGCATCAGCGATCGCTAAACTGGCTGGACTAAAAAGTAAAAAATATGAATCCCTGGTATTGAACGGTCTAAAAGATCAATCCTATATGGTTATTGCCAGCACATTAATGGCCATTAAAGCGAACTATCCTGCGCAGCTACAACAGGCACTCAAGCGCGTTGATGCAGATGCAGCTGAATATCTAAAGGCTCACATCGCAAACCTATCCAAATCATAAAATATATTGTGGGAGCGAATTTTGTATTCGCTTCCATTTTCTTTAGATTTGGGCACATGTCAACAAGAAAAAAAATCTATTTTGCCTCAGACTTCCACCTGGGATCCCATCCAGTGGAACGTTCGCGCGAAAGAGAACGGTCTATTATTCAGTGGCTCGACGAGATCAAAGTTGATGCCGCACAACTCTACCTTGTTGGCGATATTTTCGATTTTTGGTTTGAATATGCAACTGTAGTACCGAAAGGTTACATCCGGTTTTTGGGCAAACTAGCGGAAATTGCCGACCTCGGCATCGCAATTACGTTATTCAAGGGCAACCACGATATGTGGATGTTTGATTACCTCAAGAAGGAACTACACGCACAGATCATTGACAATGAGCTGGAACTTGAACTCGACAACAAACGTTTTTATATTCACCATGGCGATGGCTTAGGTTCGGGTGACTACAAATATAAATTGCTCAAGAAAGTATTTCGGAGCCGTATCTGCCAATGGTTATTTGCACGATTGCATCCCAACCTAGGGATAGGCATCGCCACCCGATGGTCCAAGCATAGCAGACTCTCCAATAATGAAGATGAGAAATTTCTAGGTGAAGACAAAGAATGGCTGATCGGTTACGCCAAGGAAATCGAGCGTAAGCAACACCACGATTTCTATCTGTTTGGTCATAGGCACCTTCCCTACGATGTCCAACTGGGTACTGAAAGCCGTATTGTCAACTTGGGTGAATGGATCAATTACTATACCTATGCGGTATGGGATGGAGAAACCTTACGTTTGGAAAAATGGGAGAAAAAATCGTAATTTCCTTAGCAGACTGCTTGTTGGGCTATCATTTTTTACAGCCTGAAAGCATCAATAAACTGGAGCAGATCAGTGAAAAACTTATCTGCAAAAGGAATAATCTACTGATCAGACAAGATAAGATACAGAAAGACATTTATTTTTTGGCCTCCGGATTAGCCCGGGTCTATTACGAAACCCCAGATCGGCAGATCACACTGGACTTTGTCTCTCCTGGCGGGACACTCATCTCGATGAACAGCTATGTGCATGATACCCCCGGATACGAAAACATCGACCTTCTCGAAGATAGTATAGTCTATAAAATTGACCAAAAACAGCTTTTTGCTCTTTACGAAAGTGATATTGCTCTAGCCAACTGGGGAAGGAAAATGGCTGAACTGGAATTTATCAAAGCCGAAAAGCGAACCATGTCCAAACTTTTTAATACGGCTCAGGAGCGTTATGCTGAACTGTTGAAGAAATATCCACAATACATACAACGGATCAAACTTGGCTACATAGCGTCCTATCTAGGGGTTAGCCAAGTGACTCTCAGCCGTATCCGGGCAAATATCCTTTCAAATTTTTAACATTTGTTAAAATTATTCTGCGGGAAAACCTAGAACTTTGTTCCTGAAACAAAAAAACAGAAATATGAATTGGGTATATTTAATTCTTGGCGGACTATGCGAAATTGGTTTTACCACCTGCTTGGGGAAAGCCAAGGATGCACAGGGCAATGCACAATGGCTTTGGTATGGAGCCTTTGTTGTTTTCCTATTCGCGAGTATGGGCTTGTTGATCAAAGCTACACAAACGCTTCCTCTTGGAACAGCCTACGCCGTATGGACCGGTATTGGTGCTGTCGGAACGGTTTTAATGGGTATTATCTTCTTTAAAGAACCAGCAGATTTCTGGCGCATATTCTTTATTTTCACACTGATTGCTTCCATTGTCGGCCTAAAAGCAGTTTCCTCTCATTAATAGCTGGCTAGGTAGTTCAAAAGCAACAAAATTTCCTTACTTTTGTACTCTCAATACTAATCTAGGTCATAAATTCCTAGAAGAAGCATTTTTGATATATGTTAGATAAATTACAAGCGATCAAAGAAAGATGGGAAGAAGTGGAAGCTGAATTAAGCAACCCTGATACCATGCAAGATATGAAACGTTTTGCCAAATTGAATAAAGAATACAAAGATTTGGGCAAAATCGTGGACCAATACCATATTTATAGAAATGTGGTCAGTAATATTGATACCAATAAGGACATCATCATGAACGAGAAGGATCAGGAACTTCGTGAGATGGCCAAGGAAGAATTGGATCTATTATTGGTTGAAAAGGAAGAAAAAGAAGAAGAAATCCGGTTGATGTTGATCCCTAAGGATCCGGAAGATGCCAAAAATGCCATTATCGAGATTCGTGGCGGAACAGGTGGTGACGAAGCGGCTTTATTTGCTGGCGACCTTTACCGCATGTATACCCGCTATTTTGAGACAAAAGGCTGGCGTAACGAGGTAATGGACGTGACCGAAGGTACTTCAGGCGGTTACAAAGAGGTTATCCTCAAAGTAATCGGTGAGGATGCTTATGGTCAATTGAAATATGAATCCGGAGTACATCGTGTACAACGTGTTCCCGATACGGAAACACAAGGCCGTGTACATACATCTGCAGCATCGGTAGCGGTATTGCCAGAAGCAGAAGAGGTGGATGTTGAAATCAATCCGGGAGATATTGAATTGCAGACCTCTCGTTCAGGTGGTGCCGGAGGGCAGAACGTAAATAAAGTGGAAACGAAAGTACAGCTTACGCACAAACCTTCGGGTATTGTTGTTGTTTGTCAAGTCGAACGCTCTCAATTGGCCAACCGCGAGCTGGCGATGGAGATGCTCCGCAACAAACTTTACGAACTTGAACTGAACAAAAAGAACGGTGATATTGCAGCAAAAAGAAAAACTTTGGTATCTACCGGAGACCGGTCTGCAAAAATACGCACCTATAATTATCCACAAGGTCGAGTGACTGAACATCGTATCGGTATGACAATGTACAACCTACCTGCAATTATGGATGGTGATATTCAAGGAATTATCGATGCACTGCAGTTTGCAGAGAATGCGGAGAAGATGAAAGACGGCCAAGTAGACTAGTTTTTTTTCAAAAAATCTTTGCAGATACGTAAACAAACGCTATATTTGCACACCTTCTGAGGAGAAGGGTTGAGGTCTGGTAGTTCAGCTGGTTAGAATACATGCCTGTCACGCATGGGGTCGCGGGTTCGAGTCCCGTCCAGACCGCTTCAAAAAAAGAGAGTAATCTCGGTAAGTTCTTTAACAAAATAAGTTTTTAAGATTTTTAGGTCTGGTAGTTCAGCTGGTTAGAATACATGCCTGTCACGCATGGGGTCGCGGGTTCGAGTCCCGTCCAGACCGCTAAAATTTTAAAAAAACACCTTGTTGGTCTGGTAGTTCAGCTGGTTAGAATACATGCCTGTCACGCATGGGGTCGCGGGTTCGAGTCCCGTCCAGACCGCCAAACAAAAAAAAAGCATCATTTGAATAAAATGATGCTTTTTTTTTGTTACACGAATTCCTTCACCTGTCTTTTTGTTTCATATTGCATCGTTTCCGAAACAATGCTTGATCTCATCGATCAGCTCTTGTGTACGGGGCACTTTGAATCGCACCCCAAGGTCAATCTTTGGATCATTTCCTTGCAGCGTACATTTGGAATAGACAGCAACCTGCTCATATTGTTGAGCATCCAAAGTACGGCAATCTTGCTATTGGAATAATTAACAATTTGTATTAAGTCACGGGACGTCTTCGCTTAATCATCCTACTGACACGATACAACATAAGTATGCTCACAACGGAGAGTAGAACGACAATAATTCCAAGTGTCGGATAATGCTCCAACGGACTTTCCTTGGTCTGTTGCACAATGATAACCCCGGCAAGGGAGGCTGCTACTCCCCCAGCCAACTGTTGTAAGGACGAACTAATGCTCATAAATGCCCCTCTGTCTTTCATCTCAGGAACCGCACTGATCAAAGCCGAAGAAGGTGTCATACGGCTCAGAATACCAGCCATCATCAGTATATTCAAAAAGATGACCAAATAAAATGGCGTAACCCCCAAATTTGTATAAATCAACACGACAACCATCAACCATAGCGATGCGAAAGCAAAGATTTTAAATTTATCGTAACGGTCGCTTAATTTACCAACGATAGGCATAATAATCAATGAAGCAACACCGGATATCATAAATAACATGGGCAGCTGCTCATGACTAACGTTCAGATTATTGACGGCGAAAGCACTTCCAAAAGGCATCATCATATAACCGCCGATGGAGAGCAGCGCAGTAGCCAAAAAGCCAATGCGATATTCCTTTTGTGAAAAAGTAGTCCAAAGATGTTTAAGTGCCGATTGACGCTTCTGCAGACCGATATGTGCCGTAATAGGAATTAATTTGACCGCAATGATAATGACAATAACCAAAGCCATTACTGCGATCCACAGGAAAGCACTGTGCCAGCCCCAGTTATTTGCGATATACAGACCTATTGGAATCCCCAGAACCTGACTGGCGCCAAAGCCCATCTGCACAAAGCCCATGACGCGTCCTCTTTGCTGAAGCGTAAATATATCAGTAATGATAGCCATCGAAATCGACCCAATGACACCGCCAAATAATCCGGTTACCACACGCGCTGCAACCAATGTCCAATAGTCATTGGCGAAACTGCAGAAGAAGGTCCCAATAATGAAACCGGAATAAAAAAACAGCAAAAGCTTCTTTCGGTCGAAGCGATCCGCAAAACCTGCCGTCAGCAGGCCTGACGCACCCGCACTAAAAGCGTAGGCCGAAACTGCAACCCCAAATTGAGCTGGTTTTAGATCGATGGCTTTCATCAAAATATCGCCCATCGGTGACATCACCATAAAATCAAGTACGACGGTAAATTGTGTAATCGCCAGCAAAAACACAACGAGTTTTTGGTACGCCGTAAACGGGGCATTCGCCTGTTGGTCTATTTCCATACGATAATGATGATCTTGGTTTAAACTGGGTTAAAAATACAGAAGCGCCGCAACATTCTAACTAATAAGTTTATAAAAATTATTTATATTTCATTTTAACACGCTTAAATCCACTTTTTTACCAAATCCTATGGTGTTTTGGCAGACCTCCAGCCAACATTTTACAATTCTTACCCGGCCCCTATCGGTAAATTCGCGGTAAACGCCCAAGCTACCATGTAATAAGCAAACCCACTGGATTGAATTTACCCACTACCTTACTTCTCTCGCAGAAACAGCTGATTTTATTAATGCCTATTGCATCCTTAAAAACAGCTAAGCTACTAAAGCCAGCAACTATAATAAAAAAAGCCAGCCCTTCTGTTTTAAGCGCTGGCTTTCATCGTTTTTAAAGCGTTTTTTATTCGGCAATAACAGCAAATTCAGCTCCTGACGCGAAATCATCACCATGTTGCGAACTCAATGCTATAAAGCGAATATAACGTCCTTTGACAGGCTTTTCAAACCGAACGGTTTTGAGTTTCTTACTCCGTTCGAATGTACCCGACATCAGGTCTTCCCAATTTTTGCCATCTTTACTTATCTGAATCTTATAATCCTTGATATCGCCATTTGCGCCATCCGGTCTCGGTAAAAAAGTAAAGCCTTTGATTGTTTTCACACTCGCGGCATCGAAATCAACCCAATGCGGATATTGAGCGACAGTGACTGAATACATCGTATGCCAGATCGACGAAGGATCTCCATCCAATAGGTTCTTGGCATCACCTTCACCGGTCTCCTGGCTGGAAGCAAAGACCACTTCCATCGGAACCGTCTCAATCTTGCTGTATTGTTGGGTTACTTTTAATTTTTCATTTCCCCGATACCAGGCCGTTATTGTTCCGCCCTGACGCAGATCAAAAGAATTCTTATAAATGTTTGCTTTTCCATTGTTCACCGTATACAGTACGGTCTCCGCTTTATTTCCCGAAAGAATGGATACCTCACCTGTTGAACTTCTGGCAAAAGAAATTGGG
Organism: Sphingobacterium sp. UBA7249; assembly: GCF_002472835.1. Classification (NCBI taxonomy): domain Bacteria; kingdom Pseudomonadati; phylum Bacteroidota; class Sphingobacteriia; order Sphingobacteriales; family Sphingobacteriaceae; genus Sphingobacterium; species Sphingobacterium sp. UBA7249. The sequence goes on along the minus strand of NZ_DKST01000025.1, from coordinate 27,531 downwards.
GCATCACCTGCAGTAGCCACCTGTGCTTTGGCCAGGTAGTCATTTTGTCGGACCGGACGGATAATAAATCCTATTGACGTGGGAACAGCTTTCACACGGTCTTTTTCCAATGGAGGCCCTTGACCACAACTATTGCCGCCGAGACCAGTAACCGCAGCATCCAGGTGCAAATGCACTCCCGAACTCTTTGGTAGCTGATAAGGGTGCGGTGCAAATGTCAATTCCAGTTCGCTGTATTCCAAAGCAGATGTCGCAAGATGTTCTTTCGCAATAAAGATCGCTCCTTGTCCATCCATATTGGTCAGGGATGTCCAGCGCACATCCTCATTATTACTCATATTCTGCGGATTGGGCCATGATACGAACTGATCTTTTACTGTACTTTTATGCAATTCAATAAATTGTGCCGTTTTACGATCCGCATAGTTATTGATCGGGCCACGTCCATAATAGGTATAGTTGCCAAATTCACCCGGCAATTGCAAGGAATAGCCCAGTCTTGCCAATACGACACTTGCATTATTCGAAGTGATACTAGATGACAATTCAATCGAACCATCCTGGTATATCGTCCAGATCTGATTGCTCGTAAACTTGAAATCATCATTGCCAAACGGTTTATCCGTATGCGCTTTGAGGGTATATGTTCCTGATGTTCCACCTAACAATGAAGCACCATAGGGAGCCTGAGACTCGATTGTAAATGCCAAAGCTACTGTCCCGTCTTTCTTCGTATAGCTATTTGAAGACAATACTTTATGTTTTAAGTTGTGTAAGCCCTTTTCAAACCATTGCTGATAAGCCCAGTTATCATTATCAACAGGTGCACGCAATGCATCCAGTTTAGGTCCTTCACCATCACGTATAATTTGCTTGTCAGCATACGCCAAACTATAGATCGACCCAGTCTTATTATCAAATTTTGCGACAAACTGATCCCCCTTCACGACCTGAAGCTCACCTTCCTTGGAAAGTATGGGATTTTTACCTTTGGCAACAGTCGAAATCAACGGTTTATTTTCCGCGGCTTTGACAAACAGCTGCTCTTCCATTTGGACAAAGCCCCTATTTGCCCATGGCTTATCCTCGTTGAGCAAAAATTGAACCTTGACAAAATATTCAGATCCCGCATCCAATTTAGCATATTCGATCGGTAGGACAACTTGTTTTTTCTGGCGCGCTTTGGGTAGATCAGCAGTGGCTATTATACCCGTGCTTTCAGCAACAGCTACTCCATCTTTGAACAGTGACCATTGAACCTGATAGTCACTAAGATCTTTGAAATAGTTTTTATTGAATAGTTCAATTTCTCCCCTTGGAATATCAACGGCCTTAACCCCTACATTTTGATAAACCTTTTTGACCTCATAATATTGAGGTTTGGGTTTCATATCGGCAAAGATCAATCCATTGTTGACGAAAGTACCGTCATTCGGCTTATCCCCAAAATCACCACCATAAGCCAGAAAGCGGTCGCCGGTTTTCTTATCGTAGTAATACATGGCCTGGTCGATCCAATCCCAGATTGCGCCGCCCATAAAGAAGTTGGTCGATTCGATGGCTTCCCAGTAATCAATTAAGTTACCGACAGCATTTCCCATGGAGTGCGCGTACTCAGAAATATGGAAAGGGTACTTCAGCTTGTAGGTTCCTTTGACAGCCCCTCTGACCCAGTCAATGGACGGATACTGATTTGAGCCCATATCTACGATTGCGTTGTTGCGTTCATACTGAACAGGTCTTGAGGTATCTATTTTCTTGATCGCATCATAAGCCGCTGCAAAATTATCTCCGGGACCAGCCTCGTTACCAAGTGACCAGATCACGATGGAAGGATGGTTGATGGTGGCATGCACCATTTCAATATTCCGTGCTACATGGGCATTTTTCCATTCAGGAACATGAGAAAGCGATTCCTTTCCATAATAGTATTGATGGCTTTCAATATTAGCCTCATCCTCAAGATAGATACCGTATTTGTCACAGAGGTAGTACCAATAGGGCGGCTCCGGATAGTGTGAATTGCGCACATGATTGATATTAGCACTTTTCATCAGCTTTACCTCGGCTTCCATCTGCTCCCGAGTAACGACTTTTCCATGTTCAGGATTCGTCTCATGGCGGTTCACACCTTTCAGCTTAACCGTTTTTCCGTTGATGTAGTAATAACGTCCGGCAAGACCAAATTCATCGTCAGATGCCTTGGTATCTTTAATTTCAACCTTCCGAAACCCGACATAAGTGGAAACCGTTTCAACCGTTTTATTTTTCTTGTCCTTTAATTCTGCTATTAAGGTATACCGATAGGGAAGTTCAGCGGACCATTTATCTGGATTTTTGACCGCTAATGTCGCTTCGATGCTATTCGAAGCCTTCGCATCCAACTGTGGAACGACAGCAGACACTTCAGCCTGATCTACCAAGGTATTTTCATCGCTATACAGTTTATTCTTATACAAGGAATAAACAACCTTATACCCCTCAGCTTTCTTACTGCCCAAATTACGGACGGTACCCGTAATTTTCAATGCACCATCCTCATAGTAGTCATCCAATGTCGGAATTGCTGCCAGATCACGAATTTGGATCTTGGGTGTTGAAGTCAGGAATACATCGCGAAATATTCCCGGCAAGCGAAACATATCCTGGTCTTCCAAGAATGATGCGTCCGAGCTGCGGTAGACTTCTACCGCCAACACGTTCTCTCCGTCTTTTTTCAAGAAAGGAGAAATATTAAATGAAGCGAGGTTTCTGGAATTTTTTGAAAAACCAACATATTTGCCATTCACCCAAAGGTAGAAAAATGAGTCTACCCCATCAAAATTGAGAAATACCTCACGACCGTCCCAATCCTTCGGAACGGTAAAATTACGGCGGTATGAACCGACTTCATTACGGTATACATAAGTGGTCCAATCTTGCGGAGGTGTACGCATCACCCCTCCACGCCAGTCATCTACCTTGACCTGGTGTTGAAAAATCACGCGCTGGTTGGTGTAAATAGGCACACCATATTTTAAGCTGCCATCCTTCTGAATACCAAAGATGTTCCAGCTCATTGGAACAGGTACGGACTCCCAGGCATTGACATCATAGTTAGGATCATAAAAATCCTTTGGCCGTTCTTCCGGTGCCTTTACCCAATGGAACTTCCAGGAACCGTTGAGTGAGCGCCAAAAGTTACTATGCTCGGGAAGTACTTTTCTTGCGGTTTCGACGTTTGAAAAGGAAAAGAATGAAGCGTGTGGTAATTCCTTATTGAGGGATAGCAATTGTGGCGATTCCCATTCATTCCCTTTTGGAGATAACATATTTTCATATTGGAAGCCTGCGATAGGAGCCGTGAATGACTGTCCTGTCGTCGAGGTCGAATGAAGGGACAGCAACGAAGCCAGCAAGGTTGAAAAAATAACGGATTTTCTTAACATAATGTATTTAAGCATTTTAGTTCAGGAAACCAAATGTAACTTCATTTAAGAGGAATAACAAGCAGATTATTAAAGCACTCGATTGCGAAACTTTTTCGATACATAGAAAAAGTAAATGATATATCGCTCGACTGAAAATTGAGAAAAAAACAAATGCTTTCGGTTTCAGGGAATAAGCAGTATTTTTGGGCATAGATTTCGCGTTAAACAAATAAAAGTTTACGTTTGAAAATATTTTGGAGATTTTTATTTTTCAAAGGGTTACAATTTAGGCATTAAGGTATTAATAGGTGAGTAAATTCAGTAAATCAGTCCTGCTAGAAAATGATGAGCAAATCATTGAAGGCCTTAAAGAAGGCAATAGCTTGGCGATAGATAGTATCTATAAACGATATTATCCGTCCATAAGCCATATGATACTGCAAAACAATGGAAGTGAGGATGAAGCAAAGGATATTTTTCAGGAAGCTGTGATTGTGCTCTATGATAAAGTTGCCAAAGGCGACTTTGAACTCAGCAGCAAACTAAAAACATATCTTTACTCGATTTGCCGGAGGCTTTGGCTAAAGCAACTCAATCGTGCTGGTTTTGGCAATAGTGACATTAGCGGTTATGAAGACTCTTTATTTGAGGAAGAAGATTTACAACAGCATCAAGAACTTGAGAAAAAGTTTGATCAAATGGAGCTTGCGCTGGAGAAAATGGGTGAACCCTGTAAGACAATCTTACATGATTTCTATATCTTAAACCACTCGATGCAGGACATCTGTGAAAAATTTGGGTATACTAATACAGATAACGCCAAGACTCAAAAGTATAAATGCCTACAACGGCTGAAAAAAATATTTTTTTCAGCAGATTAAAATTTGAGTAACACCATGGGAACAATGAATCAAAGAGAATTTTTCGAATTGGCCGACCAATACCTGCGTGGGGAATTGCCTGCAGCGGAAAAAGCTGCTTTCGAATCTTTTTGTGCCGAAAACCCTTCGTATGCTGCCCAATTACAACAACACCGCGACTTTGTTACCAATATGAAGGAAACTAGCCAAAGGCTTGATTTCAAAAAAGTATTGGCAAACTCAGCCAAGGAATATCATAAACCCCAAGGTAAAACCAAGAAAGTGGTTCCGATAAAACAATCTACTGTTATTTCACTTTGGGAACGGATAAAAGCGAGCTCTCTAGTAGCTGCAGTTGTGGCAGTGTTTGCGGTATTTGGCACCTTATGGCTTAGTGGCTATTATAGCAACTTGGAAAAAGCTTCTTCGGATTACAGCGCATTACGTCGCGACATGAATAATGTTAAAAAGAACGTAAATGCACATAACGCTGCGATCAGGGATATGAATGATAACAAGTCGGTTAAAAGTAGCGAGAGCCAATTTGGAGCGACAGGTTTTATGCTAACAACAGATGGCTATGTGGTGACGAATTATCACGTAGTCAGTGGAGCTGACTCCATTTATCTGCAAAATAGCAAAGGAGAATCTTATAAGGCGCAAGTCGTTCATACGGATGCCAGCAAAGATTTAGCAATCCTATACATCGCAGATAAAAACTTTAAAAAGGCTAAAAGCTTGCCTTATACGTTCAAAACATCTACTTCGGATTTAGGAGAAGATATCTACACCATCGGGTTCCCTCGTGATGAAGCGGTATATGGTCAAGGATACTTGAGCTCTTCAACGGGTTATGCGGGTGACACCATTGCTTATCAAATATCCGTTCCTGTCAATCCAGGGAACAGTGGTGGCCCAGTACTGGATAGTAGAGGTAATGTGATCGGTATTATCTCTGGTAAACAACGCGGAATAGATGGCGCTGCTTTTGCCATCAAAACCAAATCAATCATGAATGCGCTTGCTGATATCCCAAGTGACTCATTGACCACAGGCGTTAAAATCAATAAAAAGAATGCTTTGGCAGGTTTACCAAGAACCGAACAAATCAAAAAATTACAAGACTATATTTATATGGTTAAGGTCTATTAAGATCGAATCTTATACTATAAAAAGGCGGAACGTAAGTACCGCCTTTTTCTTTTTTGTCACAGTGGTGATAGCTTAACCCCGTGATTTCTATGTAAAAGTGGGTTATTTCACAGAGAAACCTCTCACGTAGAATAAAAGATGCCCTAAGTATAAAAAGAAGATAAGAGGATACAAAAAATGGAGTGTCTTCTCTTCTCGGACACTCCATTTTCATGTATAAGAATTTTAACTAAATTATTATAAATTAGGTTGCGGAGTTGTTCTCAGATAAGGCTTGATCTCCTTAAATCCTTTTGGAAATTTTGCGGGAATATCTTCGGTCTTGATAGCAGGCACAACAATAACATCCTCTCCATGCTTCCAATCAGCAGGTGTAGCAACTTGATAGTCTGCAGTGAGTTGTAACGAATCTATCACCCGTAAGATCTCATCAAAATTACGCCCTGTAGAGGCTGGATAAGTCAAGGTCAATTTTATCTTTTTATCCGGGCCAATAATGAAAACCGAGCGCACGGTAGCGGTGACTGAAGCATTCGGATGAATCATATCGTAAAGCTCAGAAATATGATGGTCTTCATCGGCAATAACCGGAAAATTCACCTCAGTTTGCTGCGTTTCATTGATATCCTTGATCCAGTTCAGGTGATCATTTACATTGTCCACACTTAATGCAATCGCTTTGACACCCCTTTTATCAAATTCGGACTTCAATTTTGCAGTACGTCCCAACTCTGTTGTACATACCGGTGTATAATCAGATGGATGTGAAAAGAATACCACCCAGCTATCTTTAATATAATCGTGAAAATCTATTTCACCGATTGTCGTTTGCGCTTTAAAATTTGGCGCTTCGTCTCCTAATCTTAAACTCATAATCTTATCATTTAAATATGTTCAAAACTACATACTCTACAAATATAGTAGATTAAATTTAGCAAACAAATAATTCCCCGCTTTTTTAGATTCAAATGAAAAAACCGGCTCTATATACTATGCAAGCATAATATATATTTTGTATATTTGGGTGTAAGCTAGCTTCTAACAAGTGGCAAAAATTAGCTCCACAGGCATAAGGTCAAATATTTTGAAACGATTTGTACAAAAGGTCGCACGAATAAGTTATAAACCATAAAATTGAGATAACATGAACTTTGAACTAAGCGAAGAACATAAAATGATCCGTGATGCAGCGCGGGAGTTTGCTCAGGAACTAAAAGCAGGTGTCATACAACGGGATGAAGAAGCTCAATTTCCAGCAGATTTTGTCAAACAAATGGCCGAACTTGGCTTTATGGGTATCATGACGCCTGAAGCTTATGGCGGGGGGGGGAAGGGTAACCNNATGGCGGGGCGGGAATGGATACCCTAGCCTATGTACTTGTATTGGAGGAGATCGCCAAGATTGATGCATCTGCAGCCGTTATTGTTTCAGCACATAATTCGTTGGTGCTCTATGGCCTCAATGCATTTGGAACCGAAGAACAAAAACAAAAGTATCTGGTTCCATTGGCTAAAGGGGAAAAATTGGGTGCGTTTGCTCTCTCAGAGCCAGAAGCTGGGTCGGACGCATCTTCACAACATACAACAGCCGAAGACAAAGGTGATCACTACCTGCTGAACGGTACGAAAAACTGGATTACAAATGGTGGTCACGCCGACATCTACCTGGTCATTGCACAAACTCATCCAGAAAAAGGTCATAAAGGAATCAATGTATTAATTGTTGAAAAAGGATTACCGGGATTCAGCATTGGACCAAAGGAAAATAAATTGGGAATTCGAAGTTCGGATACACATTCGCTATTATTTTCGGACGTTAAAGTACCAAAAGAAAATCGAATTGGTGAGGATGGCTTTGGATTTAAATTTGCCATGAAAACGCTCGATGGTGGTCGTATAGGCATTGCTGCACAAGCATTAGGCATTGCTGCTGGAGCATACAGCCTTGCTTTGACCTACTCCAAAGAGCGCAAGACATTTGGAAAGCCGATTTCAGAACATCAGGCCATTCAGTTTAAACTTGCCGACATGGAAGTGGATATTGAAACAGCTAGGCTGTTGACCTATAAAGCGGCATGGACGAAAGATCAGGGTCTGCCGTACGGAAAGGAGGCTGCCATGGCCAAACTACATGCCTCCGAAGTTGCGATGAAACATACCATCGAGGCTGTTCAGGTGCATGGTGGCTATGGCTATGTGAAAGAATACCATGTCGAACGATTAATGCGCGACGCCAAGATCACGCAGATCTACGAGGGAACGTCCGAAATACAACGTTTGGTCATCGCACGGGAAATTTTGCGATAAAGGTGATAAGATGATTAAGAAAGCATGTCCACTCATAAAAAATGGACTTGCTTTTTTATTGATTATTCAATTTACCATCTATCATCGACAGGTACTGATAATCCTGAAAAGAAAAACTCGCCGTCTCAGTCATCGCCAAATTTAAGATGAGCTTTGCTTTCCGCAATAAATTCTGCTGTTCTTCACCTTGTGCATTCAACCCATCAAAGAGGAAGGTCAATGCCAATGGATGTAGCTGCTGTGCCTGCAAATCTTCTTTTGAGTAGGACGTAAGTTCATCGTCAGAAAGCTTCAGGTAAAAATCCCGGTCTTTTTCAAAAAACTTTTGATAAGCATCTGCAAATAAAGCCGGATAACTAGGCTCGGCAAAAGCATCATAACCTTCGATCCAAATGCGAAGAAATTTTCCGATATCTTCAATCCAACGCACCATTAAATCTTTTTTAAAACTTACTCCCATTTTGAAATCTATTATCGGATCTGTCCATTTCCACGGACAATCCACTTTTCAGTAACCAATTTTTCCAATGCAAAGGGGCCACGCGCATGCAGTTTTTGTGTTGAAATACCTATTTCGGCTCCCAATCCAAATTCCCCGCCATCTGTAAAACGTGTGGATGCATTCGCATAGACCGCTGCCGCGTCCACAGCATTTAAAAATCGCTCGATTGCCAATTCATTCGAAGATACGATACACTCCGAATGTTTTGACGAATATTTGTCAATATGCTCAAGTGCTTCATCCAGTCCATTGACTGTTTTTATCGAACACTTCAAATCTAGAAATTCTCTTCCAAAATCCACTTCTTCCGCCGCCACTAAATTTGAAAATCTTTGTTGCTCCAATAGCTTAAATGCAAAGGAATCCGCAAATACCTCCACTGCAGCATTTTCAAGATAAGGCGCCAACTTAATTAAAAAATCTGCTGCCACATCCTGATCTACTAAAACTGTGTCCAAAGAATTACACACCGATGGTCTTGAGATCTTGGCATTGGCCACAATCTTTGCTGCCATTTCGAGATCGGCAGTGTTATCCACATAGGTGTGGCATACACCAGCTCCGGTTTCAATAACAGGAACCTTTGCATTTGCCCGGACAAAATCTATCAAAGACTGTGAACCGCGCGGAATAATAATATCAACATATTTGGTTGCCTCCAGCAATTCCGATACGTGCTTACGGTCGACGGGCAACAATTGGACGATATCTTTTGTGATCCCCTGTCGTTCCAAGACGCCATGAATGACGTTCAACAAAGCCTCATTTGTATATAATGCATCGGAGCCACCTCTCAACAAACAAACATTGCCCGATTGGAGGCAAAGGGCTGCAACATCTATCGTTACATTTGGACGGGACTCATAGATCACCCCAACAACACCGAGCGGAACAGTAATTTTCTCGATTTCCAGTCCATTGGGCAGTACTTTTTTAAGCAACAGCTGATCAGTGGGATCCGTCAGATTGGCGATTTGTTTTACACTATCAGACAGAGCCTGCAAGCGCCCCGTATTTAATAGCAGACGATCCTTTTTGGGATCTTCATCATCCATACGATCCAAATCCATTTTATTGGCATGCAGGATAAGTGCTTCTTTTTCAATAAGTGCCGCTGCGATGGCATCTAAAGTTGTCTTCTTGGCCTCAGGGGCAAATTGTTGCAAGAACTGCTTCGCCTTCGCTGCCGACTTCAGTTGTTCGATTATTGATTCACTCATAACAATACGATATCATTTGCATGCGCAATTTCTAAATTCTTTTTACTGGATTGGGATAATAAGGACGAATCCATTTTTGCACGGGCCACGGCCACCGTCAGACCTTCGAGATTCACTATGTTCAACACCTCTCCTTTCTCAAAATGTTCGACAATGCGGGTGACGCCAACAGCCAATAAGCTTTTATGTTTTAATAAAGCCTCCTCGGCACCACGATCGACCATCAACTCACCTTTAATTAGGCTCCCACTCGCCAACCATTTTTTTCGCGAGGAGATCTTTTTGCTCTCAGGCAAGCACAGCGTGCCCGTCTCATGTTTGATGGCTTTTGTGATCGCATCTTCAGTCTGCATGCTAAAAATAACAACCTCGATGCCCATCTGATTGGCAAGACGGGCAAAATTCAATTTGGAGGTCATCCCGCCTAATCCTACAGCGGACTTATCCTTTCTTGCTAATCCCAAGATCCCCCGATCAATGGTATCGATCGTTTCTATAATTTTATTATTTGCATCCAGCACGCCCGGAACAGAGGTACTAAACAATAATTTTTCAGCCCCAAATCCAACGGCAATCAACGTTGCCAGTTCATCGTTATCCGAAAACTTCAACTCTTTATTACTCACTACATCATTTTCATTTGCTACCGGGATAACATTGTTGCGCCATAGTTCCTCATAAGTGCTCTTTAACTGGAGAAACTGGTCTCGATTGGAAAAATGATGCCTTTCACATAAGCTTTGCGCCAATGAAATCTTGAAAGGCCTGAAATAAGTTGAATACGTATTAATCAATATCGGATTCCCAATAGCAGCTGCGGCTTTCCGCTCCGACAGCGTGCCTGTGTATCTGGGGAGGAAACGCTTGCCGGCAGCAACAGCACCCGAAGATACCAGGACAATATTGTATTTCTTCTGTAAAGAAGCAATCTGTCGGGCAATCTCCAAAACAATACGTTCATCAACTTCTCCCTCTTTCGTGGTAATAGAAGCCGATCCAAATTTGACAACGAGAATAGGCTTTTTCATTGTAAGTATGCTTTAGTTTAGATTAAAGCTCTAATTTACTGAGAAGAATTTGATTTTTGCAAAATATGTTAATATTTGAACAATTTTAAGCAAATAAATGTAACCTGTTTTTATGATGATTAAACATATCGAACGAAGATTTGAAAGCAAAAAGAGGGGGCCAGAATGTAAATTCGTTCTCCTTGAGAATCAAATCTATGAGATGATATTAGGAACACCTGCAAGATTAAATAAAAGTAGGGCTGCCCAAGAAGGTTGGATAGCCCTAAATAATTCAGTTGCTAATTTTACGACGGAAAGCGTTCATCATAAAGCTTCTCCAAAGAGAACATTTCGTCGCGGTATTTTGCTGCTTCCAAGAAATCCATTTCTTTCGCTGCTTTGTCCATTTTCTTGCGAACATTATCGACGGCCTTCTTCAGATCTTTTTCACTCAGGTACTGCATGACAGGATCAGCAGCAATAACTTGTGTAGGATCTGGCTCAACATAAATCTTTGGCTCAATTCCCGAGAAATCGGCAACAGAGGTTTGCTCCAGGATCTCTTCCCTCGTCTTACCTACCGTTCGAGGAGTGATGCCATGTTCAATATTATAGTTCATTTGCTTATCCCGTCGACGATTTGTTTCGTCTATTGTTACACGCATACTATCCGTCATTCTATCCGCGTACATAATAACCCGTCCTTTATCATTCCGGGCAGCACGCCCGATCGTTTGGATTAGCGAGCGTTCCGAGCGTAGAAAACCTTCCTTATCAGCGTCAAGAATAGCCACAAGTGTCACTTCAGGCAAATCCAATCCTTCCCGAAGCAAATTCACACCTACCAAAATATCAAACTCACCCAAACGCAATCCCCGTAAAATCTCCACTCGTTCCAGGGTTTTAATTTCGGAGTGTATATAACGCACTTTCAAGTTTAGCTTGGTCATATATTTGGATAACTCCTCTGCCATCCGTTTGGTCAGCGTCGTCGCTAAGATACGGCCACCCTCTTTGATTGTCTTGTCGACCTCCTCTAAGAAATCATCTACCTGATTGATAGCTGGACGGACCTCAATAACAGGATCCAATAATCCGGTTGGACGGATGACCTGCTCAACAACAACACCTTCTGTCTGTTGCAGTTCATAATCTCCAGGGGTAGCAGACACATAAATAGTTTGATTGGTCAACGATTCAAATTCCGGGAAATTGAGTGGCCTATTATCCAACGCTGCTGGCAATCTAAAACCATGCTCTACCAAAGATACTTTGCGTGAACGGTCACCACCATACATAGCCCTTAACTGAGGCAAAGTAACATGGCTTTCATCAATAACAAGTAGGTAGTCCTCAGGAAAATAATCCAGCAGACAGAATGGACGCATCCCTGGCTTTCTACCATCAAAGAATCTAGAATAATTTTCTATGCCTGAACAATAGCCCAGTTCGCGCATCATTTCCAGATCGTAATTCACCCGTTCTTCCAAACGTTTGGCTTCCAACATCAGTCCCTCTTCTTCCAGTTGCGTCTTACGCTGCATTAATTCATCCTGGATAGCCCAAACCGATTCTTTGAATTTTTCCTTCGGCGTAACGAAAAGGTTCGCAGGGAAAAGCGCTAAATCTTCCATTTTATTTAAGGTCTTGCCGGATATGGGATCGATCTCACTCAATTCATCAATTTCATCGCCAAAAAACGAAATACGGATTGCAAAATCCAGGTAAGCCGGATATACATCGACGGTATCACCCTTCACGCGAAATGTACCACGCTTAAATTCGGTTGTTGTTCTGGAATAGAGTATCTCAACCAATTTATGTAAAAAAGCATTCCGGGCTATTGTCATCCCAACACCAAAACGAAAAATTGAGCGGGAAAAATCTTCTGGATTTCCCATACCATAGATACAGGACACCGAAGAGACCACAACTATATCCCGCCGTCCTGACATCAATGATGAAGTCGTTGCTAATCGCAGCTTTTCTATTTCCTCATTGATCGCCAAGTCTTTTTCGATATAGGTATTTGTAGAAGCTATAAATGCTTCCGGCTGATAATAATCATAGTAAGAAACAAAATAATTGACCGAATTATTTGGGAAGAACTGTTTAAATTCACCATATAGCTGCGCCGCTAATGTTTTATTATGACTTAATATTAGGGTCGGTTTCTGCGTTTCTTGAATTACATTGGCTATAGTAAATGTTTTACCAGATCCCGTAACCCCCAGGAGCGTCTGATATTGCTCACCCTGTTCAACACCTGCTACCAATTCTTTGATTGCCTCTGGCTGATCACCCGTCGGCCTGTATTCTGATGTCAATTCAAATTTCATACAAATCCTATTTCTTAAAGAAAACTATTTCGGTCTTTCGGTAAACATCTCAGCAGGTGTATCCCTAAATTTCTGCTTAAAAATTCGTCACGCTAACACCATGATGTAATCTATTCATATTGCGATTTTGCAACATGTGGTCTAGGGCCATATTTCAGATGGTCTACACACAAATTTACTAATTTTTTTACCATTTTATAGCAAACTATATTATGCGGCAGATGTTATTACTTTCAGTTGATTATTTACTATCTTTAGCTTAAACTGAACTAGCACTCACGTCATGGTCACTATTCTATCTACTCAAAATAGCATTGCAAATCATTTTATTGCAGAATTGCGAGACGTCACTATCCAACGGGACCGCATGCGATTCCGTCGAAACTTAGAGCGACTCGGAGAAGTATTTGCTTATGAGATCAGTAAAACCATGGCTTTTAAACCGGTGGAAGTTGAAACACCATTGGGGGTGGCCAAGACACATCTGCTAATGGAACAGCCGGTATTGGCTACCATTCTAAGGGCTGGACTTCCATTCCATCAAGGTTTATTGAATATCTTCGACCAAGCCGATAATACATTTATCGCGGCGTATCGACACACGAAAAAAAGCGGTGAGTTTGAAGTTCATAAAGAGTATGTGAACACACCGAATTTAGATAATAGAACAGTGATCATCGTCGATCCTATGCTAGCGACAGGAAGGAGTCTGGTCTTATGCTGTAAAGACCTTTTAGCAGAATATGAGATCAAGGAGTTGCATATTGTTGCTGCCATTGCGTCGGAAGAAGGATTAAACCATGTTAAAGCTTTTGTCCCTACCGCAAATATCTGGGTCGGAGACGTCGACAACGAATTGACCACTAAAGCTTATATCGTTCCCGGTCTTGGCGATGCAGGAGATCTGGCCTATGGTGAAAAACTTCATTAATGTGGATAATTATTTAAAATTAAATTAACACTTAGCTCATTGAAATTCAGTAAATTTATATCAATGATGAAGTTTAATTTTTTTATATCTAATTTATATCGCTATGAGATGGCAAAAATACAATGGCGAATCCATTCGCTCCACGATTTTCGATGCTGTTGAGGAAGTCATTAAACGAGAAGACGCCTTAGGGAACAAGCTCAAGGTTTATATCGGCACCGATTCCCAAGTCAAAAGAGGAATCATCGACTTCGCCACCGTCATCGTCTTTCTCAGAGAACATAAAGGTGGGTTTATGTTTATCCAACGAGACAAAAGGCATCATCGAATGAGTATCAAGGAACGGATGCTACTCGAAGTCCAAAAATCCATCGACATCGCCTACCAACTCTGCCCCCTCCTCGAAAAACACAAAGTAGACCTCGAAGTCCACGCCGACATTAACACCAATCCAAATTTTCAGTCAAATGTAGCTCTCAAGGAAGCCATGGGGTATATTATGGGTATGGGATTCGTCTTTAAGGCCAAACCAGAGTCTTTTGCAAGCACCAATTGTGCCAATAAGCAGGTGCAGTAGTTGACTGTTGGGCAGACTTCGTATATTTAGGTGTAATTTTTAACACACCAAATGCAGGATTTTTTTCAGCAGATTGTCAGTCAATTTGCCCAGACCACTTGGCTCGAATGGTTAGGTACGCTAACCGGCTTCCTTTGTGTATATTTGGCCGCAAAGCAAAATATATGGAACTGGCCCATTAGCATCATCAGCGTGATCTCCTATGCCATTCTTTTTTATGATGCAAGGCTCTACGGCGACACCTTATTGCAGTTTTATTTTCTATCCACGGCAGTTTATGGTTGGTATTACTGGTTTAAGCGAAAGGAGGAGAATAAAAAACCTATTGTTAAAGCCAATAAAGTTCAATTGGTGCTAAGCATCCTCGCTATCATCTGCTTGACGGCCGCAATTGGCTATCTTCTGGACAGTAAGACAAACTCTGATGTACCTTATATCGACGCATTTTGCACCGCTATCAGTTTTATCGCTCAATTTCTAATGACGAGAAAAATCCTCCAAAACTGGCTTCTTTGGGTTTTTGTTGACATCTGCTACATCCCCCTTTATGTACACAAGCAACTTATGTTAACTGCAGTATTGTATTTCGTATTCGCCATTATCGCTTGGAAAGGTTATCGGGATTGGCAAAAAACCTATAAAAATTTTGCGTAATATTGCCTATCAAAAAGATAGATGTGGGAAAAGAGTTAATAAAAATTGCTGTCGTTGGACCCGAGTCTACAGGAAAGTCAACCATGGCACAGTATCTTGCTAAAAAATTTCAAACCGTATGTGTACCGGAGTATTCACGCTATTATTGTCAAAGCCTCAATAATAAATACACATTGCAGGATGAGGTAAATATGTTTTATGGACAGGTCGCCTTGGAAGAAGCACTCGTTCCCTTAGCAAAGGGGAGTATCCTGATCTGTGACACCACTTTTATGACAGTAAAAATTTGGTCTGACCATCTATTCAAACATACCCCAAAAGAAGTCACGGATAAAATACAACAACATCCCTATGATCTCTATTTACTGATGGATATCGACCTTCCCTGGCAAGACGACCCCTTAAGAGATTTTCCGGAGCAACGAGAACACTTTATGGAGGTATGGAAAACGGAATTAAATGCTGTCAATGGTCAATATCACATTATCTCAGGCGAGGGACAGCAACGACTGGAAAATGGCTTAGCAGCTGTTAACGATTTTCTGACATTGATTTGAGACAAGCACCTTGACGAGACTGCCTTTTACAACTATATTTGTAATGTAAAGTATTGCGTTAGGCCACTGATCAAAATTGAAAGTCTTGCAATACCAGAAATGAATTAGAATATTAACATTTTTACTTAAGAAATAATGTATCCAGAATATTTAGTAGCTCCAATGCGTCAAGAGTTAGTTGATGCGGGATTCGAAGAATTAAAAACTCCAGAAGCAGTTGACAATGCTATCGCTTCAGAGGGAACAGTTTTTGTTGTTGTAAACTCCGTTTGTGGTTGTGCAGCAGCAAATGCGCGTCCAGCAGCAAAAGCTGCTGTAAAAAATGAAAAACATCCTGCAAAATTGGTTACCGTTTTCGCAGGTATGGAAACTGATGCTGTTAATAAAGCACGTAATTACATGCTGCCTTACCCCCCATCTTCACCTGCAATGGCATTGTTCAAAGATGGTAAGTTGGTACACATGATTGAAAGACATATGATTGAAGGTCGCCCGGCACAAATGATTGCTGACAATTTGGCTGCTGCATTTGACGAGTACTGTTAATCCGTATTTTGATTTTTGAATTAAAAAGGCTGTCCGAGTTATTTGGATAGCCTTTTTTGCGATTAAACAGCCATGGCTTCATCTAGCCGCCTTCGCCTTCCATCCTTATAAGCTTCTCCTTATTATTCGCTCACTTTAGATTTTAGGTGATTAATATTTTAAAGAAAGATTCATCCATGTAAGCGCTTTTTTCTATTTTTAGCATTATGAAAAATTTTCCAATTATTCCTTTCTTCTTTTGCTTCATCTTCTTCGCTTGTTCTCCGCAGGAGAAAATAGATCTCATTGTGTACAATGCGCAAGTCTACACCGTAGATTCCACATTCAGTACAGCGCAAGCATTTGCAGTCAAGGATGGGAAATTTATCGCAATCGGTTCGAACGCCGAAATCCAGCGGAAGTACGAGGCCAAGGAAAAAATAGACGCTGATGGAAAAGCCATTTATCCGGGGTTCTATGACGCACACGCACATTTATTTGACGAAGCCGAACTGATGGATCAGGTCGATCTCAATGGAGCTGATTCTTTTGAAGAAGTGATTCAACGAGTTAAAAATTATCAGCAGAAGAATCCCAATAAAACTTGGCTTATCGGGGGCGGCTGGGACCAAAATCGCTGGAAAGACAAATCCTTTCCTACGAAAGAGTTGCTGGATAGCGCTTTTCCAGACATACCGGTGTATTTAATCCGTGTTGACTATCATGCCGCCGTGGCGAACTCCAAAGCCCTGGAATGGGCTAAATTGACAAGCATTCCCAGTATTCATGGTGGTGTTGTCGGCGGTAGCAACAATAGACCGAATGGCCTGCTGATCGACAATGCGATGGATCTGGTCAACAAAGCAATACCAGTCCCTGATGAAGAAGAATATTTGAGAATGCTCAAACGAGCACAAGATTCGCTACTTTCTGTCGGACTTACTTCCATTGTAGATGCAGGCTTATCAAAAGAAAGACTCGACCTCTTAAAAAAATATTATCAGGATGGGGAATTGAAATTTAGGGATTATGCGATGATCCTTGGCAACCCCAAAAACATCACTTCATCTATTGCAGCGGGTTTTTACGAAACGGACCGTCTTGAAATAAAGTCTTTCAAATTACTGGCAGATGGTGCATTAGGCTCAAGGGGCGCCTGCCTCCTCGCTCATTATCATGATGCACCTACCCATGGATTTCTCTTGCATAGCCCCGCGGAATATGAAGAGATGATCAAACAGATTGCCGCAAGTAATTTCCAGGCGAATACCCACGCGATCGGCGATTCAGCCAATCGGATTATCCTGGATATCTATGGTAAATACCTACAGCCGCATACGGACCGCAGATGGCGCATTGAGCATGCACAGATTATCTCGCCGGAGGATTTCGATAAATTCAAAAAATTCCAGATTATTCCCTCGGTACAGCCTACCCACGCCACATCCGATATGTATTGGGCAAAAGACCGTCTGGGAGCAGAACGTATGAAAGGAGCCTATGCATACAAGCACCTCTTAAAAGAATATGGCAAACTCGCTTTAGGGAGTGATTTCCCTGTTGAACATTTCAATCCGCTATATGGTTTTCACGCAGCTGTAGCACGCGTCGATAAAAAAGGCTATCCAGATCAGGGTTTCCAAATGCAGGATGCCATCAGTCGAGAAGATGCATTGCGTGGAATGACGATCTGGGCAGCATACTCTTGCTTCCAGGAGAAAAAACGGGGAAGCATAGAAACTGGCAAAGACGCCGATTTTGTCATCCTAGCGAAAGACATTCTCAAAATACCAAATGAACAACTGCGCAACGTAAAAACTTTACGCACCGTCATTGCCGGGGAAACGGTTTTTAAACGCTAAGGACCGGTTATTTTTACCCAGCAACAGTACACAGATTATCTCCTGCTTGCTTATTCAGATTCAACAAAAAAGTTCAGTAAAAATTACGATAAAAAAGCCTGCGTGAAATAATTACGCAGGCTTTTATTATGTTAATATGAAAACAGATCCTGTTTTCTACAAAGTCAAATTATTCAACAACTATTATTGCATATCAAACAAATGCTTTTCAGCATGATAAGACGAACGTACCAACGGCCCAGATTCAACATATTTGAAGCCCATTTCCAAGCCTATTTTTTGATATTTTTCAAATTGAGCAGGTGTAACAAATTCAATAACAGGATGATGTGCTTTTGTAGGCTGCAAATATTGACCAAGCGTCAAAATATGAACCCCTACATTATATAAATCCTGCATGGCCTCGATTACATCTTCTTCCGTTTCGCCAAGGCCAAGCATAATACCTGACTTTGTCCGAAGACCTGCTTCCGAAATCCGACGCAAACATTCTAAAGAACGATCATATTTCGCCTGGATACGTACTTCTCTAGTCAGACGACGTACAGTCTCCAAGTTGTGTGATACAACTTCCGGACGAACAGCAATGACGCGATCGAGATTGTCCCACTGGCCTTTAAAATCTGGTAATAACGTCTCCAAAGTTGTCTCTGGGCTCTCTCTACGGATGGCATTAATTGTTTCCGCCCAAATTGTCGAACCACCATCTTTCAGATCATCACGGTCAACAGAAGTGATGACACAGTGTTTTACCTGCATCAGCTTCACTGAATTCGCAACCCTGTTGGGTTCATCCAAATCGACCGCCAAAGGACGACCTGTTGCCACCGCGCAAAACGAACATGAACGTGTACAGATATTCCCTAATATCATAAAGGTTGCTGTTCCAGCCCCCCAACATTCACCCATATTTGGGCAATTTCCACTCTCACAAATCGTATGTAATTTGTGCTCATCTACAAGACTTCTGACATGTCTATACTCTTTACCAACAGGCAATTTGACACGCAACCAATCTGGCTTGCGTTGTGCAGGAGTTGCCGGAATAACTGGAAGTTCAATCATACAACAAAGTTAACGATTAAAAATGTAATTTCTATCCGGCAATTTGTTGGATTTATATCATAAAAACTTATCGAATGACAGCAATAATAGTATAATGAAACAAAAATTAGGATATTTGTGTTGATTATCTATTGATCTAAATACTTTACTATGCGATTGAGTCAATCCTTATCCCTTTTGTTGCTTGGGGGAGCTTGCTTTTTTAGTGCACAGGCCCAAACGAATTTTGATATCATTCCCAAGCCATCCAGGGTAACCGTAGCTACCGGAATATATAACATCCCAGCACAGCTCTCCGTTATTGTTTCCGATGATTTCCAGGCTGCGGCGCAATTGCTTACCGAGCACCCCGCAATCAAAGGCTTAACCCTTGAGGTGCTAAAGAAAAATAAAAAAGCACCAAAAGAAGGTTTTCGTATTATCAAAGCTGTTGATACAGACAACCTGAGCAAAAATGCCTATTCGATTCAAATTGATGAAAAAGGTCTTTTGCTTAAAGCTTGGGATACGCCGCAGGCCATCAATGGAATCTATACCTTGATTCAGTTGGGTTACCTACAAACTGACCCCAGCCAAATAGCATTTGCGACAATCGTTGATGAGCCTCGTTTTTCCTACCGTGGGCTTCATTTGGATGTTTCCCGTCATTTTATGCCACTTTCTTTCGTAAAGAAATATATCGACATCATGGCTATCTATAAGTTCAACAACTTTCATTGGCATTTGACCGATGGCGCTGGTTGGCGACTAGAGATTAAAAAATATCCGGAGTTAACACAAAAGGCAGGCTGGCGTACACATGCCCATTGGAAAGATTGGTGGAACAATGGACGTCAATATGTAGAAAAGGGGAATCCAAATGCAAGTGGTGGCTTCTATACACAGGAAGAAGCCCGCGAACTGGTGGACTACGCTGCCCGAAAAGGCATCAATGTCATTCCTGAAATAGAAATGCCCGGACACTCGGAAGAAGTACTGGCCGTGTATCCCGAACTCTCCTGTTCGGGTAAACCCTACAGCCAGGGCGAGTTTTGCATCGGAAATGAAAAGACTTTTGAGTTCCTAAAAAACGTACTGGATGAAGTACTCACCATATTCCCTTCCCAATACATCCATATTGGCGGAGACGAAGCCGAAAAGAAACATTGGGAAAAATGTCCAAAAGACCAAGCCCTGATGCAGAAGGAAGGTTTAAAATCAGTAGATGAATTACAAAGTTATGCCATCAAGCAAATGGATTTATACCTGCAATCAAAGGGCCGAAAGCTTATCGGCTGGGATGAAATCTTGCAAGGCGGTCTGACTGAAGGTGCCACGGTCATGAGCTGGCGCGGCGAAGACGGTGGAATAAATGCGGCAAATGCCGGCCATGATGTCATTATGACTCCCGGTTCACATCTGTATTTTGATTCTTATCAGACCGATCCAAGGACACAACCCGAAGCAATTGGCGGATACCTAACCCTTGATAAGGTATATGCCTATGACCCTATTCCAAACGCGATACAAGGGGACAAGGCGAAACACATCCTGGGTGCACAAGCTAATATTTGGACAGAATATGTGCCGACGACAGAGCACGTTGAATATATGGTATTTCCACGTGCCTTGGCCTTATCTGAAGTCAATTGGACAAATAAAGACGCAAAAAGCTGGCCGGACTTCCAGAGAAGATTACAATCTCACTATAAGTTAATGCAGGAGCTAAATCTAAATTATTATCGCCCTTCCTTCAATGTCGCTTATACAGCTTCTTATAATGCGATTAAAAACAACAACAAGATTACGCTTACGACGGAGCAGCTTAAAACAGATCAGATCCGATATACTATTGATGGAAGTGAGCCTACGATTCAGTCCACCCCCTATACCGGCCCATTTGAGCTAAGTGCAACAGGACACATCAATGCCGCATATTTTCAGGATTCTATCAAAATCGGTCCTACATTATCATTTAATATTGATATTCACCGCGCTATTGGTAAAAAAGTAACTTACAATACGCAATGGTCTGGATATCCAGCACAAAAAGATTCAACATTGACAAACGGAATTATGGGGGGGCTCTCCTACCATGATGGCCAATGGCAGGGTTTTACGAGTCCGATTGATGTTGTCGTTGATTTGGAACGAAGAGAAGAAATCCATCTCGTTGCCATGAATTTTATGCAAATGATTGGGCCTGGGGTTTATATGCCTGGGGAAATGGAAGTTCTGGTTTCTGACAATGGGCGTACATTCCGTTCAATAGGAACTGTGAAAAACGATGTATCCGACAACGAATCAAAATTGACGTTCAAACGGTTTGAATTGAAACTTGATAAAGTGCAACAGGCACGTTATATAAAGGTCAAGGCCAGCAATCCGAAAAAAGGGTATTTATTTACAGATGAAATCATTGTTTATTAACAAAAAATAAGCTATTCCTAATAATAGTTGGATAACTTACTCCTCACGTTTTCCAACTATTATTACTATTTTCGAGCCTACTTCTACAACAACAGTCATTTATTTTGAAATATTCTTAAAATAAATACTTAATTTTCAAAATTTAAAATGTAACTTTGCACTCCGACAAAGCAGTCGGAATGACCCTTCCCCATGAGCTATTTTTGATTGTCTTTGCTCAGATTTACAATAGGAAATTTAATTTTTTGAACTAGATATAATGCCAAGAAACACTTCCATTAAGTCGGTTTTAATCATCGGATCAGGTCCCATCGTTATCGGTCAAGCTTGTGAATTTGATTATTCTGGATCTCAAGCATCCCTTTCATTGAAAGAAGAAGGTATTGAAGTATCCATCATCAACTCAAACCCTGCAACAATCATGACGGACAAAGTTGTTGCAGACAATGTCTATTTACTTCCATTAACTTGCGAAAGTATCGAAGAGATATTGCAAAAACATAACATTGACGCAGTACTTCCTACCATGGGTGGCCAGACCGCTTTGAACTTATGTATCGAAGCTTCCAACCTGGGCCTTTGGGAAAAATACAACGTAAAAGTTATCGGTGTTGATGTTGCTGCCATTGAAAAAACTGAAAACCGTGAAGAATTCCGTCAATTAATGGTTGATATTGGTGTGGGTGTTGCAACTTCAAAGATTGCAAACTCATTCCTGGAAGGTAAAGAAGCAGCACAAGAAATTGGTTACCCCCTTGTTATACGTCCTTCCTACACCTTAGCTGGTACAGGAGGTGGATTTGTACACAGAAAAGAAGATTTCGATGCCGCTTTGAACAGAGGGTTGCATGCTTCGCCAACACACGAAGTTTTGGTAGAACAGGCGGTATTGGGCTGGAAAGAATTTGAGTTGGAATTGCTTCGCGATACCAACGATAATGTCATTATCATCTGTACAATTGAAAATTTCGATCCAATGGGTATCCATACGGGAGATTCGATCACAGTTGCACCAGGAATGACGTTATCGGACAAATGTTATCAAGATATGCGGAATCAAGCGATCTTAATGATGCGTTCAATCGGTACATTTGCAGGTGGATGTAACGTTCAATTCTCCGTAAATCCAGAAAATGAAGAAATCATAGCGATCGAAATCAACCCACGCGTATCTCGCTCGTCGGCTTTAGCATCAAAAGCAACGGGGTACCCAATTGCAAAAATTGCCGCTAAATTAGCGATCGGATATAACCTAGATGAGTTGCAGAATCAGATCACGAAAACAACTTCAGCGTATTTCGAACCAACATTAGATTACGTTATCGTGAAAATCCCGCGTTTCAACTTTGATAAATTTAAAGGAGCAAACAAGGAATTAGGCCTGCAAATGAAAGCGGTAGGTGAAGTCATGGCAATCGGCCGGACATTTATCGAAGCTTTACAGAAAGCATGTCAATCATTGGAGACAGGCCGCGCTGGCCTAGGTGCTGATGGCCGTCAATGGAGAAACCTGGACGAGATCATGGATAGCCTTGAGCATCCAAGCGGTGACCGTCTATTCCATATCAAAGATGCATTCGAATTAGGTGTTCCTTTAGAATCAATTCGTAAGGCAACACGTATCGACAAATGGTTCTTAGTACAGATCCAAGAATTAGTACATCTGGAGCAAGAGTTACGTCGTTATCAATTAAATAACATCCCACGTGATTTCTTCATGACCTTAAAACAAAAAGGGTATTCAGATGTTCAGATTGCTTGGTTATTGGGTAACGTAACCGAAGATCAGGTATATGACCGTCGTAAGGAGCTTGGCATCAACCGTGTTTACAAGATGGTAGATACTTGTGCTGCTGAATTCCCTGCGCAGACCCCATACTACTATTCGACATTCGAAGAAGAAAACGAATCCATTTCTTCAGACAAAAAGAAAATCATCGTTTTAGGTTCAGGTCCAAACCGTATTGGTCAAGGTATCGAGTTTGATTACTCCTGTGTACACGGATTATTAGCTGCGAAAGAATGTGGTTATGAAGCAATCATGGTGAACTGTAACCCTGAGACTGTATCTACGGACTTCAACATGGCCGATAAATTATACTTCGAGCCTGTATTCTGGGAACATGTACGTGAGATCATCGAATTGGAAAAACCAGAAGGCGTTATCGTTCAATTGGGTGGACAAACAGCACTTAAAATGGCTGAGCGCTTAGAGCAACTTGGCGTGAAAATTATCGGTACATCATTCGAGAATATGGACTTGGCGGAAGACCGTGGCCGTTTCTCTGATCTATTGAAAGAATTAAATATTCCATATCCAAAATATGGCGTAGCTACTTCCGCAGAAGAGGCTTTACAAGTAGCCAACGAAGTTGGTTATCCAGTATTGGTTCGCCCTTCGTATGTATTGGGTGGACAAGGGATGAGCATTGTCATCAATGATGAGGACCTTGAAAAAGCGGTTGTTAACTTATTGAAAAACCTTCCAGGTAACCATATCCTGATCGACCATTTCTTGGATCGCGCTGAAGAAGCGGAGTCAGATTCCATCTGTGATGGTGAAGATGTACATATCATCGGTATGATGGAGCACATTGAGCCTGCGGGTATTCACTCCGGAGATTCTTCGGCTGTATTGCCTCCATTCGGGCTATCACAAGCAGTTCAGGATAAGATGGAAGAATACTCCATTAAATTAGCAAAAGCGCTGAACGTTAGAGGTCTATTAAATATTCAATTTGCTGTCAAAGGTGAAAATGTGTATGTAATCGAAGCTAACCCGCGTGCGTCTCGTACCGTTCCTTTCATTGCCAAAGCCTATGATGTTCCTTACATCAACATCGCTACAAAAGTCATGTTAGGTGTGAATAAATTGAGTGATTTCACGATCGAACGTAAATTGAAGGGATACGCGATTAAAGAGCCTGTATTTTCCTTCAATAAATTCCCTGAAGTGGACAAACAATTAGGTCCTGAAATGAAATCAACCGGTGAAGCGATCCGCTTTATCAAAGATCTTCAAGATCCATATTTCAGAGAACTTTACAATCAAAAATCAATGTTTTTGAATGCCCAATAAGGCGTCTCTATAAATAGAAAAGGCTTGCAAATGCAAGCCTTTTCTATTTTATATCTTTTACACATCGGAAACCGACATTATTTGTCGGACTATTTACCTCACCTTTCCCTCTACTTCCTGCTTTATAGCGTTCGCAATATTGATCATTACAGAGGAACGATCCACCACGCTGAACACGTTTTTCAAGATTAGGTTCCTGTGGATCATACGAGCTTTCAGGTCCTTTAGGATTTGAGACTGTGCTGTTCTTGTAATAATCCGGCCGGTAGTAATCTGAGCACCATTCCCAAACATTCCCCTCCATATCATAAAGCCCTAAGGCATTCGCCTGAAAGGATTTTACTGGAGCGGTCCCCTCATACCCATCTTCCTTGGAGTCTTCCACAGGAAATTTTCCTTGATAGATATTTGCGGCCCATTTACCGTTGGGTTTCAGCTCTTTTCCCCAATAGTACAGATTTTCATTCGTATCCTTACTTGAACGGGCAGCATATTCCCATTCCGCTTCTGTCGGCAATCGCTTCCCCGCCCATTTTGCATAAGCAGCTGCATCTTCATAGGCGACCTGAACAACTGGATAATTCATTTTATCCTTTATCGAACTATTGGGCCCTTCGGGATGCTGCCAATTTGCACCGGGAACATATTCCCACCACATCAAATAATTATTCAGTGAATTGAGTTCTTTGGGTTTCGAAAATACCGCAGATCCGGGAACAAGCATATTCGGATCTACGCCGGGAAAGTCCTTCGGGTCCAATTTCCGCTCAGCTACGGTCACATATCCTGTTTCTTTTACAAATTGGGCAAATTGTGCATTTGTTACTTCATGTTCATCCATATAAAATGAATGAAGCTCGACAGGATGTACAGGTTTACTATCTTCGAAATTCGAACTTCCCATCAGGAATTTACCACCTTCGATTAAAACCATCTTTCCAACTTCAGAATTGCTTTGTTTGGATAACTGAGATTTAATCATGCTTGCTCGTGTGGGTATATTTTCCCCAACACAACATGAGAGCGTATCCTTCGTGGAAAACAGAGATAGACAGGTGAGTAGCGTCAGATTGATTAACATACCTAAAGATAAACATAAAAGGGGAACAATAAAATGCTCCCCTCCTATTATTACTTCAGATACTCAGATTAAACATCCAATTGTACATTTTCTTTTTTCGCATTTTTGGAGCGGATGGGTGTATTACCACCACCCTTTAATGTGATATCTACAGGATTATTACTTTTCCAGGCGCCTTTTGTGAAATCCGGTACAGTCACAGTTTTACAGTTCTTTTCAACGGATTCAAAGCTCAATGGAACGATACTGCTCCACGAAGCGGCATCGTAAACATCCTGATCCAATGCTAATCCGTTCCGCAGACAGTCGATTAAGCGCCAGTCCATCATAAAGTCCATCCCCCCGTGACCACCAACTTCCTTCGCTTTATCGCCGATATATTTCACCAATTCAGGTGTATATTTATCATACAATTCTTTTAGTTTCTCTTCTTTGATGAATTCGTGTCCAAAGGCAATATTCTCGGTTGGATATTTCTGCGCGAAGCCCTTTGTACCGCTTAATGTATGTAACCTCGAATATGGCCGCGGTGAAGTGACATCATGCTGTAACATAATTGTTTTCCCTTTAGCCGTACGAATAAGCGTCGTATTCATATTGCCCCGGTATTTCTTTCCGGCGAATTCCTGAAAGAAAGAATCTTTGCCTGCAAGCTCTTTCGCTTTCTCACCCATCATAAAATCATTGGATGACATGGCTACAAGATGATCCATCTTGTCTCCTCGATTAATGTTTAAACACTGCGCCACAGGTCCAAGTCCGTGAGTTGGATAGAGGTTACCGTTATATTTAATATTTTCCCTTAGGCGCCACATCTGATCGTAACCATTCTTTGCGAAATTTAGATCCAACAAATCATGGATATAAGCACCCTCACCGTGTATTAGTTCACCAAATAAGCCCTGACGTGCCATATTTAACGTCAACATCTCAAAGAAATCGTAGCAGCAATTCTCTAACATCATACAATGTTTTTTTGTTGCTTCAGATGTTTTCACGACCTCCCAACAATCCTTTATTGTCAGTGCAATTGGCACCTCACAAGCCACATGATTACCAGCTTTCATTGCTGCAATACTCATGGGTGCATGGTAGTCCCATGGAGTACAGATATACACCAAATCCAACTTTTCTTCCTTTAATAATGACTTCCAGCCGTCTTCCCCGGAATAAGATTTTGCGGCTATCAAACCTTTTGAAGTAAGAATCTTTTGTGCTTTCTCAACACGCTCCGGGTGTTTATCACAAAGAGCAACGATTTCACAACCTTCGATAAAAGATAGTCTTTCGACTGCTCCGGGACCCCGCATTCCCAAACCAATTACGGCAACTCGCACTTTATCAATTTTGGGCGCAGCATAACCACACATATTAAATGCATCTGTTGTTGCATTGGCATTAACTAAAGTAGGAAGCGAAACAGCCAGTGATGATAAAATCCCCGCCTTTTTTAAAAAATCTCTTCTAGAATCCATAATTTAAAGTCATATAAATTTAAAGGGACCAAAATGGTCCCTCTAAAAATCACCTATTTTAAAACAAACTAAACAGTCAATAAGAAAAATCCGTTTGGATTTGGATTTATACTTGGTTCTAACTAAAGAACTTAATCGCTATAACAATGATATAACACTTTTTTCATAATAAAAAATCAAATTTAAAAGCAATCGTTTGCTTAATCTACACAAACGATTGTTTAATTTATTAATGTCTTGTCTTTTTCTTCAAAAGAGTATCAATTAGATACATACACGAATTCCGGGTTTATATTTATTCATGAAAAATCGATGTGCTTAAGACGGCAAGCCTAATGACCGATAAGATGGTGGGACTGCCTAATCTTATATTGTTTTTTTAAGGCCTATTTAAACTGAACTAATGAGCCCGAATGGGATCGTATGGACTAGCATTCCCGGTGCAAGCCGGATTCACGCCTGCCTGCCGGTATGCATTGTTTTTTGAGAAGTATGCAAACGCAAGAAGCCCTTGAC
>NZ_DKST01000018.1:390-148729 GCF_002472835.1 Sphingobacterium sp. UBA7249 | reverse complement strand
ACCATATTGTGGTCATAACCTTTAAGTTCGATTCTGTAAGATCCATGGATCAGTCTATCGAGTATTGCGTCTGCAATTGTATCTTCACCGATTACATCATACCAACTGGCCACAGGTAGCTGACTGGCAATTATTGTGGAGGCCTTAGCGTGTCTATCTTCAATTATTTCCATCAGATCCAGCCTTTGCTGCTGGTCCAGATTTACCAGGCCGAAGTCATCGACAATAAGCAGGTCTGTTTTTGATATCCTGTCCATCAGCTTGTGCAGTGTACCTTCCAGGCGGGCCATTTTAGTCTTTAGAAGTAGTTTTTGCAGGTTAAAGTACAGGACTTTATACCCCTGGGCACAGGCATGATGGCCCAATGCTGAAGAGAGGAAGCTCTTCCCACAGCCCGTAGCACCGCTGATGAGTATCGGATCTCCTTTTTTGATGTACTCGCCAGTAGCCAGCGTAGTGATCAATCCTTTGTCCAAACCTCTGGTAGCGACCATGTTTATCTCTTCTATCGAAGCCTGATAGCGGAACCCGGCATTCTGTTTAAGACGCTCAAACCTTTTTTCATCCCGTTCATCTGATTCTGCCTGCAGCAATAGGGACAGTCCTTCGGAAAGGGTGAGTTCTGTACTGCGGCGGGTTTCATTCAATGCTTTCCAGTTACGCTCCATACCATGTAAGCGCAACGCTCTCATCTGTGTTTCAATATTCATCTTATTTTATTATTGTTTATTTTATTCTGTTTATTCCTGCCCATCATTGTATTGTCAGTCCATCGTTTGGCTGATCAAAAAGTGTCGGCTGGCTGCCTGCATAGTATGCTCTCCCCCTGATATTGGCATGCTCCGGCAGGGAGCTTTTTACGGAAGTTTCTTCCTGATTGTTTGCTGTTCCGTTTTCAAGTACATTCCTAAAGTAGTAGTAGGTATATAGCTTGTTTTTTAGTACGTAACTACATGCTTTATCAAACTCTTCTGCCGGGAAGTCCCGTTTTAGCCTGAACAGTCCGTCACAGGTACGGAATAACTGCTCGGGATAATGCGCTCGCTCAAAGAGTATCTCCAGAAGTTTGGCGAACTCCGCAGAGTGTGCTTTTGCCCTTGTCAGGTATGTTTCATGCGAGCGGTTCTTATACGCCTGATGTTCGGACTTTAAATGTGTCGCGACAGTGGTGTACGCATTTTCCCTGTAACTGCGTATGTGCGAGGCAATCTGTTTGCCCCGACAATAGATCCAGAGCATATTGCGTGTGTAAATGATCTTTACCTTTGTTCCGATATAAGCGAAGGGTACGCTGTAATAGTGTTTATTGCGCTGCAGATAGATATGTCCGTTATCCCCAACTTTGAGTTCAGCATAGCTCTTCAGCTCGAAGCGTTCTTTGGGAAGTTCGCCCAATGTTGATTTTTCGGAACTTAAGAACCGCTCTTCCCGGCAGTATGGCTTTTGCTGCATCCTAGTCTGGTTGTGCTTTAACATACAGACCTTTATAGCTTCATTGAGCGTATGGATATCAAAGAACTGCCTGTTTCTCAGTGGTGCAAAAACACGAGTATAGATCATTTTTACCTGATTTTCTACCAATGACTTGTCTTTTGGGCGGCCTGCACGCGCCGGAACCACAGCTGTGCCGTAGTGATTGGCAAAGTCTTCCATGGACTGGTTCAGGACCGGCTCATATTTATCGGCCTTGATGACCGCTGCTTTCAGATTGTCGGGGACAATGGCCTTTGGAACACCGCCAAGGGACTCCAGGCAGCTGCTCAGTGCATAAAAAAAGTCAGGGGTCTGCTGAGATGGTACTGCGATGGCAAACGCATAGTCTGAAAAGGGCAGGCAGGCCACAAATACCTCACAGGCGACCAGCTCCCCGGTGGACCTGTCAATATAATGGAGCTTTTTTCCGGAAAAGTCAATATATAGTTTATCACCGGCGGTATGTTCAATCACCATGCTGCCCTTGCGCGAGACAAGCTGTTGCCTTAAATGATAGTTGAACTGTGGATAGCTATAACCGGTGGGATCACTTTCTATATATTCCTGCCAGAGCAGCAGCTTAGTGACTCCGGTACGCTTAAGTTCTTTTTCATAATAGTCAAGACGGCTTTTTAGGTATTCAAACTTGTCTGCCTTGTAAGCAGGATTCCCTGCGTGGAACGACTTTTCCAACAGGGGATCCTCCTGTTTAAGAAGTTCTTCCGTATTGAAACCGCCGTCGGCCATCTTTTTAAGATAGGACTTCACCGTATTCTTGCTCATACCAAGGATGCGGGCGATTGTTTTTATTCCGCTACCGCTCTGGTACAATCTGATTAATTGCTTTATCTGACTCATTCGTTTTGGTTTTCCAGCCATCAGTGATCCGAATTGTTTGATCACTAAGTAACAAAAACTACTTGCTAAGGGGTCAGCATGCTCCAGCGCAATGAATTGAAAAACACATTTAGGGGGTCAACATGAGCCAGTATGGCAGTTGAATAACAGCTTTAAACGCAATACGCATCCCTAAATCTAATTCAATTTTGAGGGGTCAGCTTGTTCAAGTATATCCATTGATTGAAAATATTTCAAGAAAAGTACTAACGTCCTCATTAAAAGAATTAGAGGAAGATGGCATTATTTTAAGAGAAGTATTTAAAGAATTACCTCCTCGTGTAGAATATACTCTGACCGAGAAAGGGAAGGCACTTATTCCGATTATGTGTCAGCTTGCGAAATGGAATGAGGAATATTATGCGGAAGAAATTGCCCTTTGATAAGCAGATTCATTTGAAATTATCTGTATCTAACTTCTTTTTGCCATCAGTTGTTGCTAGGCAAAATAAGGTGATTGATTGCCATTTTCCAGGACTTCTATTCCCAGTTTTCCGATTACTTTCACAGTTGGGCGACCATATAGTTTAAATCTCATTTTTGGGAGATAGGATGCAATAATATTGGCCCGTGTAGCGCAAAGAATCTACCGTAGGAAAAAGACCAGTATTTTTTGTTTGTGCACTAACAAAAAAAAGCCTATAGATATAGAAAGGAAATGATCTTATAAAACAATCTGAACATGTAATAGAAATATCGTTATGCGAGTTGTTTTTTGAAGTTGTCTATTTTTTCGTTAAGAACAGTTAGTAGCTCCGGATCAATGACACCATTGTTCAAATCAAAATTTTCATAGAATTTTGGTAATGAAAAGGTTTCCTTAATGATAGCGCCAAATTGAGGAAAGAATTTTTGCGCCTCGGCCATCACGTTTCCACCGCCATAGCCGCCGGGGGAGGTAGTCATTAATAACATCGGTTTGTCCTGAAATACCTTAATATTTATTCGGGACGCCCAGTCAAAAACGTTTTTAAAGGCAACGCTGTAAGAACGGTTATTCTCGGCTAATGAACAAATAATAATATCGCTTTCGGCAATATTATCGAGAAAATGATGAGCTGCGTTTGGAAAACCATTTTTTTCCAAATCGACAGAAAAAATAGGCATATTGTAATCGGTTAGATCAATCAAGTTGATTTCATGATCATCAAAACTTTTTAGAACAAACTTGACTAATTGTTTATTGATCGAGGTGGAAGAATTGCTTCCGGCAAATGCAAATATTTTCATATTGTCTATTCTGTGGTATCTACATCTAAATTTACCTAATTTTTCGACAAATAATCCACCATTTCATTATTCGTTTGTAGTGCAATATTCGTCTATACAGTTATTGTAGATATCCATAAAAAAAATGAACAGCGCTTCAATCAGTATTTTATCTTTTGAAATAACTTATTATTTGACGGTAACAAAAATAAACTGAATATCGGCGATATTTTTAAAATTACTCTGTTTTTCTGTGATTAAATATTATCTATCATCTTTAAAAATAGAATACATTGGGATATCATAATATTTGCCATCTTTCTTTAGGTGCTGTTTTAGTATAGCCTCTTTTTGCATCCCTATTTTGCTCAGAACTTTTCCAGAAGCTGGGTTATGGGGAAAATAGGTTGCAAATATCTTGTTGAAACTGAGTTCCCTGAATCCATAATTAATAACAGCTTTCGCGGCTTCAGTGACATAGCCATTATTCCAATATGGAATGCCTATCCAATAACCTAATTCGGCTTTATCGGAGCCTTCGTCGTGAAGTCCGATGGCACCGAGCAATTTCCCGTTTTTTTCTCGAATTGCAAAGGTGAACCCCTTGCGGTTTTTAAAGCTTTCGGTTGATAGTTTTAGCCAAATCTCAGCATCCTCCTTCCGATAAGGGTACGGAATATTCGATGTATAATCAGAAAATACTTTATCTTGAAGATACAATACAATTTGTGGAATATCTTCCACTGTTATTTTGTCGAGAATAAGTCTTTCGGTTTCTAATCTTGGAAAGTCATTCATGCCAATTGTGCTATAAAAAGGTTGCAAAAATAGGATAAGGAAATTTTGTATTTAGAGCAAAATTAAATATTATTTTCTGGTTATTTAAACAAAGTGAGCTAAAATAATAATTAAGATAATACCGTCTTATTTCAGTCGTGTTGATAGTTCTCTATTAATTCGATATGTCCATCAATCATCAACAGATAGAAGTTCTCGAAACAGTCCTGATATATCTTATACTCAAGATGTTTAATTTCTTCGGTAATTCGCTCCTTGGAAACCCCATTATAGCATAATTCCGGATTTGTTTTTCTGGCTTCATCATGGCAGGAAAAATCATGGAGTTGTTTATACAATTCGTTTAGATCGGCAATGTCTTCACTACGGTGGTAGGAGGGATGAAACCAGACCCAAAACTCTAACTGATTTTTATAGGGGTGTGGTAGTAATTGAACGGAGGTATCCCTAAATAAATCTCCGGGATGCTTTTTATAGCGAAAATGCGTTACAGTGGCCTTTATACTATTCATACGGGTTAATTCGAGGGAAATCTACAAAAATATTCGAGAATAAACAGTGTTAATTAAATATCGTTAAATTTATTTAATAATAAAAATTAATATTTACATTAATCTGTTTTCTTCCCTTTCCGAGTCGCTTACTTTGTATTTATTTTAAGCCTTATTATTTGTTAGCAGCTTTTGATAACCTATAGCAGTGTTTGAGTGTGATTTGCTAAAATTAACAGATCTAGATGGTTAGATTATTTTGAAAATTACACGAATAGGTTTCCATAGTAACCGGCAATCAGTCAAATTATTATGTTTTAAGGTAATAACGTCCATTGGAGAAAACTATCCATGACTTCTTTCCAATGCGGTTTGGTATGATCAATTTCATTCTGATCATTTAGTTCAAAAAAATTATGTTCAAGATTAAAGTACCTTTTATAGGTGAGGTTGTTCTTTCTTTGCCTAATAAAGTATAATGGTATCAGGTCACAAAAATCGCTTGCTATGTCGTTTGTGCCATAGGCGAGATAGATGGGTTTGTTAAACATCAACCAGTCTTCTATCATCGGGTCTGAAAAGGTACTCCAAGCCAGCAGGCTTGGGTCCTTTGCCATTTTTTCGGGATCGATTGCTGTCTTAAAGTATTCATACTGTTTTTCCATCTGTTTATCTGCTAATTCCCAAGATATTCTCCCTTGTTCTGCTTCTTTTCTAAGTTTCCTTATACTTTGGTCTATTCGACCAAGCGGGTTTGAAGCAAAAAGACCTAGTTTAGTTACATTTTTATAATTCGCAGCGATACCGGTAGCTATTTTGGAGCCTTGGGAGTGACCAGCTACTACAAGCTTCGAATTATCTACCCATTTTTGCTGTTTCAAAAATTTAAGAACTTTGATTGCCCTTGTTATATAATTCCGGTAATAATTCGCCATCTGAAAAGTAATACTGGGAATATTTTTATTAGGTGAGTCTCCATAATACCATTTTTCGTCATTCAGCATGGAGTCATTGACAATCAAAGGGGTTTTGGGCATAGATATTACGACAAGATGGTAATGTTTTCTAATTTTCTCATAATCGAAGTTTGCGATTCCCCCTCCATGCAACCATAGTCCATAATTTTCAAAATTGATATAGAGAGGAACTGGCAAGGAGCCCTGACACCACAGAAATATCGGTTTCTTTTCGTTCACGACTTTGTCGACAATAATAAAATCAATGGTATCCTTTTTTGTTTGTAGGCTATAGGTTGTTACTTCATCATTGATGACTTTCTTTTGTTGAGCGGGACATAAATAATGGACAAATAAGAATAATGTTAAAACTCTAAAATTCATTTTTTTGCGTAAATAAAGTAGGAGAACTGTCACGTTTCTAGTTTTTAAATATAGATATTTTTCAGGAAGGGATCTAATACTATGATTTAAATTAACTAACTTAGCTATTATCCTTGGCTGCGAGGTTCGGAACATTCCCTAGCGAACTAGAAAAATGAACCGGCTTTGAGCCACTCGCCCCCGACTTTCGGGGGCTTGTTTTTAATTTTAACGCATTGAGATATGTAAATTGGAAAACAAGGAGATCAACCAATACTTTCAATATTACATAAGAAAAACTGGCGATAAAAAACAATAATGATAAAATTCTTAAAAATAAAAGGGACTTTTTTCTTAATCCTAGGAATATTAGGATTTATTGGCGTAGTGACCACTGTTGCAATATTAGGCACTGGACATTCTGCGCCGGATAAATTGATGGCTATATACATCGGGATTTTTGGACTGATTCCAATTCTGTTATTGCTTATTATCGATCGGATCTGCGTATGGAAATTTGGGACGGCTAAGGTAAATAAAATAGAAGTATATATTCTTGGTACTTTTATACTGCTTTTTGTCTTAAACTGGATCCGTCTGCAATGGCAGATCTAGTAAGATGCGGCTTGGTTGCTCTATTTATTAGAAACTTTGTTGTTACCCCTGTTTGGTTGCCAGGTCAAGTATATTGGCTATAAATTGGTCAAACGCTAGTTGTGAATCGACCAAGTATGCATTTTGATAATAATCGATACGGTATTTGATATGGGAGCGTATTTCTTGCTCACTATAAGTAGAGATGATAACCACATATTTGTTGCTGAGGTCGATCCGTTCCAGAATTCCATTGACTGAATAATTTCCGCCACTGCTAAACAGGAGAATATCTGCTTTTGCTGCTGCGCTATACAGGTGATTGTCATTAAGCAGATTGAGTTGTTCGTTGTTTTGGATCAATGTTGTGTATGTATCTTTGAGCCAAAAGTAAGGTTGCCAAAGGCAAACTGTATAGATCGTTTTTAAGGATAGAGGCACTCGCTCATTTAAATTGTCACATCCTTTATTGTAGATGGGACATGCTGGTTGATCTATTATAATTTGTCTACTTGAAAACCGTGCAAGACTTTGGGCGATATTGGTGCGATGCATATGATATTGTTTATTCCTATTAAACTGTTGATCTAAGTGACCAGAGGTATATAATTTCTTTGGCGATATAAATAGCATATTAAATCGCTTGATAATTATCTTGTACAATCTATTCATATTGTCAAAAGTTGGTGGCCCGGAAAATTCTTGATGCAATATCCCGTTTATTTTCTATCCGAAGGATTGGACGTAAACGGGATATTGATGTTAAAGGCACTTGCTAGATTAGTCCACTTTGGACGATAGTATTGTTCGGTAAATTATATGCTTACTTTATAGCGAATATTGATTGCCAGTTGTCCCACAAAAGCTGATTTTCTACTATTGCTGCTATCCATGTCAGCCATCGTTTCGGCACCATTGATTATAATATCCTTCAAATCGGGCTGATCGTCCTTAGAAGTTGTTTCTTTGAAAAACTGAACGGGCTGTCCAAGTTCATAACTATTTGCGATAGCTTGACTCAATGTTTCCTGCAGATCGTCAGGCATGGTCATCAATTGAAATTTTTGCCTAGTGGTAAGTGCGAAATTTTTCTCCATCCAGGATAGAAAATTTTTGCGAATAGCAGTTGTTTCGATCGCCAATAAATTCTCCGGCAAGGCCAAGATGCGAAATTGTACTTTGGCTACGCCATGGTTGTTGAATTGTTGTTTCATTATTTAAATTTATTATATTACAATATCTCAATATTTGATTATAAACTATCTATTTTTTGCTAAAAAATATGATAACACGGCAGTGAGATGTAGGTTATTGCCTTTTATACTCCCCTAAGATGCCAAGAGATGATCTGAAATAACAAATATCCACTGCTTCTCTTAAATTTCAGCTCTGAATAATGTTATGTTTTTGTTAATTATTTTGTAAATCTTATCGTTTATTGGGTTGGTGTTTTATAATTTCGATATTATTTATTATATTGGTATAGTTTTGTAAGTAATTGCATTAAAGTTATTGTCCTAATCAGGTATTATTTCAGAGAAATGTCATGAAATCTATTGTTTATTTTTTGAGCTCGCTGATGCTGTCTATTGTTTTTAATTTGAAGACAATATCGTTTCAAGGTTTTTTGGAACGGTCAGATCAGTATAAATATTGGATTTTGGTTGTCATTATGGTCTGTGTTTTTTGGATTGGGGCAACAATGGTGTCGCTGGTGCTTAATCTGCCCACATATTGGAGTGTTCCATATATGCGTGAGCGATTGGGTGAGCAAGCAAAATATATACCTGGTCTAGATATTTTCTTGCATTTTATCGCTTTTTTTTCGCTCTTATTGGTGTCCGTTTTTCCATTTCTATTATTGTACGTTGCTGTTATTTTTATGTATAGTCAGTCTTCGGCAGAACGATCGATGCTTTTCGAACTTCATATGCAAATTTATGGAATACGTTATGCAACAATTTTTGTATCATACAGTCTCATGGTCTATATGCGTGAAAACTGGTCACTACTTTACTATTCTATCGGACGGCGGCAAAACCTTGCAGTAATTTATAACAGACCGCTCATGCGGGTAGTGCATAATATAAGTTTAGAGAAAGAATTACCAATACTAGAATCAATGGTAAAAAGGCGTAAACCTTTGATAAAAAAAATACCTATCGTTGAACAAACCGAACAGAGATCGCAGACTTCGCTAAACGAATCCTGGAGTTTAAAAGAAAGCAGCGAAAAAAGGAAAGAGCAATTCTTTGGAATAGATATCCATAACATCGATATCTATCTGTTGGCTGATTTGTTAGTTAAACGAGGAGAATTTGTCCAATATATTAATCTGCAGCAGCTTCGATTTATTGATATTGTTGCAGTATATACAACAGCCGAAACCAAATGCATTATCTTACGTAACGGAACAACATTGGATTGTCCGACAATCTTCGATCAACTAAAGAGGGGTGGCATGGATAACTGGCTTGTCAAAATATCAAAGAATTATGCAATCAATATGTTCTTTGTACAATATCCTATCAAACGTGTGGCAGATGACTTGAAACTACAACCCTTTGTTGCGGAAATGTTGCTACAAAACATGGATCAGGAGCAGCTTAATGAAATTTTACGAACTGGAAAAGGGCTTAGGGGGCATCATGTCAAACACTTCTTAAACAATCAGGAGAATTATCCCCGTACGGGTTGGGATGCATCTATTAAAATCTAAACGGCATAGACTCCTTTTGGTAAAAGAACTTCCATTTTGTGAGACCTAACTATTTATCGTACTTTGCACTAAGTAGCAAAATTCCAGTTATACAAAATAAAAAGCAAGACCTTGGAAAGATTTAGAGCACATTTAGAGAAATTTATCCAAATTGATGATGTTATATTTGAAAGAATAACAAGGTACTTTAACGTAACCTCAATAGTTAAAAAGGAGAATTTGTTGGAAGAAGGGCAAGTCTGTCGGTATCATTATTTTGTGTTGAAGGGAATATTGCGTAAGTTTTTTGTGAGTGAGAAAGGTGTAGAACAAACAACAGAATTTGCTATAGAAAATTGGTGGCTTACAGATAATATGGCCTATGAACATAAACTTGTAAGCTCCTTTTATATCCAGGCTGTTGAAAAATCTGAGGTATTGTATATAAGTCAAGAAAGCCAAGACAAGCTGATAGTAGAATTTCCGATAATGGAACGCTATTTTCGTTTTGTATATCAGAGAGCTTATGCCTCAGCACAACTACGTATTAAATATCTTTTTTCGTTATCTAAAGAAGAGTTTTATCGTGATATGTTAGGTAAGTATCCTGAATTTGTGCAGCGTGTACCGCAATATCTTATTGCATCTTATTTGGGTTTTACTCCTGAATATTTGAGTGAAATTCGAAAAAAAATAGGCTCTTAAAATATGCTATATGCTCCAAAGAATAATTAAAAACTAATAACATTGATCGGAATCTGTTATTCTATAAGGCATAGTTTGAAAATCTAGATTGTGTTCTTTCGTATAATTGCTGACCAAATTATTAAATTTCTCAATCGCTTTTTCTTCAGATTTAGCAAAGCAATGTAGGGCGATCTCCAGGGGTTTTTCTGGAGTAGCTTCATCTATACGTAGTTTTCCGACCTCGGAAAGAACTACGGCAAATGAGGTTTTGCAAATTTCTACTTCCAATTTATTGTCTATCAACTGAGAAGAAATACTATAATAAGCGTCATTATTCTGGATTTCATCTTGGAAAGGATCCAAAAAAGTAATTACTATAGAACGATGGCCATATTTTGCGTTGCCAAAAAAATGGTCAATATATTCCTGCGCTTTTTCATAAGTAGAAAAAACACCTTCTAGATTCGTGAATACATCTGGATCTTCCTTAATTTCCTTTGAAACTACTGTATATACCTTTATGGCGTTGGTTGTCATATTGCTACTGCCTATATGTTAAGTAAAGTTTTTCTGCAAAAAAACTAATTTAAAATTTTATCGATACGATGGAAAAAGATAAAAACGTCTTTTTAAAATAAAAAAATTTCCTTTGTCTACTGTGTAGCTGATTTGGAATATATGATTGTGCTTTAAAGTTGTGTATAATTTTCGTGTTCTCCAAATTTTTTACTGATTGTTTTTTATTTTATGTTTTGTAATGAGATATGTTCTTGTATTGCTGCGCTTTTTTCGCTAAATATCGAAAAATAAAAATCTTAAAAAATTTCATAACAGGAAAAAGGGGGTAATTAATCTCAATATGATATCTGTATAAAGATTGCAGTTTTGTACGCTACTATTTTACATATCAACTTTGTGGTGTTTCAAACGTTTTCGTAAATAAATCGTGAAATTATATTCATTTGAGCTATATTAATTTATATATTGTTTTACTAAGCAAATTGGATAAATAACCATTAGGGGACTATACAGGAAGATAATATCCTGATGGCCTAAATCGGAAGGAATTGATCTGTTTACATACTTTTAACATCTTGGAAAAGGTAGTACAAATCATACGAGTAATAAACCAATATTCAAACAAATAAACCGGGCATATGAGCTCAAGAAATAACTATCACAATGAAAAGAAACACATTATTTAGATCTGTTTTGATGGCAGCGATGATTGGAAATACATTATTATCGCATGCGCAGATAAATAAGAGTACAGAAATAGGTTGGATAAACCTTTTTGATGGGAAAACGCTGAATGGCTGGAAATCTGTAGGTGGAAAGGCTCCCTATTCTATTGAGGGAGATGCAATCGTGGGCCGAATGACCAAAGGGACACCTAATTCATTTTTGATTACAGAAAAAGAATATAGCGATTTCATATTGGAATTAGATGTTAAGCTCGAAGGTAGTCAAACAAATTCAGGAATTCAGACCCGAAGTCATCTTGACCCCAATACCAATGATGGTCGTGGCAGGGTTTATGGAAGGCAAGTCGAAATAGACCCTTCTTCCCGAGCCTGGACAGGGGGTATTTATGATGAAGCACGTCGTGGCTGGATTTATCCCTTGGATCTTAATGAAAATGCAAAAAAAGCGTATAAAACTGAAGAATATAATCACGTTAGAATTGAGGCAATTGGGGATGAGTTGCGTACCTGGATCAACGATGTACCTGTTTCTTATGTAGTGGACACGATTGATCGGACTGGATTTATCGGACTACAAGTACATAGCATCCCTTCAGAACTAGATGGAAAGAAGGTATATTTCAAAAATGTTAAAATAAAGACTACAGATCTAAAGTCGAAAGGTTTTCCGAAAGATGTCTATATCGTCAACTTAAAACCAAATGAATTAATTGATGCAGAAAGGAAGAATGGTGTTAAGCTATTATTTGATGGTAAAACAAATAACGGATGGCGCAGCATTCATGGAGATAAATTTCCTGATCGCGGCTGGGAAGTTAAGGATGGTCAATTGACCGTTTTGAAATCCGACGGGGGAGAGTCAACCAACGGTGGTGATATTGTAACAAAGAATAAATATTCAGTATTTGATCTTTCTTTTGAATTTAAACTTAGTCCTGGGGCTAATAGTGGTGTCAAGTATTTTGTAACATTAAAAGAAAAGTCTAAAGGATCAGCTATTGGTCTTGAATACCAGGTGCTTGATGATGTCTTACATCCTGATGCAAAATTGGGTCGGGCTGGAAATCGTACTTTAGCTTCTCTTTATGATCTCATTACATCGAATAACGATAAACGAGCTCGGAGACCGATCGGTGAATGGAATAGAGGAAGAGTTGTGGTGACAGCTGATAATAGGGTTGAACACTATCTGAATGGGGTTAAGATGCTGAGTTACGAAAGAGGATCAAAAGAGTTTAAGGAACTGGTCGCTATCAGTAAGTATAAGGACTGGGATAATTTTGGTGAAGCAAAAGAGGGGTTTATTCTATTACAGGATCATGGGGATAGGGTTTCATTTCGCAGTATAAAGATTAATACATCAAACTAAGCTTAGAATATATGAATCATTATTTATCACGCCGAAGCTTTGTTAAACAATCTGTTATTGCAGCGGGTGCTGTGATGCTATCGAATAGCACCTTTGGTAAAATCAACTTGGCAGCGGCAAATGAGCGGGTTAATTTGGCCTGTGTAGGTTTAGGGAACAGGGCTGCGGAGATTATAAAGGAACTTTATAAAACAGGGCTTTGTAATATTGTTGCGTTATGCGATGTCGATCTAGGCGCAAAGCACACGCATGAAATTTTAGCGATGTTTCCTGATGCACCTAAGTTTAAAGATTTTAGAGTTATGTTTGATAAGATGGGGAGTCAGATTGATGCGGTTAGTATCGGGACACCTGATTTTTCCCATTTTGCCATTACGATGTTGGCATTAGATCTTGGCAAACATGTTTATGTGGAAAAACCAATGGCAAGGACATTTCTCGAAGTTGAATTAATGACCAATAAGGCTAGGAAGAATACAAAACTTGTGACACAAATGGGAAACCAAGGACATTCCGAAGCAAATTATTTTCAATTTAAAGCTTGGAAGGAAGCTGGGATAATTAAAGATATTACTCGTATTGACGCACATATGAATATGCCACGTAGATGGCATGGATGGGATGTGAATATGAAAGGATTTCCTACTGCCGAAATAACACCAGAAACTTTGGACTGGGAACTGTGGCAAATGCAGACCCTAGGTCATAATTATAATAAGGATTTTGTGAATGGGCAATGGCGTTGTTGGTATGATTTTGGGATGGGAGCTCTTGGTGATTGGGGCGCTCACATATTAGACACAGCACATGAATTTTTGGATCTTGGACTACCAACAGAGGTCAGCGCTGTCAAGCTTGAGGGACATAATTCTTATTTTTTTCCTATGTCTTCAACATTGAAATTCCATTTTCCAAAGCGAAAAAAAATGCCTGCAGTTGACATTAATTGGTATGATGGGCTAAATAATTTGCCGCCTATCCCAGAGGGGTACGGAGTTTCGGGATTAGATCCGAATATCCCGGCTCCTAGTACAGGCAAATTGGAACCAGCAAAATTAAACCCCGGCAAGATTATTTATGGAAAGGAACTGACTTTTAAAGGAGGTTCCCATGCAAGTGTTTTGCAGATCATTCCCGAAGCTAAAGCAAAGGAAATGGAATCACGCCTTCCAGAGATACCAAAATCGCCATCTAATCATTTTGCTAACTTTCTGAGAGCATGTAAAGGGGAGGAAAAAACAAGATCAGCTTTTGAGATCGCAGGACCTTTAAGTCAAGTATTTTGTTTGGGGGTCATTGCGCAGCGGTTGAACACAAAAGTAATCTTTAATCCTGAAAAAAAGGAAATCACCAATGATAAATTTGCCAATGCGCTTTTGGCAGGACCTCCTCCTTTAAGGGGATGGGAACAATATTATAAAATGTAAACAGACGTTATTGGTCTTTATAAAATAAAAGCGGGGGTAATTAGACTTATTCCTCGCTTTTTATTTATCAGACTTTTTTCGAAGTAAACACTTATGTGCTCAAGGAATTAAGATAGCTGTTCAGATAAAACAAAAAAAGGTTTTCAAACGGGGAGAATGAAAACTTTCAATAACCATTATAAGCCTAAATTATGATACTGGAAATATAAGTGTGTTCTTGGCACTATGAAAATTTATTTTAAAATAGCTTTTAATTTTGTTCCCCATTTTCCAAGCTCGTGAATGATAGGAGACAATTCACGGCCAATAACTGTCAATCCATAAGTTACACGTAGTGGTACTTCTGCATATACGGTACGCTTCACAATACCACTTTCCTCTAATTTTCGCAATTGTAATGTCAACATGCGTTCGGTAATATTAGGAAGACACTTTTTGATTTCATTATATCGAAGGCTTCCATTGATTAAGTAGCAACAAATAGCTAGAGACCATTGGCCGCCAATAATATGAGCTGCAAACACTTCAGGACACTCATCAATCAACATTTTTTTATTGTTAAAATTGCTTGAACTTTCTTTGATTTTTGTCATCACGTACATTTTTTATAGTAGCGAACATTGGGATATCACCGTACCAAAATAAGGAATTTCTAGCTATTTTTAACCCATAATGAATGCGTTAATAAAATTATTACAGCTGTCTACATGTGTGACAAATAGTATTCAAATTCTTTAATAAATAGCTATAATGAAAACATTAGTAATCGTAATACATCCAAATTTAGACAAATCAATCATTAATAAAAGGTGGATTGCGGAATTGAAAAAATACCCAGATGACTATGAAATCCATCAATTGCATGAAAGATATCCCAATGAAAAAATAGACGTTGAGCTAGAACAACAATTGATTGAAAAATATGATAAAATCGTATTTCAATTTCCATTTTATTGGTTTAACTGCCCTCCATTTTTTAAAAAGTGGCTCGATCAGGTGCTAACTTACGGATGGGCATATGGAAAATCAAGCGGTTATAAGTTAGCAGGAAAGAAAATTGCATTAGCATTGTCCGTGGGGATTGAAGAAATAGAGTATAATGCCACAGGTAAATATAAATATAAGTTAGATCAATTAACTAGCCCGTTCGAAATTACTTTCAACTATGTTCAGGCTAGTTATCAGCCACTTTTTGCATATTATGGCATCGAACAGAATGCTTCCCAAGAATGGGTCGAACGGAGTGTACCGCTTTATCTGAATTTTTTAAAAAGACTGTAATTAATTATTTCGGATAAATGACAATTCGGTAATTTAAAGTACTGGATTTAAATTATTTGTTTCTATCCATATTGAAGGAAGTATATGTCGATAGCTAATCGCTCGGATTCATGCTCTATCCATAAATTCTGTATATAATGGAGGAGATACCCACTAATTGAATTAATTTGAGCAGAGTTTCTTTTTCAAGCACTATTATCATTCTATAAATTAATATCTGCGAGAGGTTGAAATAAAAAAAGGTTTTCAAACGGGGAGAATGAAAACCTTTAATAACCAATTATAAACCTAAATTATGATAGTACAAAGATAGTGTCTTTTATACACACTGGCAATTTTTTTTTAAAAATATTTTGAATTTATCAGATACTTATTGCGATTAGCATGGAATAAGCTTTGTTATTATGGTTTGATATACCGATATTAATTATAATATCTGTTTTCTAAGCATTTTTACTAAAGGCATTCCATAAAAGGTGAATATTAGGTCAGTGTTGATTAATTCATAAGAAGATTGGACTTTGTATTCCAAATAGATTTGTGATAAAGAAATATTAAAATATTAAGCTATGGCACAATTTAAGTGGGAGGGGATTTATCCTGCAATGTTATCTCCATTTGACGAAAATGGGAATTTGGATTTTGATATGTTTGGTAAAAACATCAACGCGCAATTGGCGGGAGGTGTTCACGGCCTGATTATCGCTGGTTCTCTAGGTGAGGCAAGCGTCTTGACTACGGAAGAAAAGTATGAGCTATTGAAATATGCTTTGAAAGTTGTTGAGGGACGTGTTCCTATATTACTCAATATTGCAGAAAATACAACTGCAGATGCGATTAGAATAGCTCAAACCAGTGAGGAATTAGGTGCTGATGGTTTGATGTTGTTGCCTCCAATGCGTTATAGAGCTGATGATAGAGAGGCTGTTACTTATTTTCGTTCTATTGCACAAAGCACCAAGTTACCCATTCTGATTTACAATAATCCAGTTGATTA
Source organism: Sphingobacterium sp. UBA7249 (assembly GCF_002472835.1). NCBI lineage: Bacteria > Pseudomonadati > Bacteroidota > Sphingobacteriia > Sphingobacteriales > Sphingobacteriaceae > Sphingobacterium > Sphingobacterium sp. UBA7249. The sequence goes on along the minus strand of NZ_DKST01000018.1, from coordinate 132,284 downwards.
TAGCACTTATGTCTCGCTTGATATGTTTGAAGAATTATTGTTGGAACAAAATATCCAAGCGGTGAAAGAATCGACCCGTGATTTAACCAATATTACCCGATTGAAAAATCGTTTCGGTGATCGACTAAAGATTTTAGCTGGAGTAGATACATTGGGTCTAGAATCACTGATGTTGGGTGCAGATGGCCTAGTCGCTGGATTGGTGGATGCATTTCCAAGAGAGACGGTCGCGATGTACGATCTTGTGAAAGCGGGGGAATACAAGAAAGCGGTAGAAATATACCGTTGGTTTATGCCATTATTGGAGTTGGATATTCATCCTAAACTGGTTCAATATATTAAATTGGCTGCAACAGCAGAAGGGATTTCAACACCGTATACACGTGCTCCTAGATTACCGTTGATCGGCGAGGAAGAGCAACGTGTTAAAAAAATTATTGCAGACTCAATTGCAACTAGACCACAATTATAAGGAGTTTCCTGAGTTTTATTCAGATGAAGACTCAGGAATCCTTTTTTTATAAACTTTTATATATGCGAAAGGACCTTTTTTAGTAATCAATCCCGGATGGTGTAAAGATCTATTGAAGGTTCTTTGGTTTTGAAGAGATATACTAACTTTAAAAACAAAAGGAATGGATAGCAACAAAAATGAGATTGATCACGTGTTGAAACAGGCAGAAGTTGGATTTCAATTTCTTCAACAAAGTGATGTAATTGAACGGGCAGAATTAATGTATGCCATTGCCACAGAAATCGAAGCATTGGATGAAATATTGATTGAAACAGCTCATTTAGAGACAGCACTTCCTTTGGCACGACTTCATGGAGAAAAAGCGAGAACGGTCAATCAATGGCGACGTTATGCGGATGCGGTAAAGACCGGTTTATATAGTGAAGCGCGGATAGACCGTGACCCAAACGGACAATTTGATTTACGTAAATATAATAAAGGGCTTGGTCCTGTTGTGGTCTTTGGAGCAAGTAATTTTCCCTTTGCTTTCTCAACGGCAGGTGGTGATACAGCAAGTGCCATTGGTGCAGGATGTTCGGTTATCGTTAAAGCTCATCCCGCCCACCTTAAAACCTCCCAATTGATGGCTGACGCTATCCGACGAGCTGTTTCTAAATACGGTGCTCCTAACGGTGTTTTTAATCATGTTTTAGCGGATTCCTTCACTGTTGGACAGCAATTGGTTAGTCATAAATTGGTAAAGGCGGTGGCGTTTACTGGATCTTTTCGCGGCGGAAAGGCATTGTTTGATCTCGGGCAGTCGAGACCTGACCCTATTCCGGTATTTGCTGAAATGGGAAGTGTAAATCCGATATTTCTATTGTCCGATTATTTAGCGAATAACCTCGAAACTTTCGCCAAGCAATACATTGGCTCCTTGCTCTTGGGGGTTGGCCAGTTTTGTACTAACCCCGGTGTATTGGTAGGCTTCTCGGGCGAGCAGCTAGAGAGGCTCAAACTAGCGTTAAAGAACGAACTAAAATCTGCTTCTACAGGTAAAATGCTACATACTGGTATACTGGAAAGCTATAATCGCTTAAAAAGCGAAATGGTTCAATATGAAGGCGTAGGTATATTAGAAGAGGGACAGGAGAATACTCCGGGCGAGTTTGCTCAGGCGGTGCTTGTGGAAGCTGAGGCAACTCAGGTTTTGGCAAATCCTAAGCTCTTGGAAGAGGTATTTGGGCCTTTCGGACTGGTTATTTCCTGTACGGATCAAGCTGAAATGAAGGCTTTACTGCAACAGCTTGATGGACAGATTACGATAACTTTTGCGGCATCGGAGAAAGATATTCGTGAATGTACTGAGCTCTTTGCGATTGCACAGGACAAATGTGGAAGACTTCTTTTCCAAGGTATGCCGACAGGAGTAGAAGTGCAGTATGCGATGCAGCATGGCGGACCATTTCCGGCGACGACAGATCCACGTTTCACATCTGTCGGCCCAGATGCAGTAAAAAGGTTCATCCGGCCGATTAGCTTCCAAAATTGGCCAAACGAATTTTTGCCGAAAGAACTTCAAGACGGGAATCCGTTACAGATCGATCGTTTGATCAATCAACAATGGACGAAGGCTAATATAGATAAGTAACCAAAAATGAAGAAGACTTTTTTTTGTATAGATTCACATACCTGCGGCTGTCCTGTGAGATTGGTGGCTGGTGGAGCTCCATTGTTGCGAGGAAATTCAATGATGGAACGCAGGTTGCATTTTATGGATGAATTTGACTGGATTCGTAAGGGATTGATGTTCGAACCTAGAGGCCATGATATGATGAGCGGAAGTATGCTTTATCCGCCTTTTGATTCTGAAAACGATATTGGAGTTCTTTATATTGAAACCAGTGGTTGTCTGCCAATGTGTGGACATGGAACAATCGGTACGGTGACGATCGCAATAGAAGAAGGGTTGGTGCGACCGAAAACTCCGGGAAAACTGAGATTGGAGACTCCAGCTGGGCTTGTACATATCGATTATATTCAAGAAGGACCAAAAGTCAAAAGTGTAAAGCTTACGAATGTAAAATCTTTTTTATATGCGGAGGGGTTGACAGTAGACTGTCCGGACTTAGGACGCATTACAGTTGATGTTGCTTATGGTGGAAATTTTTACGGAATTATTGATCCGCAAGATAATTTTGAAGACATCAGCTCTTACTCCGCAAGTCAACTGATTCATTATGGCAAAATAATTCGTCAGTTACTTAACGATAACTATTCTTTTGTTCATCCTGAAGACATAAATATTCATGGATTGACCCATATACAATGGACCGGAAAGCCTACCCATCCGAATTCTTCCGCACGAAATGCAGTGCTAGTTGGCGACAATGCTTTGGACCGTTCTCCATGTGGAACTGGTACTTCGGCGCGCATGGCGCAATGGTATGCAAAAGGAAAACTAAAAAAAGGGATGGAATTTGTGCATGAAAGTTACATTGGGTCACAATTCACAGGTAAAATCGAGGCCGAAACAACGATTGATGGTAAACCGGCTATTATCCCATCGGTAGAAGGTTGGGCAAGAATAACGGGATATAATACTATCTTTTTGGATGATGAAGACCCTTATTTTGGTGGTTTTCAGGTGATATAAAAGATTATTAAGACAATAAATAGAAACGTGAAAGAAAACAATAGAGGTACAGTTGTGGTGATAGGTGCAGGAATTGCGGGGCTCGCTTCTGCCTATTACCTTGTCAAAGACGGTTGGAAAGTGAAAATTCTGGAGAAAAATACATTAGACAATAATTGTTCCTATGGTAATGCAGGGATGATTGTACCAAGCCATTTTACCCCTTTGGCTGCGCCTGGTATTGTTGCTCAAGGAATAAAATGGATGTTCAATAGTAAAAGTCCATTTTATGTACGGCCTTCATTAAATCCGCGATTGATCAATTGGGGACTGAAATTTCTAAGTCATGCCAATCGAGCACATGTCGATCAACATGCGACCGCCATACGTGACCTAAATCTCTATAGTAGCAGGCTCTATGATGAGCTTGCATCGCAAGATGGTTTTGACTTTGAGTTGAGACAAAATGGCATTCTGATGATGTACAGATCGAGAGAAATGCAGCATGAAGAAATTGAACTTGCCCATCGTGCGCAGGACCTAGGATTGGATGTAGATATCTTAGAGGGAAATGCTGTTCAGGAATTAGAACCAAATCTTAAGCTGGATGTTTTGGGAGCGATACTATATCGATGTGATGGAAAGTTATATCCGCCAAAGTTAATGCAACAATTGATTCAATACTTGAAAACAGCGGGAGTAATTTTTTTCGAGGAAACCGAAGTCAATAAATTTGTTACTTTCGGAAATAGGATTAAAGAAGTGATAAGCAATAAAGGAAGTTTTCAGGCGGATGCTTTTGTGTTGACAGGTGGAGCGTATTTGCCCCAGTTGACATCAAAGTTGAACTGCAATACGCCGCTTATGCCGGGAAAAGGTTATTCGTTTATGTATGAACCGAAAGAGGGAAATACATTAAACCATGCCGCATTATTGCTTGAGGCGCGAGTTGCTGTGACGCCTATGAATGGTCAGATCCGATTTAGTGGTACAATGGAATTGGGGCCAGCAAATGATAAGATTTATGAAAATCGTGTACAAGGCATTGTGGAATCCATCCCCAAATATTATCCCGAACTAAAGGTCGATTATCCTCAAGATAAAATATGGTATGGCTATAGACCATGTTCACCAGATGGACTGCCTTATTTGGGAAGATTAAAAAAATATGATAATGCTATTGTGGCTGGGGGGGGAGGAATGATGGGGTTAAGTTTAGGCCCCGCCTATGGTAAAATTGTTTGCGACCTATTGGCCGAGAGGGAAATAGCGTCGAATATTCAGGGATTTAAACCTGATCGTTTTGATCATTAACAACCTATTTGTAAAGGGCTGTATCCAAAAAATAGCTTTTTTTGGGTACAGCCTTAAATTTTCATTCTTGGGTTATTTTATTAGGTTGTCTAATTCTTATAAGAAAAGTTATTCTGATAAAACACCTACATAATAATTGAATGTGTCTACATCAATATTTTCTTTATTTAAACCATTTATTTTAATCGGCCGAAAATGCTGATCTAGTTCAATAAGATCTCTTTTTTGACCTTTTATACCAATATGTATTGGCATATGGAACCCCTTGACTTCGCTGATCCAACGTCCCATTATTCTGCCTGAAGGATCTTGTCTAATCTCCAGTATAGGAATGGAAGTGTGTTGAACATATTGTTCAAATACTTTTAAAAGATCTAAACCAGATTGCTGACTTACATAATTGACAATATCTTTATAATCTACCTGCTGATGGTAAAATTTGCTGTTCAAGCCTCGAAGAATGCTACGCCATTTATCATCATTGTTGATCATGGTACGTATCATATTGAGCATAACGCCGCCTTTTGGATACATGTCTCCAGATCCTTCTTTGTTTACATGATAGGGGCCTTGGATAGGACCGTCATTTTGGATCCCGCTTCGAATGCCATGGGCATAGGCCTGGCTGGCCTCTTTGCCATAGAAATAGTCAATAAATAAACCTTCGGAATAATTGGTAAAGCTCTCATGAATCCACATATCCGCCAAATCAGCTGAAGTTATATTGTTGCCAAACCATTCATGACCAGATTCATGGACGATAATGAAATCCCATTTCTGTCCCCAACCTGTTTCCGATGCATCCCTGCCACGATACCCATTTTGATAATGATTACCATAAGCAATGGCACTTTGGTGTTCCATTCCAGTATGGTAAGTTTCAACGAGCTTATAACCATCTTCATAGAAAGGATATGGTCCAAACCAATGTTCGAAAGCTTCCAATGTCTGTTTGGCATTTTTTTGTATATGGGCCTTCTTTTCGGCTTTATCATTCTCTCGTAAAATATAATAGTCTACATCTAAAGGTCCCTTTTCACCTTTGTATTTTTCTTTAAAATGAATGTAATCTCCAATATTGATGGCGACATTATAATTGTTGATCGGATTGACAACTTTCCAATGGAATTTGGTATAACCATCTTTCATTTTTTCTGTTTTGATTAAGCGTCCATTGGAGACATTCATGACATCGTTTGGAACAGCAACTGAAATCAACATGCTATCTACTTCATCATATTGGTGATCTTTGTTTGGCCACCATACGCTAGCGCCCATGCCCTGGCACGCTGTAGCTACCCATGGCTTTCCATTACTGTCCTTTTTCCAGTCGAATCCACCGTCCCAAGGAGCTTTTAAAGCTTCAGTAGGATGACCTTCGTAATATACTGTAAATTCATCCAGCGTTCCTCGAGAGATGCTAACAGGAAAGTCGATAAAGACAGCGTTATATTCTCTTGTAAATGGAACTTCCTTCCCTTTGTAAATTATTTTATTGACCTTAAGATTTGCAAAAAGATCGAATTGCAAACGCTTAAAATCAGTGGTCGCTTTAAAGCGAAAGAGGTTAGAGCCGGATATAAACTTATTGTCTATATCGACCTTTACGTCCAAATGATAATATTGGATGTCATAACAAGTTCGTAATGGTGTAAGAAATCCACGAAGCGAATCCGCTCTCGTGAATTCATTTTTTGCTTTCATTAGCTGGGCTGTGGATTGCTGGATACCTGCTGCCAAAATACTGTAGGTGCCTAATGCATATAATAGTGTCCTTTTCATCTGTAAAATAATTATCAATTCAATCTATTTCCCGCCTGGAGGGCAATGAAGTTTTAAATAGTTTGTAAATAAAGTTCTTAAATGTTCGTGTGTACCTTGGCCTTCACTGATAGAGTGGCTGCGGTTAGGGTAGGACATCAGTTGGAACTGTACATTATTTTTGATAAGCTCATTTATTAGAACTTCGGCATTTTGATAATGAACATTGTCATCTCCAGTTCCATGGATATATAGTAGATTTCCTTTAATATTTTTTGCATATTTCAGTGGGGAGCCGTTTTCAAAGTCTGCAAGATTTTCTTGTGGAAGGCCCATGTAGCGTTCTTGATATACATTGTCGTATAGCAACTGATTTGCTACAGCTGCAATGGCGATACCCGTTTTATAGATTTGCGGATATTGCCCCAGTAGGTTAAGCGTGCTTGATCCCCCTCCGCTCCATCCCCAAACGGCCACACGTGAATTGTCGACAAACGGCCATTTCAGTATTTCTTGTGCTCCCAGTGCTTGGTCGCGAATATTGAGCTGACCGATATTGCGATAGATACTTTTTCGCCATAAGCTACCTTTAGGAGCTGGCGTTCCACGATTATCCAGCGAGATATAAATGTAACCGTCCTGTGCCATATTTCCCTTATATAGCGGGTTGTAACCGGCACTAAAATCATCTAAGACGGTTTGTGATGCTGGTTCGCCATACACCATAAAGACGACAGGATACTTTTTGTTTGGATCAAAATCAATCGGTTTTATCATCCAGCCGTCTAATTCAACTCCTTCGGCGGTTTTAACGTTAAAAAACTCTTTAATACCATCACTGACTTTTCTCTCGCGTTTGAATTCAAAATCTACCTGTACTTTGTGAGTTGGTAATTCAATGACCGCATTGCGTTGTAATGTGGAACGGTTGCTAAAACTGAAGATGGCTAGCTTTCCGTCTTTTGAAATATCATAATCGCAGGTCCCTTCGTATGAGGCCGGCGTTAGTCTTTTGGGAACTCCGCCTTTCGTAGAGACACTATATAGATACTTTTGTGTTGCATTGCTTGGAGAGGCTGTAAAATAAATAGTTTCATTTTTTGGATCAAAATAATCAAGATTGATCATATCATAATCCGCTTTCATGATCAGTTTTTCATTACCCGCTAGATCAATCTGGTAAATTTTGCGCCAACCGTCCTTCTCGGATACCCAGATGAAGGCCTTTCCATCTTGAACCCAGTCCCATCCGGAAGGATCGTTGTTGTTCCATCGCGCTTTGATATCAATCCAGGAATCGCTTTGCTCTTGATGTATGTTTTTCGCCCTATTATCGGAGAGGGCAACAGTATAGATCTTGCTCTCATTTTGTTTCCTGTTGAGCTGCTCTAGAATGACCTGCTTACTATCAAGACACCATTCCATGCGGGGAATATAATGCTGGTAAGGATCTCCGGGGATATTCAGCATAGTAGTCTTGGCATTTGCAATTTCATAGATCCATATCGAACAGGCACTGGGCGATTGACCAACTTTAGGATATTCTACTGGAATAGTGTAGGAATAGAGGCTATCGGTATTGTTGATCATCAGAAAATTCCGGATATTGCGGGCATCAAGTTTCCAGTAGGCAATAGCCGAGCCGTCGGGGGACCAACGGAAGCCATCTTTACAACCAAACTCTTCTTCGTAGACCCAGTCGAAAGTGCCATTAATCATATGATCTGTACCATCTTTGGTAACAGCATCGATGTTGCCGTTGATCAGATCTTCTACGTAAATATTGTGGTCGGCTTTATTGACGTAGGCTACTTTATCTGCTTGCGGGTTAAACTTCGCAAACATCAGTTGTGACGCCGGAAATTTTTTGCCTAGCTGTTGTAACTGACTGGACTTCTTATTATAGACCCAATAATCACCTCTTGTATTCTCGCGCCAAACTCTTTTGCTATTGGTATAGATCAAAATAAGTTCCCTGTTTTGGGAAATGGAAAAATTCTCAACCTTTAACGCGGTCGTTTGGTCTTGAGGGATAAGCGATTGTTGAGAAAGGAAGATTGATCGATTCCCATTTTTCGGATTGACCATTTCTATTCCTTTGTCAGAAAATTCATAATATTGATCACCATGGTCTGTCCAAAGTCGCTGCGCAAAAATGGAACCTGGAACCTGAAAAATCAGTATTAGAATAATAAAGATCGACTGTTTAATGCTGTTCATTTGTTTATCTGTTTGAGTTGACCCTAAAAGGAGTTAAGTTCACTTTTCGGGTTTATCATTATGTTAGTTGTTCGTTATTTAATCAATTGGATTGTCTTTGAGTTGATAGATTTCCTGGATTTCACGTTCAAGATATTTTCCTAAACGACGGTATCTATCTGTTTCGATCACATAATTATCTTCAATACGAATTCCTCCGAAATCGAGATGTTTTTTTAAGAAATCATAATTGATAAAGTCCTTGTGTAAATTTTGTTGCTCCCAAAGCTGCGTTAATTCAGGAATGATATAGATTCCGGGTTCAACGGTTAGCACATTGCCCGGCGCTAATTTTTTGCCGAGTCGAAGGGATTTGATGCCAAAGGTCTTGGTGTCCTTTGGTTCTGTTTCTGTATACCCAACATATTGTTCACCCAAATCCTCCATATCATGTACATCGAGACCTAACATATGGCCTAGTCCACATTGGAAGAAAAGTGCATGTGCATGATTCATAACAGCATCCTGGGCGTTACCTTTCATAAACCCTGTCTGTATGAGTCCATCGACAAGGGCTTCGCATGCTTTTAAATGAATTTCTTTAAAGTGGGTCCCAGAGGTTAACAACCTTTCAGCTGATTTGAATGCGTGTAATACAATTTGGTAAATCTCCTCTTGTAAAGAAGTGAAACGTTTTCCTACAGGAAAAGTCCGTGTAAGGTCTGATGCGTATCCCATCGAGGTTTCGACTCCTGAATCATTGAGAAGAAGGTCTCCGTCGTGAAGTTGATGAAATTGCATATGATTGTGTAGAATTTCCCCTCGCTTAGTCACAATAGGAGGATAGGAAAAGAACATTTCTTGATCTTGTGCAAAATGTTGCATGGCATTGCTAATTTGATATTCATAACAATCGGGTTTTGTTATTTGAATGGCAAGACGATGCATATCAACAGCAACATCAACAGCCTTTTCCAACTCAATAATTTCTTCTTCCGATTTGATGCTTCGTTGCGCAACAACCGCCTGAATCAAAGTTACAGAAGGCTGAAGTAGATCAACCGGACGGCCGGTCAATTTTGCAAGCAGCAATTTGTTATGCGATTGATAAGGAGGAAGATAACGGATTATATCTTGTGGTTTCTTATTTAGATAGTCGAAGAGTTCTTTAAAAGGAAGTAACTTGCTGATACCGCAAAGAGCAGCTTTCTCTGATAAAGTTTGTTGTTGCCCCATCCAAACAATATCATCGATGGTCATTTCGTCGCCAAACAATATAGTTTCGCCACTGTCGATATCTAATATAGCGGCCAATCGGGGACTTTTTATGCCTACATAATATAAAAAACTACTGTCTTGGCGAAAAGGATATGTGTTGTGCTCAAAATTGATCGGATTTTCGATGTTCCCTAACAAAAGAATTTTACCCGAATTGAAGCTCGATAACAAATAGTTTCGACGATTAATATATGTCTCTTTTTTGAACATAAGTTTTGAAAATAAGAAAGTAATGTGTTTATCCGCCGATAAAATATCAAAATTATCTTTCATTCTGAAGTGTGCCAAAGATAATTTGTGATATTAATATTTATAATATGCCAGCTAATATCGCAAAATTTAATCTTTTGATCCATAAAGAGACGACTTCAAGAAATTATTTATCAGGTCTATGTTTTTTATGTTGTTACAATAGCCTGCTGTTGATAATTTATATATAAAAACAAATAACATTGGTAAAAAATAAAGTTCTGTGTTTCTATTGGATATTAATTATCAGAATTTATCAAAGTCTAATTGTATTTTAACCTTGGTTTTGTGAGATATCGGGTTTTATAACGTGAATTAATCGAACATTGATTGAATTTTTCATGAATTACTAAATATTATCACATTATATACATATTTTGTTTTTGTTTTTCTATCTTCTGTAATCGATATATTTACTTGTTTCGTAGTTGTTATATTTATGTTAACTAAACAGTAGTACTACGAACATAAACTTATGAAATCCTATGAAAACGCTCCAATTTAATGTGCCAACTATGCAAGGCCAAAGCCTAACTGTACAAGAAGATATTTTAGAAACTTTTTATCCACATCTTCACAGACATCAAGAAGCACAACTCATGTGGATAGTAAAGGGCAGAGGAATATTAATTGTCGAAGACACTTTACATCCTTTTAAGGAAAATGATATTTTCTTTTTGGGGGCAAACCAACCGCATGTATTTAAGTCAGCCTCTGAAGATGGTTTTTCAAATGAATCTCGTTCTATCTCAATTTTTTTTGATCCGAATGGTAAACTCAAGCTATTGTTTTCCTTAGAGGAGTTTGAATCATTAAATCAGTTTATTTACAATAATTCGTATGGTTTTAAAATTCCAGATGAATATTTTAACCAAATTTCAGAAAGAATTTTACAATTAAAGTCCTCAGATCAGATGGATAAATTGATGCATTTTTTCTACCTATTAAGGTCTTTGGCAAATATATCAAGGGAGACGGAACCGCTTTGTGCAGAGCGAGGTGAGATGGTATTCGATACAATTCACACTTCAAACCGTATCAATTTAATTTGTAATTATATTAAAGAAAATTATAAACATGATATTAGTCTTGAGGATGTTGCTAACTATGCAAACCTCACGCCACAGGCATTTTGCCGGTATTTTAAAAAACATTGCGGTGTTACCTTTGTAGCATATTTAAATCGAATACGCGTTAAGGAGGTTTGTAATCAGCTTAACGAGGATCATTTGGATAGCGTTTCCTTCATTGCATACAATTGTGGTTTTAACAGTATCACTAATTTTAATCGAGTTTTTAAGCAGATTGTTGGCTGTAATCCAAAAGAGTATGTACAACAGTATAAGCAAACCTTATATTCTGTCATTTAGAATTTTGATTTAATAGTTGGACGATTTAGATTACCAAAGTAACTTCCTGCATTATTAATCAATTTATGTTTTTTTACTTCGAGCTTTGTTCAAAGTCCGATATACCGAATAAAAGTAAATTATAACATTAATGATTGTGGTTGTTGTAGGATAGTTTTTCTAACCTGGATCTAAGAGAATACTTTGTTCCTGAAGCAAAGTGGATTCCTTTACGAGATTGTGAAATCCCTTAGTTATGGTGATGTTTTTTTGTTAAAAAGCGGTATTTATAAAGCTAATATCAATGATTTTGTTTTATACGTTATACCGTTAAAAAATTCATAAAAAGGGGCTTGCCTCATTCGTATTATTTAACATTTCAGGTTAAGAATTGGGCAATAGTAGTGAAGATTCGGTTAACAATAGAAGCGAGATACTTATAACTTAGTTATTGTAAAAAAGCACTATAAACTAACACATCTGAAACTAAACTTATGAACAGAAAAAGCATTGCTATGCTAGCCGCTACAATCTTAGTAAGCTCGGCAGTATATGCGCAAACAGTTTTGAAGGGGAAGGTGGTCGACCAAGATGGGAAACCTATCCCCGGAGTTACAATCACTCTTAGAGATGGAACCGGCACACAGACGGGGCAAAATGGGGAATTTACGATAAACTATAAGCAAGCAGGTACTTTAAGTGTATCTGCTATTGGTTATGGTCGTAAAGAAGTTAACTTAACAAACCAGACTTCAATTCAAGTTACTTTACAATCTGATGAACGGAGTTTGGATGAGGTAATTGTTACTGCGATGGGAATTACCAGAGATAAAAAATCACTGGGATACGCAATTCAAGAGGTAAAAGCCAAAGACTTAACAGATGCTGGACAATTGAATGTAACGAGCTCCCTTTCTGGGAAGGTTGCTGGGGTTCAAGTCAATCAATTTGGCGGTGCAGTTGGCTCATCAGCGAGGATTTCACTAAGAGGAAACTCTTCTCTACAGGCAGATCAACAGCCGTTGATTGTTGTAGATGGAGTTCCAATTACCAATAATACACAACGTTCAGGAGATAACACTTACGGTGGTGTCGATTATGGATCCGGTTTAAATGATATCAATCCGGAGGATATTGAAGATATTCGGATTCTGAAGGGGGGATCCGCGGCGCTATATGGTATGCGTGCAGGAAGAGGAGTTATTGAAATCACCACAAAATCTGGAAAGAAGGCAAAAAACGGAGTGAGCTTGGCTTATGACGGGAACTTTAGCGTCGATCAGGTTGCAACCTTGCCAAAATTCCAAAACTTATATGGACAGGGATCACGAGGAGACGAGTATCATTACAATCTGAATGGGAAGGGGTTGACTTATCAGCAATATGCAGAACAAAACTCTTTTAATTATGTCGATGGTACGGGTGAATCAGATGATGGTGTAAATGATGGCTTTGATGAATCGTGGGGACCTCGTTTGGATATTGGCTTGAACTTACGGCAATTTGATAGTCCTGTTGTAAACGGGGTGAGACAAGCGACACCTTGGGTTTCGCATAAAAACAACGTGCGAGATTTTTTTCAATTAGGACACTCACAGAATCATAATCTTTCATTATTGTCTAAAGGAGAAAAGTCTTCTACTAGAGCGGCTTTATCTTATAGAAATCAAATTGGAACTGTACCTAATACAGATCAGACTAGATACTCCATGCAACTCAATAATTTTTATCAATTATCAGATAAAATATCTTATGATGTTATGGCGAACTATTCGAGAACACAGAGCGATAACTTGATTATGCAAGGGTATGATGGGGCCAATCCGATTAATGGTTTTATTTGGTTTGGTCGGCAGGTAAATATGCAAAGTTTAAAAGATAATTGGGACCAAAGAGATCCAGAAACTGGAAACTACACCTATTACAACTGGAACTCATCTTATCATGTGAATCCGTATTTCACAATGAACAAGACAACAAATTCATTGAATAGAAATCGTGTTTTTGGAAAGTCTTCATTGTATTATAAGCCCTATGAATTTTTAAAATTTGAGGGACGCGTAGGATTAGATTATTATAATGCGAAGATGTTCCAATCAAACTATTTCAACTATGATAATCCGAATGGTAGTTTCCGAGATCTTAAAACCAATAATACAGAGTTGAATTTAGATTTTATTGCTACGTTCAATAAACAATTTGGTGATTTTAATTTACTTGCAAGCGCTGGAGCAAATTATAGGGATGCACAGAATGAAAACAGTACAGTTGGCGCAGATGCCTTAACAGTACCAGGAGTTTATACGATTTCTAATCGAGTAGGGGATGCTGTCAACTTAATGGACCATAGTCATATTCGTTCGAATTCTATTTATGGTTTGGCTTCAATAGGCTGGAAAGATCAGATATATGTAGATGTAACGGCAAGAAATGACTGGTCGTCTACAATAACAAAGTCGTTTTTCTATCCATCTTTCAACTTAAGCTGGCTACCTACAACGACTTTTGAAGCTCTGAAGGGCGATGTACTTTCCTTTTGGAAGTTGCGCTTCAACTTAGCTGAAATTGGTAATGCAACCTCTGCATACAGAAATAAACGATATTACTATGCGCAGAATAGTTCGTTTAATGGGGTTGCTCAAATCTATAAAAGTATGACTTATCCAAATCCTAATTTGGAACCAGAAAGTATACGGACATGGGAAGTTGGTACCGAGATAGGTTTATTTAAGGATCGATTACATGCTGATTTTACATATTATCACAAAAATGCTAAAAAACAGATTCTACCGGTTACAACCTCAAATGTTGTCGGGTTTAGTAGTATGGTCTTGAATGCAGGGAATATTGAAAGTAAAGGAGTTGAAATCCAGTTACGTGGTGATATCTTAAAAAGTGAGACTGGTGTAAACTGGACTGCATCGTTCAATTTTGCAAAAGATAAGAATAAGATTTTGGAACTGTATCCTCAATTAAATTTGGATACTTACCAAATTGGTTGGACATGGGGGATTGCTAATATGGCCAAGGTGGGTGAATCTTGGGGAGCATTAGTTGGTCCCGGATATAACCGTGTAGAGGATGGACCAATGAAAGGAGCTATTAAAGTGACTGACGAGGGATTTGTTGATAATACAAAATCTACTCAGGTTATTGGCCATGTTACGCCTAACTATATGATGAGTCTTCGAAATGAATTTAAATATAAAGATTTTACAGTAGGCTTCATGTTAGACTTTAGAAAAGGTGGTGATGTCTGGTCACAAACAATGAGTCATGCTTATGGTGCTGGTATTGCTGCTATTACAGCAGAAAATGGCGTGCGTGAACGTGCTATTGTTGCAGGAAAAGATGTTATGAAAAATGAGCGATTTGCAATGCCAGATGGGAAAGGAGGCTGGGTAGAAAATACTATTGCCGTAAATACTCAAGATTGGTATGAATCAGGAGGAATAGCGGAGATGTATGTATTTGATGGATCTTTCTTGAAATTGCGGGAAGGATATATTACTTATACAATTCCTCAACATGTCTATGGTAAAATTAAGGGAGTCAAACGTGCAAATGTATCATTAATAGGATCCAATCTAGCATTATTATGGGTTGATAAATCAAATACAATGCGTATAGACCCGGAAACTAGTGGCGTGTCGAGTGATAGTAGAGGTGTTGGTTTTGAGCAAGCATCAGTTCCAAGTTCTCGCAGTATCGGATTGAAACTAGGTATTACTTTTTAATTAGATTTTAGGAATTTTATGTTCTTAACAAATACAATGAGTATGAATAAGATTATTAAGAAAACAGGGTTAGCAGCTTCGGCGTTATCACTCCTGTTATTATCGGGATGTACTAAGAATTTCGAAGATATAAATACAAACCCAGATGCATTGCCTTATAGCCCACCAACAAATACACTGGTTAATGTACTCCGTAATACGGGAGAGCAGTTTGGTGGGGATGTTGATGGTTATGGTACATTTGCAGGCTATATTGTTAAAATTCAATACATGGATTTTATGTCTGGATTGGTGCCGACAAATAATACTTATGGCAATCGTTGGTATGCGTGTTATTATAACAATACGCAACTAAAAGACATGTTGGAATATACTGAAAGTACTGCAAAAGGCTATAAAAATGTGCGCTTTATCGCACGAATTTGGCAAAACTATATGTGGTCCTATTTAACGGACGGGTGGAGAAACGTGCCTTTTACGGAGACATTTCAGGGTACCGAAGAGCAAGGAGGTGTTTTAAGAGCAAAGTATGATAAACAAGAAGATATTTACCCTGCTATATTGAAAAGTTTAAAAGAGATTGCTGACGAGATGGCAGTAGGATATGGAGACGATGCGTTGGGGAAAGCCGATGCAATCTATTATATGGGTGACGATCAAGAATCTTTAACAGCAGAGATGCTGAAGTGGCGGAAGTTCTGTAATTCCTTAAGACTCCGTTTGGCATTACGCATTTCTGGAGTTGCATCGGATTTAGCAAAATCGACCATAGAAGAAATTGCAGGAAATAAAGGGAAATATCCAGTATTGGAAGAGAATAGTGAAAATTGCGCCTTGACTTATCCTGGAGCTCCACCATATTATGAACCGTGGTATAATTCTGGAATGATAGGGAATAGAAGAAATAACTGGGCGCTGTCTGATATTTTTATCGATCATTTAATTGATACTAAGGATCCTCGTATTGCTGCGGTGGCTTTAAAAGCAAATGACGGTGAGTATCGAGGTTATCCTAACGGAGCAAAACAAGGCCCTTCGAGCCTAACTTCTGTTTCTTGGATAGGTGATCGTTATATAGCCAATGCAGCAGGTGCAACACCATTTTTTAAATCTTGTGAAACTTACTATATTTTGGCTGAGGCGGCAATGCTAGGGTATAACGTGGGTATATCTGCCAAGACTGCTTATGAAAAAGCAGTAAATTTATCTATGGCTGACAATGGTATATCTTCAGAGGCTACAAATGCGTATTTAGAGGGGGCAGGAAAATGGAATAATACAAAAGAGCGTATTTGGTGGGACATGTGGGTGGCTTTATTCAAAGAAAATTTTGAAGCTTGGAGCTTATACAGGAGAACTGGAGTTCCAACAACAAATTATCCTTCTTTGAATTCCATATTTGGTAAAAAGCACAATGATCAACCTTGGCGATTGCCTTATCCAAATAATGAGTATTTATATAATAAAGCTAATACGAATGAGGCTGCCACCAAAGTGGTTGACAATGTTTGGGGCGAACAGATGTGGTGGGATAAGCGTACAGGAAAATTTTAGTTTCATATGTTTATTTTTATGCAGCGAGGTGATTTCGGTTCCCTCGCTGTTTTTTTTGGTGAACCTTCCTTTTCATCGTTGAATTGGTGCTTTTGGAGTTATTCAAATCTAAAAAGCTAGTATGAAATCTATTGATGGACCTCCTTGAGAAACCTGATAGGCGGATCTGCTTCTAAAGAGATAGTACCGGATGGAAGACTGAGTAATATGAATTTGTGAAACGATATATTAGGCGAAATAAACGAGTATAAAAAAAGGTTTTCAAACGGGGAGAATGAAAACCTTAAATAACCAATTATAAACCTAAATTATGATACAACAAAGATAGTGTCTTTTTTACACTTTGTCAAGATTTTTTTTAAAAAATCTTAAATCTTTTTGAAGAGAATACTTGAATTGTGTCCACCAAAACCGAAAGTATTGCTCATTGCTGTTTGAATTGTCTTTTCCAAAGGTTGGTTGACAACAATTTTGATTCCTTCAGGAATTGCAGGATCGATATTTTCGATGTTTATTGTCGCTGGAATTACATTATTGTTTATGGACTTTATCGCAATAATTGCTTCAATTGCTCCTGCCGCACCGAGCAGGTGTCCGGTCATTGATTTGGTAGAACTAACCCAAAGGTTGCTGGACTTACCAAATGCAAGTTGCATTGCTTTCAGTTCAGCAATATCGCCAACGGGAGTAGAAGTCGCATGGAGATTTAAGTAATCCAATTGATCACTGTTGATTTGGGCTTCCTCTAGCGCTAGTGACATAGCTTTGGCCGCGCCTATGCCTTCTGGATGAGGCGAAGTCATGTGATAGGCATCAGCAGTCATAGAAGCGCCGACAAGTTCAGCATATATTTTTGCGCCTCTTTTCTTGGCATGCTCGTATTCTTCCAATATCAGAGCTCCGGCACCTTCCCCCATAACAAATCCATCCCGATCCCGATCGAATGGTCTGCTTGCAGTTTTGGGATCATCATGCCTACTCGACATTGCTTTCATCGCAGAGAAACCTCCTACTGAAGCAGGGGTAATGGGTGCTTCTGAACCGCCGCTGATAAAAACTTTTGCCTTTCCCAATCGAATGTAATTGAATGCATCCATGAAAGCGGTATTGGACGTGGCGCAGGCAGATACCGTTGTATAATTGATTCCCTTTAATCCGAATTTCATCGATATCATTCCCGAAGCCATATTGACAATAAGCCTAGGAACGAAAAATGGGCTGAATCGAGGAATATAATTGCCCGTTACATAGTTTTCAACTTCATTTTCGAATGTTTCCATTCCGCCTTGTCCAACTCCCCAAATAACACCAATATCAAATGGATCCATAGTATTTGGATCCAAACCAGAATCTTCTAGCGCTTGCGATGCACTGTACAGGGCGTATTGAGTAAATAAATCACTTCTTTTGATCTCATTTCTATCGAGGTATTTTTCCGGTTGAAAGTTTTTGATTTCGCTCGCGATCTGTGTCCGAAACAAAGATGCGTCAAAGCGACTGATGATAGCTGTGCGATTTTCGCCTCGTAAAATATTATCCCAGAATATATCAATGTTCTCTCCTAGCGGGTTGATTGTCCCCATGCCAGTAATTACAACTCTTTTCATTTTTATTATGTTAAAATTAATGTAATAATATACCGATTGGTATTTGTAGTTTTAAAAAATTATATTTTGATCTCGCGATTCACCATTTCTTTCATATTATCCAAGAGAATGGCGAAATCTTTAGCACGTCCCGAAATTTTTGAAAGTAAAATGCCGCCTTCAATCATAGCCATGAAGATGACCGCAAAATGTTCAGCAGAAATATCCTGTTTAAACTCTCCATTGTTAATCCCTTCTTCTAATATCGAAATCAATTGTTGCTTCCAAAGTGCAAATGATCGTTTGACTTTCGGTGTTAAAAAAGGTAAGGAGTCATCAGCTTCGATAGCAGCATTCATTAGCGGGCAGCCGCCTGAAGCAGTAATATTTTTAAAATTTTCTTTGTAGAAATCAAAAAAAGCGAAAAGTTTCTTTAGGGCTGTCTTTTGCAGTGTAATCTGCTGATTAACGGCTTCTGCAATCTTTTCACTTTGATAGGTATAGACATGTATAGCTAGATCATCTTTGTCCTTAAAATTTCCGTAGATACTGCCTTTTGTTAAACCCGTAGCTGTAGTGATGTCTGATAAGGAAGTAGCGAAATATCCTTTTTTGTTAAAAATAGGGGCCGTTTTTTCAATGATAAATTGCCGGGTTTGTTCTGCCTTTGACATAATCGCGCTGTTCTTTGATTGCAAAGATAAAAAATACTTTTTGGTATATAATTAATTTATTTAGGAGTAACTAAAAAAGTTACATTATTTTTTTTGTGATGCGATAAGTACAGCGAGCATCATTTTCGAGAATATATGCTATTCTGCTGATTGTATAAGACGGACCGATAAGTTGCTGAAAATTGTGAAGTTCAGAACGGCAAAAACCTTGACATTCTGTTGCCGCGGCACAAATAGGGCAATGATTCTCAATAAAGAGAAAAGATTCGGCTTCTTTTTTCCATTCAGCCATATATCCCTCTTCTGTTCGCTTCGCTGCGATAATATCAAGTTTATTTTCGAGCGTTTCAGTACCGGATAGTGCATTTGTATATTTTTGATATATTTTTGACTCCCGATCAGCAATCAATAAATCCAGCGCATTCTCACCAAGCAGTTGTTTAATGGATTGGAGCAGTTGGACGGTAACATCAGCGTGACTATCAGGAAACTTTGAAAGCCCTTGTACGGAGAGGCAATAATAGGTTGACGGCCGGCCGATACCCTCACTCCTTGCATAAGATTCAATAAGTCCTTGGTTGGCAAGATTGAGTAGATGTTTGCGTGCACCCTCCTTCGTGATGCCCAACTCCAAGGCAATATGGGCTGCAGTAACTTCGCCTCGCATTTTTAATAACATTAATATCCTATCCGCCGGTGTTTTTTGCATTTGACAATAAATAAGTTGTTTTAATATTCTAGGCAAAGATACTATTTTTTCTAAACGTTATTGTAATGGGTTTTTCTGAGCTTATTTGCAATAAGCAATTTATTTTATGATTTTAATAAAACAACTAAATTGTTGTTTTATTAAAATCTATTATTTAGCTTTGACTTATCATAATAAAATAACAAAACTAAATAGCATGAACAGATTTCAATTACCAGATTTATCATATTCTTATGGAGCACTGGAACCTTATTTTGATCAGGAAACGATGCATATCCATCATCAGAGACATCATCAAACCTATGTTGATAATTTAAATAAAGCACTAGTGGATACAAGGATCGAAAGTATTGAATTGGACGATATCTTGGGGCAGGTGAGTCAATATGGTTCTGCTGTCCGGAACAATGCTGGTGGCCATTACAATCATTCCCTATTTTGGGAAATTTTATCTCCGACACCGAAAACGATACCTACTGGGAGGCTAGCAAATGAAATAGATGCAGTTTTTGGTTCTTTAGACGAGTTGAAAATGAGAATAAAAAATGCAGGGCTTGGACAATTTGGCTCTGGATGGTCGTGGCTTTATGTTAAGTATAATGGTACTTTGGACGTGGTGGCTACATCTAATCAGGATAATCCGTTAATGAATACTCAGTTGGCGAGCCGAGGAGTACCAGTTTTAGGTGTCGATGTATGGGAGCATGCCTATTATTTGAAATATCAGAATAAAAGAGCAGACTATTTGGACGCATTTTGGTCTGTCTTGGATTGGTCCGTAGTCGAAAAGAAGTACGACCGGATAATCGATAAATTGATTTAACCGTTTGAATTTCCATCAGGTAAGGATAATAATAACATTAAAATATGTTTGTAAATAAAGTTGAAAATTCGGGTATATTGGCGCTTGATCTTATTGATTTCAAAAATGTAGTTGAAATTATCGAATTCGACATCAAAATACTCTTTTACCAAGAAATGATTGTCCGGGAAAAGGAATTTAGGGCGGCTTTGGTTACATTGGATTTGAGTTCCTTTCTGAGTAAAGCTGTTGCTTTTACCTGTTCCGTTGATGCAATTATTCCACCTTGGGTATATATGGCTTTGGCAGAGAAATTCCATGCTAAAGTAGCGTATTACGATTTTAAAAGCGTGGAAACAATGGAACTGGAATTATGGACACAGAATTTGATTCATGCAGATCTTTCAGGCTATCAAGATCAGAAAGTTGTTGTAAGGGCACGTCCAAATATACCTGAATCACTTTATATGTTGGCTACTTCGCGCTTAATTCCGATTGTCAAAACATTGATGTACGGAGAAGTCGGAATGCCAAAGGTTATTTTTAAAAGAACATAATAAACAATGAAAGCACTAATATTTAATGGGGCCTTGGAGCGTAGACAGGAGTCTACTTCGGGTATATTGTCTAATTATTTTGCTGAACAATTGAGTCAGCTGGGGATAGCGAACAGCGTTTTTAATCTCGCTGATAGTGGTATTCCGCTTTTTGATAATAGTCTTACCCGAATTCCAAATAGTGTAAAGATTATGAATAATCTTTTTTTAGAGGCAGATGTACATTTTTGGCTGTCTCCTTTATATCATGGAAGTATCCCCGGTGTAATGAAAAACTGTTTGGACTGGCTTGAGATAAGTGCAAAAAATAGGCCGGCTTATCTTACGGATAAAACGATCGGGCTGGTTTGTTGGGCAGATGGAGTACAGGCCTTGCAAGGGATCAACGCAATGGATACGATAGCAAAATCATTACGGGCATGGACTTTACCATTTAGTGTACCTATTATTAAAAGTGGATTATTTGAAAACAACGTTTCGGGAAAGCTGTCTTCAACGTATACATGTAAATTAGATCTGTTGATCAATATAGCGACAACTAGAACCACAGTGGTTGAAACACCGTTAGGACGTTCGTAAAAATTGTATTTTAATAAAAGCAGACTTCATATATTGCCGCGTCGACGATATAAAGCACCTTGATGACGATTGAGGTGCTTTATATGTTTTTAAAATTGCTTAGTTTTGAAAGATCATCTGTCGAAGAGTTAGTATCCGCAGAGTTTCCAGAATAACACAAAGAGACGCATCTCAATAAAAATGCAACAAATTTTATTTCATATTATAATAAGGTATCTGATTAATGAAGTTACAACGCCGCGTTTTGCTAAAGTTCATTGCTGTATGGATCATGTATTTTACTGTACAAATGACGAGCGCGCAAAGTTTTTTGCCCCTAAATGAAGATAAATATCGAGCTGATGCCGAGATGCTATTGAAATCGGCTTCAAGCGATAGTGTACAAGCATTGCAGTACTTCTATTTGGCGGATTACTACAGGTTTCGTGATACACTGAAATTTTGGGAGAATATACGACAAGGGGAGCGGAAGGGTAAGGCTTTTAAAAGTCTTCAGGCAATGGGAGCGCTTTACAAAAGCTTCTATTATGGCCAATTTTTAGATAGTCGACGTGCAGAGATTGAAGCCCAGAAATGCGTAGATATTTTGGGTAATGCCAAGGAGCACTTCCAACAGGAGCTTTTGGCCAAAGCTTGGTATAATCTGGGTTTAATTCGATTTCCGAAAAAAGGGTTCGCTGATTTTCTGGATATACTCAATGGTAAGTGTATGCCATATGCCAAAGCGCACGATCCGCTCATGGAAGGCGCTATAAATACAATGATTGGCTTGACTTTTATGTCATCCAATCAGTTGGTGAAGGCGGATGAATACCATCAGCTTGCGATCAAACAGCTCGAACAGCAGCCTAAGAGTACAGCCTTGTTAGTAGCCTATTTGAATGCCGTCAGTACATATTGTTATCAAGTCAAATCAAAAGAGGCTCGGCTATTATTGGATAAAGCTAAACTGCTTTTAGGTGAGAATCCAAACTCCTCCCAACTTCCCAGTTACTTTTACAACGAAGCCCTTTATTTTACAACAAAACAACAAACAGATGAAGCGTTGCGTATGCTAGATGTAGGGTTGGATTGGTCTAAGAAAATGAACAACTGGAAATTCTATCAGATGATGTTGTTTAGAAAGTTTAATGTTTATTTGATGCAGAAAAAATATGCTGAAGCGAAATTACCATTGCAACAGATTATAAAAAATGGTTTGTTGACACGTGACCTCTATAACAGCAAAATTGTCTATAGCCAATTGGCAAGCGTGAATGAATTGATGGGAGATTACAAAGAAGCGCTTAAAATGTCCAATACGGCAAATAAACTCTCGGATAGCATACAGAAGGTACAGCTTTTGGAAAAAATGAATGAAATGGAAGCCAAATATAAGGCTGTAGAAAAAGAAAAATTGATTTTAAATTTACGTGCAGAAAAAGGCAGCAGTCAATTAAAGATCTTCCTTGTTTTAAGTATCGCTATTTTACTTTTTATAATTGTTTTGTTTGTCACCTTTTCCTATCGCAAGCAGCGCAAATTGAATGGACAGATTCAAATTAATCATGAGGTTGCTTTGGAGAAACTGGCCAAGGAAAAACAGTTGCAAATTTCGGAATCGATGCTCAAAGGTGAAGAGCAGGAACGGCAGCGCATTGCGCAAGATTTGCATGATAGCATCGGTGGGATGCTGACAGGATTGAAATTTAAGATCGCTGGTGATCATTCTAAAAAAAATGATTTGACAAACGAACTGCCACAAAAGTTGAACGATATCTTAGGCGAGGTGCGACGAATATCACATAATTTGATGCCCGAGTCGTTGCGGCAATTTGGTTTAATAGCAGCGTTGGAACAATTGTGCCTTTCAATGCGAAATAGTAAAGTTACAATCCAATTTGAAAATTATGAGAAAGAAGTCCTTCTGGATTTCCAAAAAGGACTGGCAATCTATCGTATTGTACAAGAAGCAATCTCGAATGCGCTGAAATATGCCGATCCTGATTTAATTATTGTCCAGGTAAGCAAATCGGAGGAAACTTTACTCGTTTTGATTGAAGATAACGGAAAGGGGTTCGATCCTTCCGTTGCCAATTATGGAATGGGCTTAAATAATATGATAAACCGAATTAAGTGGATCGGTGGATCTATTGATATTCACAGTAAACTTGGCTCTGGTACTCAAATTGAAATAGGATTAAGTGTTTAGTTAAAAAAGAGCGAGTATATGAAAATTATAGCTGTATTGGATGACCATCCTTTATTATTGGAAGGTGTAAGTTCTTTTCTCATTAGTCAAAGGGAGTATAATGTTTATTCATTTATAGAAGAGGTAGCATTGATCGAATTCTTGGATAGGACGAACGTTGACTTGTTGCTTATGGATATGCAACTTTTGAATACAAGCGGATTGGAGGTATGTTTACAAGTAAAGAAACTGTTCCCCAAGATTCCAGTCGTTGCACTGAGTAATCTAGCTGATCGTAATCTTATTTTTCAATTTATGCGAAACGGGGGAAATGGTTATATATTAAAGGATGTTTCCAATGACGAGTTTCTTCGTTGTGTACAACTTGCATTAAATAGAGAGGAAGCACTTTGCGATAGTGCAAAAGAGCTTTATGCTGGGGCGATGTCTACTATGGGCTCTCTTCCACGTTTAACACAAAGGGAAAAGGAGATCTTAATGATGATATCCAATGGACATACCAGCAATCAGATCGCAGAGAAATTATTTTTAAGCCCAGTTACCATAGAAACACACCGACGCAACCTATTGACCAAATTTAAGGTGAAAAATATGGTAGAATTGGTACAACTTGCCCTAAAAAATAAATTGTTAGGGCTTTAAGACAATGCATGCTTTTCTAATGTTCGCCATAGCCTACATCATCCAGCTTGCCTTTAAAAACCCGGAACTGGATGATAAAATAAGCGATGACCAGAACTGCTGCAAAAATAAACCATCCTAAACCTACTGTAAGTCCATATTCATGCGCAGCAGCATTCTTTATAGTAAGTGATGGGTTTATTGCATTGGTTGAGGGAAGTAAGGTTGGAAACATCGAGGCTACTGTCGTCGCAAAACTTCCAAGTATAAACAGCGATGAGAAGAGAAAACCGGTGCCATCTCTTTTGAATGTTCTAATCCAAAACTGTCCAAGTAAGCCAATGGTTGCAATTAATGGAAATATCCAGAGCCAATAATAATTTTGGAAGTTATTTAGGGAGATTGGTTTTACATAATGCCAGACATAAGCAGATAAGAGAACCAATACAAGCAATATGAAGTTCAATTTAAATATGATATTTTTAAGGCGTTGATTTAAAGTACTGGATGTTTTTAAAATGACCCATCCAGCACCATGAATAGTTAGCGTGATGACTGCAACTAGACCTAATATTAATGTAAACCAGTCAATAATACCCTGATGTTCGGCCAAAGGATCAAACGTTGGATTCCAAAGTGCTAGAAAGAAATAATGCGGTTCCTGGGTAGATATCCCATTTTCGACCATACCGAGGTTAACTCCGCGGACCACATTGCCTAAAGCGGCTCCAAAAAAAAGCGCAAGAAGCAGGCTCGCTAAGCCAAAAGCTTTATCCCATAATGCTTCCCAAAGCCTATGATGCACTTGTCCTCTCAGTTCAAGGCTTATTGCCCTAAAGATCAATAACCATAGTACAAGCATTAACGGAAGATAGAAACCACTAAAAGAGGAAGCATAAAGTGTCGGGAAAGCAAAAAACAAAACACCGCCGGCTGCAATAAGCCAAACTTCATTCGCATCCCAAAATGGACCGATTGCATTTGTCACAGCCCTTTTCTCCTGTTCAGTTTTTGCAAAGAATAAGTGTACAATTCCCGCTCCAAAATCATAACCATCAAGGACAACGTATATGCCCAACATGCAGGTTAATACAATAAACCAGAATATTTCCATAACAAATTAGCTTAAAGTAATATGAGGCTCTGGGCCTTTTCTAATAATTTTCAGTACAAGCATAAGGAATAGTAAACCCAAAAGGATATATAGCCCGACAAATCCTAGTAAGGTGAATAACGTATTACCAGAGGACACTGTAGGCGATACGCCGTCAACCATACGCATCAAGTTATAGACTAGCCAAGGCTGTCTTCCCAGTTCGGAAGTATACCAGCCTGCAGTATTGGCGATATAAGGAAAAGGGATCATAAACATAATAATCCACAGTAGCCATTTGGCTTGATATAATTTGTTTCGCCAAAGCAAAAAAGTACCCAATACCATTATTCCGATGAATATTGTACCTAGTCCTACCATAATGTGATAGCTATAATAAAGTCCGGGAACATTAGTTGGATGTAACGAGTCATCAAACTCATTGAGCCCCTTTATTTCAGCATCCCAACGTTGATAGGTAAGGAAACTTAATACATTAGGGACTGCAATTTTATTGTCCAGTTTTTTGTTCTCCATATCAGGTTGGCCGATCAGAACAATTTCGGATCCACCTCTCTCTGTTTTAAAGATACCTTCCATGGCTGCAAATGCGGCAGGTTGATATTTTACCACATTTTTGGCTGCGAGATCGCCCGTAGGGAATGCGAGCATAACTGATGAGACGACGCCAAAGATAACACCACTTTTAACGAATATCTTTCCAAATTTGCTATGTCTATCACTCAGGAGGTAGAAAGCTCCAATGGAGGCAACAAAAAAAGAACTTGTCACCAGTGATGCTGCTTGATTGTGAAGATAAGATGGCCATAACCATGGGTTACTGAATAAAGAACTAAAATTGGTAAGCACAAATTTTCCATTTTCGAGGATTTCATAGCCCACAGGGTGCTGCATCCAAGAATGCGTGGCAATAATCAGGAATCCACTTGCCCAAGAGCCTATAAATACCATCAAACCCGAAAGAAAGTGAAGTTTGTGGCCGAGTAATTTTTCTCCAAAGAGAAACATTCCCAGAAAAGAGGACTCTAGGAAAAATGAGAACATTCCTTCCATTGCTAAGGTTTGCCCAATAATCCCCCCAGTAAGTTCAGAGAATTTTGCCCAATTTGTGCCAAATTGAAATTCCATAGGAATACCTGTTACAACGCCCATAGTAAAATTAAGTGCAAATATTTTCATCCAGAATTTTGAGGCATTGTTGTAATCTTCATTTTGTGTCTGTAGAAATTTCCATTTGAAATAAACGATCATCAATGATAATCCCATGGTCAATTGGGGAAATAGATAGTGGAATGTGATAGTAAAGGCAAATTGAAGCCGATTGTAAAGAATCATGTCCTCCATGGATCCGAAGTTTTGGTTAATGACATTTAAATATAACGTTTTTTTACCGTAACTACTTTTCTATGGGTTTTATTTTTTAATGGAACGCTAGACGATTATTCATCATTGTAATCCATCGCTAGTTTAATAGCAAGGCAGATGATCACCCAACCTGATAAAGTGCCGCCGTTAAGAGTCTTTTTTATCTTATTACTAGAACATAATGGAGTAATTTTTTATTTTAATAAAATCTATAGAATTAGTAGATTATATTAAAATATCTTTTATATTTGTGAAGGCGTCAAAAGGTACTAAGAATAAAAATAGGATCTTCTTACCATAAAATTTAATACAATTATGAAATATATCAACTTTGTAAAAATCGCATTCCTTACTAATAGTACTATTAAATCTTTAATAACTATACCCCCAGGTAAGAAAATGCGAATGTGTAATATAGGATAATTTCCCTTATCTTTTCTCAAACTGACAGCAGGGGAGGCGCTCGCCTCCCTAAATGTCTTCAATATAGAAACGAGTTTTCGATTGGCGTTGGCACTTGTTCGTATTCACCATTAATTCTTTAGCTATGAAAAATTATAGGGTACTAAGGTATTCTACACGGTCTTTATCTTTAGGATTTTCCTGTTATGGATAACATAACTCTGTGCAGATCGAACCGAAGTCCATTATTAATGCCTCTGTATCCGTATATCATGATGATAGCCAAAAAAGTCCTACTCAAAGATGTAACAGTTCCACTTGGCTTATTCAGAAAACCGTGTTTCTGACTCTAAAAAGCATTATCTCTGGTCAATTCCACAAAGAGAAATTAATCTCAATACGAATTTGAAACAGAATCCAAATTGTTAAAAATTGTTATATTGTGGCACGTTCCAATTAACTCATACAAATATGAAGCGATACGCTAGACTCTTTCTCTTAACGACATTATTTTTAATGGTGGCTTTTGCCTACGGCCAACAGAAAAAGCCGAATATCATCTTGATCCTGACCGATGATCTCGGATATAGTGACATTGGTTGTTATGGAAGCCCCAATATCTCAACTCCTTTTTTGGATTCGATAGCCAGTATAGGAGTACGAGCAACAAATTTTATGGTTTCTACGCCTTCCTGCACCCCTTCGAGGGCGTCTTTACTCACAGGAAGATATGCCTCACGTTATAATCTTCCAGCACCAATAGGTCCTGGCTCAAATTTGGGATTGCCTAATGATGAGGAAACGATTGCTGAATTATTAAAAAAAGTAGGATATAGAACTGCGCTGATCGGGAAGTGGCATTTAGGAGACAAACAATCTTATCATCATCCAAATCAGCAAGGTTTTGATTCTTTTTATGGTATGCTTTACAGTCATGATTATCGTGATCCCTATGTTAAGACGGATTCTGTTATTAAGATCTTTAGAAATCGCAAACCAGAAGTTATCACTCCGGAAGATTCGGATCTAAGCACACTCTACCACAAAGAAACAGTGAAATTTATAGAAGAGCAGGACAAAGAGCATCCATTTTTTTTATATTACGCACACAATTTTCCACACCTCCCTTTAGCGTTCGCCAATAAAAAGAACCGATTTGCAGATCAGCAAAATGCAGGTCCGCTCGGTGCAATTATGCAAGAACTGGATCATAATTTTGCCGAGCTTTGGAAGACTGTCGAACGAAAAGGCTTAGCTGATAATACCATTTTGATTTTTTCAAGTGATAATGGGCCGTGGATAGCCTATCCGTCACGAATGTCTGACGATGCCGCTACCAAAAATTGGCACGTGGGTACTGCAGGTGTATTCAAAGGTTCTAAAGCTGAAACGACGGAAGGTGGTGTTCGTGTGCCTTTCATTGTCTATGGAAAAGGATATGCACAAGAGGGCAAAGTCCTTCGACAGGCAATCAGTAATTTGGACGTACTGCCAACATTAGTTAAATGGACGGGAGCTCCATTGCCGAAGAAAGCTATTGATGGACAGGCTATTGATTCCTTGTTGAATGGTAAATCGGAAGATTTAAAAACTCCACATAGACCAATATATTTGGTTAATTATGGTCACGTTGAGGCCGTCAGGTCGGGCGATTGGAAATATCGCAGGCTTGCAGCAGGAGTAAATCAAATCTCAGGTAAACCGTATGATGCTATTGAGGAATTGCATAATATCGCTTGGGACCCAAGTGAGAGAACAAACGTACTAAAGGACTATCCGGAAAAAGCGGCAGAACTCCGATTACTGTTCGAAAGTTTTGATGGCAATATGAAATAGTTCATAAAAAATGATCTTTTATCATAAATAAAGCGGCACTTATCTTTTAAATGCCGCTTTATTTATATATATGCCATAGCGGTTTTTCTAAAGCAATTTAAAATTCTTTTCTTTGACGTCCCGACTATTGGGGCCAATGTAGACTTTGAAGTCTCCAGGTTCGGCAACATAATTCAAGTTGTTGTCAAAGAACTTGAGATCTTCTATTTTGATCTCAAATTTTACTGTTTTTTGCTCTCCTTTTTTCAAGAATATTTTTTGAAAATCTTTTAGTTCTTTTATAGGACGAGTGACAGAACCAACTAAATCTTGGATATAGAGCTGCACTGTTTCCTCCGCATCATAATTCCCAGTATTGCTGATATCGATACTCGCTTGAAGAGACCCTTTTTCATCAAGTGTATTTCGGTCAAGACGAATATCACCATAAGCAAAAGTCGTGTAGCTTAACCCATAACCAAAAGGGTAAAGGGGAGAGTTGCTTATATCGAGGTAGTTGGATTTAAATTTTTCGAAATCACCAGAGTTTCCATAGGGTCTTCCGGTATTTTTATGCGCATAATAAATCGGAATTTGCCCCACATTTCTTGGAAAAGTCGCTGTAATTTTACCTGAAGGAACAACATCACCAAATAGTACGTCGGCAACTGCTTTTCCTGTTTCCGATCCACCAAACCAAACATTTAATATTGCCGGTACATGAGTATCTTCCCAAGTAAGCGTAAGCGGTCTACCGGTAAATAAGACAAGTACGACTGGCTTTCCGGTCGCCAATAATGCTTTTAAAAGGTTTTGTTGATTTTTAGGTATGTCCAATTCTGAGCGGCTTGAGCTTTCCCCGGACATTTCTGAAGATTCACCAAGTGCGGCAACCACAACATCTGATTGTTGAGCAACTTTTACGGCATCTGCAATAATCTCATCTTCTTTTCGAGGGTCTCGTGCAATTGTTCGACCAAACATTGTTGCGTGCTTTTGGTAATTCGGATCTTCCAATAGGTTGCTTCCTAAGTGTGTAAGAATGTTTACTTTGTTGCCTAATACGGCTTTCATTCCTTCTACTAATGATGCTGTTTTTTCCAATTCTGCACTCACGCTCCAGGTACCCGGCATATTAGCTCCTGAATTGGCTAAAGGGCCAATAACAGCAACTGTGCCCGTTTTTTTTAATGGAAGAATCTGATTTTCATTTTTCAATAAAACGAATGATTTAGCGGCAATTTCTCTTGCCTTTGCATGATTGGCAGCTGAACCTATCACGTTTTTCGCTCGCTGCTCATTACAGTAACGATATGGATCTTCGAACAGCCCCAATTTATATTTTGCTTCCAACACAAAACGGCAAGCTCTGTCAATGTCAAGGAGTTTAACTTTGCCTTCATCAAGCGATTTTTTCAGTGTTGTGAGAAAACCTTCACCTACCATATCCATATCAACGCCAGCATGTAAACTTAGCGCAGATACGTGTTGGAGATCCCCAAGTCCGTGAGCCGTTAGTTCATTAACAGCCGTATAATCTGTTACAACTAAGCCCTTAAAACCCCATTGTTTGCGCAGGACATCGGTCATTAACCATCTATTAGCCGATGCAGGTACGCCATTAATATCATTAAAGGAGGTCATTATACTTCCAGCCCCAGCATCTATAGCTGCTTTGTAGGGCGGTAGATATTCATTGTACATGCGATGAACGCTCATATCTGTGCTATTATAGTCCCGCCCGCCTTCTGCTGCACCATATAGTGCAAAATGTTTGACACAGGCCATCATGGTATTGTGAGCTGCTAAGTTATCCCCCTGGAAGCCATGGACAATAGCCTCAGCAACTTTGGAACTCAAGTAAGTGTCTTCACCTGCGCCTTCGGAAATACGCCCCCATCTCGGATCTCTGGAAATATCTACCATCGGCGAAAATGCCCAGTTGATGCCATCTGCCGTCGCTTCTTCTGCTGCTATGCGGGCAGATTGTTGAATTAAACCCATATCCCATGTCGCCGCAAGGCCCAAAGGAATAGGGAAAACAGTGCGATAGCCGTGTATGACATCCATTCCAAAGATAATCGGAATATTGAGCCTAGACTGCTTGATCGCAATTTCTTGGGTCTTGCGAATTTTGGATGGTGTGCTCATACTAAAGATACCTCCAATTTGGCCATTTCGGATTTTAGCTTCTACATCCGTGGAGACCGTTGTTCCAGTTGTCGCTTCGCCGCCGGTAACCAGGTTTAGCTGCCCGATCTTTTCTTCGATAGTCATTTTGGCCATAAGCTGGTTAATGAACTCATCCATTTTTTGATTTGACTGCGCTGGACTCACATGCCAAGCTAAAAATGCAAGAAGGAATGTTCCTACTACTTTTTTCATTGTATTATTTTTTTGTACGTTATGAACTAAATGTTTTAATTGAGCGCATAACACCCGATTTAGTTGGTGCTTGTAATCTTAATGAACTGTTATTCCATTGATTATTTATCAATGTTACTTACAGCTCGATTTCATCGATATTTATTTATAAGCTTGGGTCGACTAAGAGCTTCTTGTTGGCAATTTTATATTTTCGTGGATGGAACCATTTTCAACGTGTGACAGATTAAAAATGATTCCTAATTTAACCACTACTTTAAATAGGGACTCGTAAAACCAAGTTTTTTCAATCCCTGCTGAATCTCTGGTGCTTGCATGAATAAGTCCCAGATTTTTCCTGTTCTATAATTTTCGATCATGACGATAATGGGACCTTGATCGATGGCAAGATAACGTTGAGGGTACCAGTCTGCAGTTTCGCTATAAGCGTCATAATATCCATATTTTCCCCAGACTTTATTACCCAATTGTTTGTTCAAGTATTGGGCAAACTGAATGCTTTCATGAGATGTATAAGGCATGGATGACAAGGCTGCTGTTGGTGAGATTACACCAGGATCGTTGTCCGGGTGGTGTGCATCGTAGCCTTTAATGGAATAACTAGCAGTCCAGCCCCAGCCTTTTTCAGCACCATATCCTTTATAACCTTTTGGGTTTAGGTTGGCATAGGCTAAATTTATCTTAGCATGGTTGTTTGTTACTTCCCAATAATCTGCATACTGATCTTTTAATCCTTTGGGGCTTAGTCCTAAGTAAGAATAATGCTCCCAAAAAAGCGGACCAACTTCACCTTCTTTGGCATTATGTTTAAGTACTAGCGGAATATCATACTTTTTGGCTGTGCTTTTGATCGCTCCAGATCTTGCCCAACCCTCATGATATACTTTTGGTGAGATGGGATGAGAAGGGGAGGAGCTTGCTAAAATATATGTAATAAGACACTCATCATATCCTCTAACGGGGTGGTTTTGCTGAAAATTGAATTTTGGACTCCAATGCCAATAAATGACGTTTTGTCCATTTGTATAGTGATTCCAATCAATTTCTTGCCACAGTTTGTCGGCTTTTTGGGCAACCAATTGAGCTGACTCACCTTTGTCCTTTAGATATTCACGTATAGTAACTAGACCTTGAGCCAAGAAAGCGGTTTCCACAATATCGCCTCCGTTATCTTTTTCACTGAAAGGTTTGGCCGTCCCGAGTTCTCCATCATACCAATGTGCCCATGCACCTTTGAACCGTTCGATCTTGCCCAAATAATCCATAATATGATCCAACTTTTGGATACCCTGTTCTTGACTGATAAATCCACGTTCCATAGCGACAATCATGCTCATAAGCCCGAATCCACTACCACCTATGGTAATTACATTACGGTCATTTTCTGGATAGACACCGTCCATATGAATACGTTCTCGAGCAAGGCCAGAAGTAGGTTCGGCGCCTTCCCAGAAATATTGAAAGGTATGTTGTTGAATATTGGTCAACAGCGAATCTTCGTTGAAATGATGACCACTGATTGAATCAGTTTTTGATGGGCTGTCTGTATGACTATTGGGGGCGTTTTGGCACGAACTGCTGAGAATAAGCGCCAAAGCGATACCGGTAAGGGCAGGGTATGCTATTCGTTTTCTCATGAGGGATATTGTTTAAGTCTTAAAAATGTTCAAACGGCCTAAGGCCGTTTGAACCAAGTTATCGATGGATTGTATTACCAACCTATATTTTGAGGCATTTCTGGAGTTTGGATACGTTGCTTTTCTGGGATAGGGAAAAGCAACATTTTATCCTGGAAAGTCTTTCCATTTGCAGCCATAGCCGTTTTTGCTTGTTTTGTACGCACTAAATCAAACCAGCGGTCATGTTCGAATGCTAACTCAAGTCTTCTTTCTTTCCAGATCAATTGACGCAGCTGGGCTTGGTCAGTTGTCGTTACACTAGGTAATTTTACCCGTGTTCTGACCGTATTCAAAGCATTAAGAGCCTCACTGCTATTACCAGTCTCATTTGCAGCTTCAGCTAGAATAAGGTAGATTTCACCTAAACGAAGATAACGCACGTTTTTATCGCCATCTGCAGCACCTCCATTTGCCGAAGAGTAGGCTTTTTCATTATACATTGGATTTTCTACGCCATTGTCAATTAGTCGACCGTCGTAGAGCGTCTCACCTCTAAAGATAATGGTTGCATCGCGACGAATATTGTCTTTTTCGGCATTGAATGCATCCAGTAAGTTTTGACTTGGGATATTAAAACCCCAGCCTAAATTTACGGCTCCCCCACGAGGAGCCTGTACCTGACTATATTGTTGAATACCGTGTGCGATAGAGGTACCCCTTGCTTGCCATTCAAATAGAGATTCCGGACCATTCTCTCCGGCTAGTCGCCAAATCGTTGCATAATCAGGTTCAAGACTGTAGCCACCAGAAGTGATCACAACTTTTGCTATGTCTGCCGCCTGTTGCCATTTACTTTGATATAAATATACTTTCGATAGTAACCCCTGAGCAGCACCTTTGGTCGCCCTGCCCAAATCCTTTGCAGCATATGCTGATTTGATAGGTAAGTTGTCAATAGCAAACTGTAAGTCAGCTTCAATATAAGCGTAGACCTCCGATGCAGGTTCCCTTTTTATATAATCTCGTTCTTGGATAGGGACGTCACCCCACCCACGCACTAAATAAAAATAATTGAGAGCACGTAAAAAACGAGCTTCAGCAATCAGTCTATTTTTATATGTTTCATCAGTTAATCCGTAATTTTCGGTATATTCTATGGCTCTCGTTGCACGGCCAATTGACTTATACCATCGTGTCCACATTGATTCAAAAGAACCGGTAGTAGAAGTATATGTTAAATTGTCTAGGCTCAGTTTATCGCCACCAGCATCTGTTTCAGAGCTACCTTTGTCGGCATTATCGGACAGCATATCCGTAATACCAATATAAGAGAAGGAATAGTCCCAGTCGGTAAACATACCGTAAATTCCATTGACATATCGCTCTGGTGTGAAGATTTCTTCACTGTCCTCAGCTTCAACCAGTTCCTTCGATGGTACATCTAGGAATTTATTGTCTTTGCAGCTCTGCATTGCAATTCCTGCGGTGAATAAGAGCGCTATATAGAGTTTGTTAATTTTCATTGTTTTCAAAACTAAAGTGATTAAAATTGCATGTTAAGCCCGAAGAGGAAATTACGCGTAGTAGGGTAAGCTGAAAGCTCAATACCAGAGGTAAGATTTGGACTGCCATCACCTGCAAGTTCAGGAGAGAAACCGCTGTAATTTGTAAACATAAAAGGGTTTTGTGCGGTTACATATAATCTTAGCTTAGACTTTGAGCTATAGAGATTATTGAAAGTGTATCCAAGAGTTATGTTATTGATCCGGAAGTAGGCTCCTGATTCAAGAAAATAACTAGAAGCCCAATAAGCTCTTTCTGCACCAGGATGTTCATTTGTTGAACCTGCTCCAGTCCAGCGATTCTCAAAAGTGGAAAGCGCGATATTTTCCCCCGCATTGGAGCGTACACTATTTAAACCATTATATACTTTGTTTCCTGCAACGCCGTAGCCAGAAAGATTGAAATCGATCATTTTATAATTGAGCCCTATATTAATTCCATAGGTAGAGCTAGGGAGAAATGAACCGAAGAATTTTTTATCTCTCGTATCAATTACGCCATCTCCATTTTGGTCTTTGTATTTTAGGTAACCAGGTTTAGCTGTTCCAAATGCCGGTGTATTTGCAACATCTAGGTCATCTTGATATACGCCATTGGCTTCAAACATCCACCAACCATAGATAGGTTGTCCGACGCGTAGTTGTTTAGTGATTTCGCCATTATTTAAACTTCCGCCAGTGGCGCCGTCGAATGTATTGACAACTTCGGTTACTTTGTTTTTATTGTATGCGTAATTCACTCCTACATTATAGCTAAAATCGGAACTTATATTTTTATTCCAGTTTAAAGCAATTTCGACACCTTGGTTCAATATTTTGGCTCCATGAGCATAATAATTTTTCTCGTCTGGTGAAGAATAGATGGGTGTTACATCCAAAATCGTATTTGTGTTTAGCTTATGATAATAGTCAATGGATCCTGAAAGCTGATTGTTCAGAAATGCAAAGTCTAAGCCAGCACCAGTCTCTTTAGTTACTTCCCAAGTCAAATCTACTGCTGGTGTGCCCTTTGCACTTCCATAAACCATATTCTGTTCAGGGCCAAGTACATAGTTGTAGTTTGAGCTTTCAGGGCTCGTCAAGATCGTCGAAACATTTAATGGAATATCTTGGTTTCCTAACTTACCCCAGTTTCCGCGGACTTTTAATAAATTGATCCAACTGGCATCTTTCATGAAGCTTTCATTGGTCACTGTCCAGCCTAAGCCCACAGATGGGAATGTGCCCCAGTATTTTCCAGTATTGCGAAATACACTAGATCCATCTCTTCGTAAGGTTGCTGTTAAATAATACCTACTGTCATAATTGTATTGTAGTCTTCCAAAATAGGATGCTAATGCCCTGGGCGTGTAATAGGTTTGTAGAGACACAATACCATAATCATTTGTTCCTTTGGCTAAATTAATATTCCAATACTGTTCTTGTTCAGGTACGTTATAGCCAGTTTGGCTGTTCATGCTGTTAATGTCGTATTTTTCACGAGACATACCTACGACAGCTTCGACATGATGTTTGTCAAAACTTTTATTAAATGTCAAGAAATTCTCAAATGACCAACGAAATTGTTCGAGATTTTCATATTTTAAACTGTTGTCGACATAATCAATAGCTTTAGGATTTGCTTGCTTTAATGCGATAAATCTAGATTCATCCAGTAAAGTGTTTGCATTTAACCATTGATCCTTCACATTATTGAAAATTCTTTGTTTCGAATAGAATTTATTCCCACCGATACGCGAATTGATTTTTAAATAATCGGTTATTTTAAATTCTCCTTCAAAACTTCCTTGTAAACGAAGGGTGTTTGTCCGTTCATTTTGGCGTAGAACTTCATATACAGGATTACCTATAGAGTTGAGGTTTCCAATGGCTTGTCCTGGAGCTGCTTCAATTCCCGCCACACCTGTTGTCGTATTTACGCGACCAAGACCATAACGGCCATTATCAAACATGAGCGGAGCAAGTGGTGATTGACGGTAAGCTGTGGTGAAGGCACTATAAGGCTTCGGCGTTGCATTGGTTAATGTAAGATTTAAATTTTGGCTGAATTTCAGACGATTATTTAAAAACTTGTAAACGTTGTTATTACGGACGGTATTTCTTACATATTTAGATCCATCTAAAATGCCGTTTTCAGTGTAATTATTTGCAGATACAAAATAATCTATCTTATCTGTTCCACCAGAAATATTTACAGCATTATTAAATACTGATCCCGTATGCAACAATTCGTCATACCAATCCGTATTATATCTTTGATTTTCTGACAATCGATAAGATCCTTTAGTAGAAGTTAAGTATTCGTTGGCAAATATTCTGAATTGATCAGCGTTAGCCATTTTTACGCGGTGGAGAATCTTCTTCATCCCGGCGTAACTTTCATAATTGATATTTGTAGTTCCAGCCTTACCTTTCTTCGTCGTGACGATAATAACACCATTCGCCGCCCGAAGACCGTAAATTGAGGCCGAAGATGCATCTTTCAAAACATCCATGGATTCAATGTCAGATGGATTGATATTATTGATGTCTGTTTGCGCAATGCCATCTACAATGTATAATGGATTCCTTCCTGACAATGCTGTTCCTAAACCCCGAATAATGACATTTGGTGAAGAGCCCGGGGCTTCATTGGCAACAATATTTAGACCTGCAGCTTTACCTTGTATGGATTGCATCGCTGACATTGCCGGTTGCTTCGTAATATCGGATGACTTCAAGGAGCTAATTGATCCTGTCAAGTCAGCCTTTTTTTGCGTACCGTAACCGATGACAACAACTTCTTCCAAGGCTTGATTTTCATTCTCTAAAAATACACTTAGTTGCGTTTGGTTTCCAATGTATACCGTTTGTTTACGATACCCTAAAAAGTTAAAGACTAGAGAATCGGTAGGAGAGGCGTTGATCTGAAATTTCCCCGTTGCGTCGGTTTTTGTAGATACTGTTTTCCCTTTAATACTAATGGTGACCCCAGGCATGGATACCATGCTTGAGCCATCTTTGACTACCCCTTGTATAGAAGTTTGTCCATAGGCTACCGAGACGACCATGGATGTCAAAAATAATGCGGATAGATTCCTCATATCGTAAATTTTTGGTGTTTGTTTAAAATACAGTTGGTTATTTCCCTGGAGCAAATATGTTGATGTAGTACAACTTTGCCAAAATTTAACATTTTCACATCACTACTACAGTTAATTTTTACTTTCTCACGGAAAATATGTTTTTACGTTAAATAGCTGATATTAAGAATCTAAAGAAGTGATTTTGTACAAAAAAAAGTATGCGTTAGTGTGAGGCTGACACTAACGCATGTGTGTGGTAATGATGTAGTGTTTGTAGCGAAATTTTAACGTTCCAATAGGAATTCAGAGAGGTTTTTATCTGTTGGAATACCCAATTTCTTGCGTAAACGATAACGTCTGATTTCGACTCCCCGCGTACTAATGTTGAGTAGCGAAGCAATTTCTTTACTCGACATGTTGAGCCGCAGGTAAGCACATAATTTTAGATCATTGGGGACAAGGTCTGGAAATTCATGCTTTAATTTTTTAAAGAAATTCTCATGCGATTCGTTAAAACTCTTCTCAAAAATGTGCCAGTCACGATCATCGTTATGTGCGTCTTCGATCAGTTTATTTATTTTTTTCAGTTCATCAGAACTGAGCTTGTTG
This sequence comes from Sphingobacterium sp. UBA7249, assembly GCF_002472835.1. Classification (NCBI taxonomy): domain Bacteria; kingdom Pseudomonadati; phylum Bacteroidota; class Sphingobacteriia; order Sphingobacteriales; family Sphingobacteriaceae; genus Sphingobacterium; species Sphingobacterium sp. UBA7249. The sequence continues at coordinate 94,099 of NZ_DKST01000018.1, read as the reverse complement.
CCTTCTGCATCTTTAAGCTGTTTGAGTTCATCGTGCAGATTGTTCAACATTTCGTTTTTATAAACAATATTGAGTGCAGCATTGGCTAGTTCCTTGTTTTTAAGATTAAGTTGATCTTCTAATTGTTGGTTCTTCAATTTAATCCATTCCTTTTCCTGCTGCTCGGCTTCTCTTTCCAATGCAATTTTCTTCTCTTCCAGCCATTTTCGCTTCGCCTGAAACTGTCTCTTTCTTTCTCGTTGAAGATTGAAATTATAAAGGAGATAAACCATTCCGCCGGACATCAAAAGATAAATGCTTTTTGCCCACCAGGAGAGGTACCAGGGATATTTAATGGTGAGAGCAACCGTCTGTACCTCCGAAGTCAAGCCAGTGTTGGTTCTGGCCCGAACTTTAATTTCGAAATGCCCATAGGGCAAGTTTGTAAAATCTTGAAAGGCTGTTTCACTCCACTCAGACCATTTATCCGAATACCCTTCAAGATAATATTGGTATTGTAGTGGTGAAGAGGAATAATAAGGGCTTGAGAAGCTCACCCGGAGATTGTTTTCGGATGAGGCCAATTTAAGGTCAGCCCCCGGTAGGATAGTTTCTCCGGTTGTGAGATTGGTCAATTGAGTAATCTGCGGTGGTGGCAATATAAATTTAGCGGGCTCATCAGAATTCCGGTAAATGGCAAAACCGTCATCCAACCCAATGAGATAGTAGTGATTTTCTATGGGTAGGATGTTTTCATAATTATTCATCATACGATCTTGCAAAGGGCTGAGGAGGTTGGAGTCTATCTTCAGTTTTCCTTTGCTATCAAAATCCACTTTGGCAATTTTTGTTTTCTGAATAAACCAATAACTATTGGTGTTGATGGGAATTATCTTATTTGAATTTTTGTAACTTCCTAATGCATTGTTCAATTCATCGGAATAGCTAAAGCGTTTGACAATGTTATCAAACTGCATGAAGCCACTGTCTGTCGCGAAAACGAGATTATTTTCTAAGGTATAAATTCCATTAAATCTTCGTTTAGCAGCGAGACTGTCTTGCATCGATGTAAATTGGATATGTGCTTTTTGGAAGCTCGGATCAAAATCAATTAACTGTACCTGTCCCCAATCCCCAATCCAAAATGAATGGTTATCTTTTTGGGCAAGGAATCGAACAGGTTCTTTGATTGAAGAAAATTGCTGTACAAATTGAATTTGTGTACCATCAAAAACGAATTTTGATAATCCGGTATAATTCCCCTGGAGAATATTTTTTGTCCCAAAGATAGGTTTGAATATCCAGCCCCCAGTAATTTTGGAAATCTTTACAAGTTGACCACTGACCAGTTTGAAGGTTCCATCATTATGACCGCAGATGAGGTCATCGCCGAAAATGGCCAATGTCCAGACTTGACCGTTCGAATTAGGGACTTGCACGAAATCTAATGAATTATAATTGTTTAGTCCTCTCCATTCACTGACAAATAATCCTTTATTTGTACCTAAGTAAATTTTCCCTTGATAGATAATTGAAGTGTATACAGTCCCAATTTTACCCACAAAGTCGGTGTAGAAAGATAACGATGAGTTGATTTCGATGCGGTCGATTCCGTTATCCAATCCTACCCAAATATTTTGTTGTTTATCTTTTACGATGCTGAGCACCGTATTGTTCTGTAAACCATTGTTTTTGTTGATATGTTGGATAACTTCACCATTTTTATTGATAATAATTACCCCATTTTGAATGGTTCCAAATGCGTATTGCCCATTGTATAAATAAATTCCATTGTTTATTTGAGATTGACTAAGGATAGAATTGGCCGGAATTGACCAGGGCCTAATATTTCCATTGGATTCCATTAGATAGAGTCCATGGCGAGCGGTCGCTATCATCGAATTGCTTTTATCAAAGGGCAATATTGCTAAGACATTTTTGTCCTTAAGAACGTCCTTACCCCGTATGGGGACTAATTTGCCTGATTTGAATTCATGTAGACCACTCGGAAGTTGCTCAAAAAATAGTTGATTGTTGAGCTGATGAGGAAATAGAAATGGTTCACCTTTAGCAGTGAGTTGTTTGATTGTATTGTTTTCCCAGATATAGGACTTGGAAAAAGTATGGAAAAATACACGATGATCCTCCACTATAATTTTCCAGATCTCTTCGTTCGGAAAATAAATCTTATCTGCGACTAATTTGGATAGGCTATGATAGGTCATATCTCCAAATGATTTTGATGTCCAGTAACCAAATTCACCTCGTCCACCTGTGTATACTTTCCCCGCTTTGTCAACAGCAACACTGCGAACTGTTGAGTGGTTGGGAAGTGGGTATATCCGCCAGTACTGTCCGTCAAATCGCAGTAGTCCCTCTGTATTGGCGCTGTAGATTCGCCCTTCTTGATCAATAGCTAGAGACCAATTCTGATTGCCTGCTTTGTATTGGCTTTTTTTGTACTGCTTTACAAATGGTGTGCCTGTGGGTATGATTGTCTGGCAATGGCCAACCTTCATATTAAGAATAAAAAAAGCGCAAAACCAAAAGATATAGGTAATGCTATATTTTTTTGATATCATCGAATCCCTCACTTTAAACTGATTTGAAAAGCAATATATAGATTTTATTGCAAATGTGAGAATACGGGCGCAGATGAATATCGTTATAGACATTCTAGGCTGTCTTTTTGGATTAAATATTCGAAATCGTTTTCGCATTTTTAATCGTCCAATTCATTGAAGCCTACTCGTTTTTTAATTACCTTGGAAACAAATAACCAGACAAAACACGACTATGACTTAAACAAACCTTTAAAAATTGGATTTGGATTTAAACGAATTGCTCAAGGAGTGAATCCATCAATCAAAATATAAACCACAAAAACACTAAATATTTAAAATTATGAAATCAAAGCTTTTCAGAAGAGGGCCATGTGCGCTTATTCCCTATGCTTCCATGGCAATATTTTTGTCACCGGGATTATCGCTGGGGATCACTAAGGGCGAAAATAGAGATATCTATCATCAAATTATTCAGGAAGAAACAGAAATCAGAGGTAAGGTTGTCAACAAAGAAAATTCTGCATTGCAGGGTGTTTCCATAAGTGTAAAAGGAGTCGCTGGTCGGAGTACCCAAACGAATGATAAAGGAGAATTTATACTTAAGGCACCCTCCCGTGCAACATTAATTTTTTCGTCCATAGGTTACGCTGGACAAGAAATTAAACTTGGGGCGAATCAAAAGACGGTACAGCTCACCTTACAGTCGAACGAGTCACTTATGGATGAGGTTGTCGTCGTGGGCTATGGAACACAACGAAAAAGTGATTTAACAGGTTCTGTCTCTTCCATTAATGCAAATCAAATTAATGCGTTTCCATTAGCCGGTACTGCTCAAGCCTTACAGGGACGAGCTCCAGGGGTTTCGGTAACGAGTACGAATGGTGAGCCCGGTAAAGCCCCGAGGGTGCGTATTCGAGGCGGTAGTTCTATAAATGCCAGTAGTGATCCATTATATGTTGTGGATGGATTCCCCGGCAGCTCTGCTCCAGCACCAGAAGATGTTGAATCTATTGAAGTGTTGAAAGATGCTTCTGCGACAGCTATTTATGGCTCACGGGGAGCCAACGGTGTGATTATGATAACGACAAAAAAAGGACGCTCAGGTAAACCAGTGATTGAGCTAAATAATTCTTTTGCCTCCCAAAAGGTAGGTAAGCGTCTTTCATTATTGAATGCTTCGGAATTTGCTTCTTATATTAATGAGGCTTACACTAATGCCGGAAATACAAATGTGCCCTTTCGCGATCCTCAATCCCTAGGCGAAGGAACAGACTGGCAGGACCTTATCTTTAGAAATGGCGGCCAGTTAAATAATCAATTATCTGTATCTGGAGGTAGTGATAATGTCAAATACTATACTTCTGTAAGTCATTTTGGACAAAAAGGAACGGTAATCAATTCCGATTTTAGAAGACTTTCGGGGACCTCAAATTTAGAAATGAAAGTTTCTGACCGAATTAAAATCGGAACCAGATTATTATTTAATAGAAATAAATTAAATGGTGTAAGAACCCAGGAGGGGAGCAGTGGAGCTACTGGAGCGGGAGTCATCTCTGCAGCTTTACGTTTCGAACCTACACAAGGGGTTTACGATGAGGAGGGAAAATATACGTTGAAGCAGTTCGGTGATCCGCATGATAATCCAGTGGCGGCTGCGATGGAAAGAAAAAATGAGGTGATTACCGACTTGTTCCAGGGAAATGGCTTTGTCGAGTTGGGGATTCTGAAAAATCTAACCTTTCGCAGTACCTTTGGCATACAGGTCAGTAATCAGCGCACAGGTAATTATGTTTCAAAAGAATTGGTTGAGGGGAGAAATTTTGGTGGAGTTGGCTCAATCTCAGCGCATAAAAATACCAATTTAATCAATGAAAACTTCTTCAATTATACGCAGACCACAATTTAAATGCGATGGCCGGTTATTCTTACCAAAGTTCTAGAAATGAAACCTGGCAGGCCAATAACCGAAATTTCATTTCTGACAATTTTAGCTATTGGAACCTGGGCGCTGGTTCCAATTATCAGAATGCATCTTCCAATCTCGAAGACTGGGTAATGTCCTCATTTTATGGGCGTGTAAATTACAATTACAAAAATCGTTACTTTATTACAGCGACTGGAAGGTACGACGGTTCTTCAAAGTTTGGTGATAACAATAAATGGGCTTTCTTTCCTTCCGGAGCGCTTGCGTGGAATGTAAGTCAGGAACGTTTTATGGAATCTGTTGACTGGTTAAGCAATTTAAAAGTACGGACCAGCTATGGCGAAACCGGAAACTCAGAAATTGGTTCCTACCAATCTCTGGCTAGATTTTCACCTACCTTGACAACAATGGGGGGGAGTCCTGTAAATGCCGTGCGTCCGACAAATGTTGCCAACCCAAACTTGACTTGGGAGACAACAAAGCAAACGGATGCTGGATTGGACATTGGCATTCTAAAGAGTAGAATTAACTTGTCTATAGATTACTATTACAAAAAAACAATCAATTTATTGTATCAGGTACCCTTGCCACTTTATTCAGGTTTTACGACAGCACTTCAAAATATTGGCAGCGTGCAGAATAAGGGCTGGGAATTCGGGTTGCAGACAACAAATCTGAACGGTACTTTTGGATGGAAAACAGATTTTAATATCAGTTTCAATAAAAACAGGATCTTGCAGCTTCCGGGAGGTGAGATTCGATATAATACAATTCCTGGTCATATGCTTTCAACGGATTCGCAGTTGTTACGTGAAGGTGAAGTGTTGGGGGCATTTTTTGGATGGGTAACAGATGGAATTTATCAAGAAGGGGATGATTTTAGCGCACAGCCGAATAAGAAACCCGGTGATATTCGTTACAAGGATTTATTTGGCCGGGATAAAAATAATCAATTGACCGTCGGAGCTAACGGTGTTGTGAATGCCGATGACCGGACGATTATAGGTGATCCAAATCCTGATTTTACCTTTGGTTTTAATAATGACTTCAAGTATAAAAATTTTGACCTGAATATTTTTATGCAAGGGAGCTATGGTAATGACATGTTGAATATCACAAGGATGGAGCTGGACTGGATGGCTGGAAAAGGGAACGCCACTAAAGATGCGCTGCACCGCTGGACACCAACCAACACGAATACCGACGTGCCAAGGGCAAGCTCAACAAATAGTCCTGAGGTTTCCTCGCGATGGGTAGAAGATGGTTCATACCTCCGGTTAAAAAACCTCGCCCTGGGTTATAATTTCTCAGAAAAGTCACTCGAAAAGATCCATTTAAAATATTTAAGGATATATGTTAGCGCGCAAAATATATGGACATGGACCAATTATACTGGTTTTGATCCCGAAGTAAGCTATCAGGATTCAAATCGAAATATTGGATTAGATTACATGGGTTATCCTAATATTAAATCCTATACTCTTGGTCTGAACCTGCGGTTTTAAACGCACTGAGTACAATAGGCACCGTCATCGGTGAATGAAAAATGACAAATAAATAAGCTGAGTGTATCATTTTATTAATCTGTTGAAATATACACTCGTTAACAATTCATGCTAATGAAAAAGATAAATATATATCATACTATACTTACAATACTGTGTTTTACCAGCTTGTTCTCCTGTACTAAATTGAATGAAGAACCGGTAAGTATTTTGGACCCTAAACAATATTTTAAGACCGAAGCAGATGCAGAAGCGTCAGTGATGGGGATTTATGGGCTTTTGGCCAACGCAGATTTTTATGGACGAAGATTAACCATGGTATTGCAATTGCTGGGCGACGACTGCGATATTGCGGATATTGGTACACAGTCCAGCCGGATCCAGTTGAACAGTTTTACACATGATGCAAGCAACCAGGATTTACTTGCCGTTTGGAAAACAGCTTATTTGGGTATCGGAGCTGCAAATGCAGCGATCGATGGCATTCCAGGGGTAAAAATGAATGAAGCTAAAAAATCTGCACTTATTGCCGAAGCTAGATTGCTACGCGCTTTATATTATTACCACTTGGTTCAACTATTTGGTGATATTCCCTATATCGGTGAATTCGTCAGTGATCCAAGCAAGGTAGTAGCTATTAGCAAAACTCCGGCAGCAACAGTCTATGACAATATCATCGCTGACTGTGAATACGCGATAACAAATTTACCCGATAACTATGTCAACAACAATAAAGCACGCCCATCTAAAGGAGCTGCGCAAACCTTATTAGCCTCCGTCTATATGGTCCTAAAAAAATGGGATGACGCTGCAAAAATGGCCGAAGCCGTGATCAATGATGCAAGCAAATATCAATATGCATTGGTAAAAGATTATCGTAGTCTGTGGGATGCCGATCTTGGATTTCAAACTGAACATGTTTGGGTAGTAGATTTCTTAGGAGGGATTACGGGGGAAAATTCATCCAATCAGGATTATACAGCGGCAATGACTGGCGTTCGGGATGCAGATATGCAGGGATGGAGTGTTATTGTGCCATCAAATGGTGTGTATGCTAGCTTTGCTGATCAAGATTACCGGAAAAAAATTAGCTTTTTGACCGAAACGCCAGTGAAAGGAGTGATGACTTCCTATCAGAAATGGAAGTGGCCTCGCATACATACTGCAAAATGGTGTCTACATCCGGGAACGAATGCTGGAGCCGATGGTTCGGACTCGGATATAAAACATGTTATCTTTCGCTATGCGGAAGTTCTTCTAATGGCTGCAGAAGCCATAAATGAGAGTAAGGGTGGACCTACAGAGCAGGCTTATGGCTACATAAATGCAGTTCGGACTAGGGCGAGATATACGCCTCAGGGAATGCAGAACTATCCTACCGATTTGAAGACGGGGATGACACAGACTGAGTTTCGAAAAACTGTACAGGAGGAACGTCGTGTGGAGCTGGCTTTTGAATGGAAAAGATGGTACGATATCAAACGCTGGGGACAGGTCGTAGAAGTATTTACCAAGCCAGGAGCTTATGAAAGCCAACCGAAAGTAAAAGATTTTCATGCGCTGATGCCTATTCCGCAGGATGAAATCGCCCGTAATACAAATTTACTACCTCAAAATCCAGGGTATTAAACCAGAAGTATTAAAGTATTTGTAGGATGGAGGTGTTCAGAAAAATTGGACATCCCCATCCTTCATTAATTTGTTTAGAAAATTGTGATTTTACAATTTTTACCGTTTCGTTCTCAACTGATTCGTTTTTACGATTTATCATTTTTTTTTGTAAAAAGTTATTATTTAACGCTCAATCAGAATAAAACAGCGATAAAAACCTTTTTTTCTTAAAAATCCGTTTCAAGGGCTTGAAAATTGGGAAAGAAACCAAATTTTCCACCTATTTGATCGAAAAATACCCCTCATAGCTGGGGGCTATTCTTGATCTTTGGTTTCATTTATTGAGTTAAATAACCAAATAAACCAAGAGAACTATGATAACACCGATAACCAAAACGGTAGGGAAAGGGGTGCTTTTGTTTTCGCTGATGAGTATGGCTGCACCACAAGTGTTTGCTCAGTCACAGCTGAAAATATCCGGAAAAGTAACCTCCCCAGCGGGCGAACCACTCGCAGGGGTGACAGTACAGATTAAAGGCATGAAGGATGGAACCGTTACAGATGCATCCGGCAATTATCAGATTCTTGCCAAGGACATTGATGTGTTGATCTTCTCTTTAGTGGGAAGAGAAAAAACAGAAATCGCTGTTGATAAAAAAGATCACATCAATCTCGTATTACAGGAGTCAAATAGCTTAATGGACGAAGTCGTCGTTGTAGGGTACGGAACACAGAAAAAGAGCAATTTGACGGGAGCAGTTGCTGCAGTAGACGGAAAAACCTTGAATAAACGAATTGCGACTAATCCTACCCAATTACTTCAAGGGCGTATGCCAGGACTTCGTGTGACACAAGGATCCGGAGAGGCGGGTAATGAAAATGTGAATTTACAAGTTAGGGGATTAGGATCTTATGGTGCTTCTTCCGCACCATTGGTCATTGTGGATGGGATTCCCGGTAGTCTGGAAAACCTGAATCCACAGGCAATTGAAAATATTACGGTATTAAAAGATGCCGCCTCAGCAGCAATCTATGGAGCAAGAGCCGCAAATGGTGTGATCCTTGTGACAACCAAACAGGGTAAATCCGGAAAAGCACAGCTGAGTTACGATTACAATGTTGGAATCACAAAGGCTTCAGCATTACCCGATTTGGTCTATAATTCGGTAGATTATATGACCTTATATAATCAAGCTGCTAAAAATTCAGGGATCACCAATGCGAATTCGCTGTTCAGTCAAGAAATGATTGATGCTTATAAAAATGCGACAGATAAAACACTTTATCCTGACTTTAATTGGTTGGATGCCGTGTTTAAAACTGTACCGGTGCAAACACATAACTTAAGTTTAAGCGGTGGTGCCAATGGAACCAATTATAACGTTATCCTCGGTTACGTTGATCAGCCCGATATTATGATCGGGACTTCCTTTAAGAAATATAATCTCCAATTGAATCTGAACTCAAAAATCAATGATAGAATAAGTTTTGGTTCAAGCATTACGCTGAATTACGGTGATCGGAAATATCCCAGAAATGGAGCCGAAGATCAGTTCCTTTCAACAATAAGTCAATCTCCATTATATGGTCCTGTACTTCCGGATGGCAGTGGGCGATATACCTCAAGAGCATATCCTTTTCAGTCACCCAATAAAAATCCTGTAGCCGTTGCTGAAAATGCATTTACAAGACTAAACAATTACTTTATGCAGGGCAATATTTTTGTCAATGTAAAACTGTTGGAGGGTTTAGAATGGAAAACCAGTGGTGGTCTGACCTATGGATTTACCAAAAACTATACCAACAAGCCTGTGATCAATCAATACATGTGGCAGGCAACAGCAGATGCACTGCCAGCACGTCAATTGGATGTCGGAGGACAAGGATTGGAGGTGACTGATGATAACAATGTATATCCTGTGGGGTATACCCAACTGACTTACGACAAGTCATTTGGAGACCATAATTTGAAAGTACTAGCCGGCACACAAGCAGAATATAACAAAACGCAAAAATTATTTGGTAGTAGATTACAATTCCCTAATAAAGATCTGCTTGAATTGGATGGTGGTGGTGCGGGACAACAGTCCAATAGTGGTATCACGAATGAATGGTCTCTAAGATCCTATTATGGACGTTTGAATTATGACTACAAAGGCAAGTACCTGTTGGAAGGAAATGCCCGTTATGATGCTTCTTCACGTTTTCCCGAAAATCGTAAATGGGCCTTTTTCCCATCTGTATCAGCAGGATGGAAGATCTCAGATGAAGCTTTTTTTGGAGAACGACTTAAAGAGACAGTTAATGAAGTTAAACTTAGGGCTTCCATCGGAGCCCTCGGGAATCAGAATATCGGAAATTATCCCTATCAGACTGTTTATAGTTCTGCTTTTGCTTATCCTTTCGAAGAAACGCTACAGCAGGGAGCACGTCAGGTTGCTATGGCAAATGAACGCATCAAATGGGAAAGTACAAAGGTCTTGGACTTTGGTATCGACCTTGGATTTTGGAATAATAAGTTGACGGCCTCTTTTGACTGGTACAATAAAGTGACCTCTGATATTCTATCCTCATCCACTGCGTTTCCATCCTACATCGGTCTGACTGCACCGACAGTAAACTATGGAACATTGCGCAACAGGGGAATTGAACTCGGACTTCAATATCGCGAAAAAATTGGTGCAGTTTCCCTGACATTAAATGGAAATATTCAAGCAAATAAAAACAAGGTGATAAAATATGGTGCCGAACGAATTTCCGGTAATACAATTATTCGGGAAGGTTTACCATATGGCAGTTTCTACTTGCTGGAAAGTGTAGGCATATTTCGCTCGAAGGAAGAGATCGCAAGTTCGCCAAAACAACAAGTCCCAGCGCAACCTGGCTATTTGAAATTTGCGGATGTTGATGGTGATAACAAGGTGGACAATAATGACCGCGTTGTAGTACCTGGGGCATTTCCAGATTTTGATTATTCATTTAATGCAACCGCAGTATGGAAAAACTTTGATTTTACAGCATTTTTCTTTGGATCTCAAGGCCAAAAAATATTTGTTAGCGAATGGGGTATCGTGCCTTTCAGACAAGGAGGAACTTTTACGCGTGACTGGATGGCTGCCTGGACGCCAGAAAATCCGAATGCATCCTTACCAATTGTAGGCTTGGATAATTCGCCTGCAGCAAATAACGTCAGAACTGCTTCTACATTTTTCCTGAAAGACGGATCTTTCTTACGGTTGAAAAATATTCAAATAGGTTACAGTATCCCACAGAATACATTATCAAAGGCAGGTATTTCGGGACTACGTGTTTATTTTGCCGTGGATAATCTGGTTACTTTTTCGAAGTTCCCAGGTTTAGATCCAGAACGCGGCGTATCGTCCAGTGGTGGGGCGACCTCAGGACGTTATGTAACCCATCCTCAAAATAAAGTTTTTGCATTTGGTGCGAATATCACCTTCTAACTGATGAGATCATGAAAATTAAACTGAAAAAGACGTATCTATATTTTTGTTTGGCGGCAACAACAGCGCTGAGCAGCTGTGCAAAAGATTTCTTAGAAAAAAATCCAACCGATAAAATACCTGAATCGACGTTTTGGAAAACTCAGGCGGACGCAGACCTCGCTTTATCTGGCGTGTATGAATTCCTATGCCGCGGATACAACTCTACTTCTTCTACCAATGCCCGAGGAGGCTGGGGGGGAGCAAGTATGTTCTGGGATGGACTGTCTGATGATGCTTTCATATCCAGTTCATCCAATAATTTTAATACCATTTCCAGAGGTGGATTGACCTCAACGACGGGTGGTATGCAGTCGGAAGGTTACGAAATTTCTTATCAGGCAATTGCGGCCTGTAATACATTGGTTGCTAACATCGATCGAATTACAAGCATGAGCCAACAGGACCGCGATCGTTATAGAGCCGAAGCACGTTTCATTCGTGCGCACTATTATTTTTTGCTAACGAATCTCTACGGGGATGTGCCATTGACACTTGAGCCTTTAGGAATGGATGATGCCAGTGCAAGACTGGGAAGGACTGAAAAGAGCAAAGTTTTAGAAGCTGTTTTAGCAGATCTTGATTATGCCATTGAAAAGTTGCCAAATACCGCGTATAAAGGACATGCTGTCAGAGGTGCTGCACTCGGTTATAAAGCAAAAGTATTATTGACAAATAAAAAATGGGCTGAAGCTGCTGAAGTAGCAAAGATGGTGATGGATGAAAACAAATTTTCAATTTATCAAGGTGGCTATCGGGATTTATTTAGAAAACCTGGCCAAAATAGTAATCCTGAAATTATGTTTTCAGCGCGTTTTTTACCACCTAATATGTATAGCCCCGCAGATATGATGTACTCCTATTTAATGACGGTACAACCGCTGGGGTATCTGGTTGATTCTTATTATTGTATTGATGGCAAAGATATTAGTACTTCTGCCAAATATGACGCGAAAAATCCTTATGAAAATCGTGATCCCCGATTGAAGGCAACTATTATCTATCAGGGGGTATGGCGTGGAACGACAGCTTCTTCTGCCTTTGATCCTGTAGCGGCGGATGTTAAGGGAGGCTTCTTGCCCAGGAAATATATCAATGAAGCCAAATGGCCAACCAGCTACGCTACACAAAGTGATCAAGATTGGGTATTTCTTCGTTACGCGGATATTCTGCTGATGTATGCAGAAGCAAAAAACGAAAGTGCTGGACCTGAGCAAACAGCCGTAGATGCATTGAATCAGGTACGATCCCGTGCAGATGTGAAAATGCCTTTGCTGCAATTTAGTTCCGGGTTGACAAAAGAAGAATTTCGCGCTATTATCCGTCACGAGCGACGTGTTGAATTAGCGCTGGAAGGACAGCGTTACTTTGATCTAAAGCGTTGGGGACTTATAAAACAAGTCATGGACAAAACCAAAGATCCCGATGGTGCAATGCGCTTATTTGCTGAGCGGGATACCTTATGGCCTGTACCACAGTCCGAAGTAGATATTGCTAAAAGTTTGGGAAATGATAAATTTACGCAGACAAAAGGTTTCTAAAATATAACCATTATAGGCATGAAAACTAAACTCAAGATGTATAAAATATTATTCCTGATACTCCTGATCTCAGGAATATCCAGTGGCGCTTCAATAGCGCAGGAAAATAAACTACCTGATAGTCTCCGGATGAAATGGTGGGAGGAAGCCAGATTTGGGATGTTTATCCATTGGGGCGTATATGCACAATTTGGCGGTGTCTATCGTGGTCATGAACAGGCTCGGGGTGGAGCGGAATGGATTATGAACCGTTCAAAAATCCCTGTTGACGAATATCAGGCTATGGCAGGTCAGTTTAATCCCCTACAATATAATCCCGACGAATGGGTGCGGATGGCGAAAGATGCTGGCATGAAATACCTCATTATTACGGCCAAACATCACGACGGTTTCGCATTGTTCGAAACCAAAACCAGCAAATGGAATATGGTTGATGCGACTCCTTATGGTAAAGATCTGTTAAAGCCTTTGGCTGCAGCGTGTAAAAAGTACGGCGTCAAATTAGGTTTCTATTATTCGCAAGCACAAGATTGGAATAACCCTGGAGGTTCAGCTGCTCGAAAGGTAATGCGGGAAGGCTGGCCCAATCCTGACTCAGCCAAAATAGATGCCTATACCTTAGCACATAAAGGCCATTGGGACCCAAAGCAAGAAACTGCGAGTTTTGACGACTATATCAAAAATGTATCTGTACCACAGGTGAAAGAACTTTTGAGTAATTATGGTGATATTTCCGTCTTGTGGTGGGATACACCAACAAATATGACGGATGAAGCGGCAAGCATGTTACAGGAACAACTGCGCCTGCAACCCAATATTATTACCAATGATCGCTTGAAAAGACCAAATTTTCCGGGTGATACAAAGACGCCAGAACAGAAAATCCCAGATTGGAGCGAGTTGGAAGGAAAGCATTGGGAAACCTGTATGACCATGAATGGAACCTGGGGGTTTCGTACGTCTGATCAGAAATGGAAGTCGGCAGAAACATTGATCCGTAATTTGGTTGATATCGCATCAAAAGGCGGGAATTATTTGCTCAATGTCGGCCCGAAACCAGATGGAAGCTTTCCGCAGGAAAGCATAGATAGGTTGGCGACGATAGGCAAGTGGATGAAAATAAACAGTGAAGCAATTTACGCAACCAAAAGCAGTCCGCTGCAACCCTTTGAGTGGGGAAGATGTACAATGAAGGAACAGGGCGACAAGACCCTGCTTTACCTAACCATATTTGATTGGCCTCAAGATGGAACGATCGTTCTTCCAATAAAAAATAAAGTTTTAAAAGCCAGTTTTTTAGCGAATGGTAAAACGCTTAAAGTGAAATCGCAGTCTGATGCGATCAAAATTGGAGTTCCCAAACAGGCAATTGATCCTGTCGCAACTGTGATCAAAATTGAGTTGGCTGGAAAACTAGAAAGCGATAAGAAAGCTACAGCTAAGAAAATGAAAACAGGAGCCTTGGACGAATAACCTACTGTTAAGAAAAAGAAAAACACGTTAATGATAACAGAAAATAAATTTTATAAAATACTTACACTATTATTGGGATTTGGCGCTTTACAGCTCCAAGCTCAGGAATCAAAGCGAATTGACCGGGAATGGGACTTTCTGAAGAGCGATCTTGGGGGGATTTGGGAAGCTGTACGGCCGGTCGGGGCGGGCAACCCAGAATCAGTTCCACTATGGCAAACAGTTAGTTTGCCGCATTGTTACAATGCCTTAGATGCTGTTGATCCAGCTGTCAATTATTATCAGGGCCCAGGTTGGTATAGAAAGACATTAACCATTGAAAATCCGTATCCAAATGGTCGTACATTGCTTCATTTTGAAGGTGCAGGACAAAAGTCTACGGTTTATATCCATACGCAAAAGGTTGGGGAACATGTCGGCGGTTATGACGAATGGACAGTGGATATTACTGAGGCTGTCGAACAGTTTAAAAAAACGGAAGCCTATAAAACACAGTTTAAAGGGAAGATACCGGTTTCAATTCGGGTAGACAACTCACGTGACCTCGAAATGATTCCCTCAGACCTATCCGATTTTAACCTATATGGTGGTATCTATCGCCATCTGAATTTAAAATATGTACCACAGACGGCCTTAGAAAAAGTCTTTGTTAGCCCTACAGTGGATGCAGATGGAAAACAGGGGGTATTGCAAATCCGTGGTCGCCTATTAACACCATCCAACAGCTCAAATTTTGATGTCGAAACACAGCTTTATGATCCTTCAGGTAAATTGCTACTGAGTCAGACACCGGTTGTTCGTTTGGTGGAAGGATCTCTTGACTTTGGAAAGCTAACGGTTAAGAAACCCCAACTGTGGAGCCCGGACCACCCGGCATTGTACCGTCTAGTGACTACTGTCAAGAGCAATGGACAGACATTCAAAGAAGAAAGTGTCTTCGGTTTCCGCTATGTAGAATTTAAAGAGAATGGTCCCTTCTTATTAAATGGGAAAAGACTTTTGCTTCGGGGAACGCATCGGCATGAAGATCATGCTGGTGTCGGAGCAGCGATGACTGATGCCCAGATCTTGCAAGAAATGACGATGATGAAAGAGATGGGCGTCAATTTCATTCGGTTGGGTCATTATCAACAAAGCCGCAGGGTGCTAGAAGCCTGCGACAGCCTCGGTATTTTGGTCTGGGAGGAAATCCCTTGGTGTAGAGGTGGCTTAGGCGGAGAAATTTATCAGCAACAAGGGAAGCGGATGTTGACAAATATGATTGAGCAGCACTATAATCACCCTTCGATCATTATTTGGGGGCTCGGTAATGAAAATGATTGGCCCGGCGATTTCCCCGAATTCGACAAAGAGAAAATCAGGACATTTATGCGGGAATTACATTTACTTTCCCACCAATTGGATCCCAGTCGAAAAACAGCCATACGACGTTGTGACTTTTGTAAAGATATTGTTGATGTGTATTCACCCTCTATCTGGGCTGGTTGGTATCGTGGAGTGTATACAGACTATAAAACGGCCTCGGCAGAGGAAATGAAAAAGGTCAAACATTTTCTTCATGTGGAATGGGGCGGAGATAGCCATGCTCGCCGCCATGCAGAGGATCCGGATCGGGCACTAGCCAAAATAGAAGGTGATGGTGCCACCGATGAACGGGCTGGCGATGCATCCCTCGTGGGGGGTGCTGCAAGAGTTTCCAAGGATGGAGACTGGAGTGAAAGCTATATCTGTAATTTGATCGATTGGCACCTCAAGGAGCAGGAAACCATGCCTTGGCTTACGGGTACCGCATATTGGCCCTTCAAAGATTTTTCGACACCTGTTCGGCCAGATAATCCGGTTCCCTATGTCAACCAGAAAGGTGTTGTCGAACGCGATTTTACGAAGAAGGAGTCCTATTATGTATTTCAATCGTATTGGACTTCAAAACCCATGTTGCATATCTACGGACACTCTTGGCCTGTTCGTTGGGGAGAGCCGGATGAAGCAAAGATGATCAAAGTATATTCCAATGCAAAGGCGGTCGAACTATTTGTTAATGGCGAAAGTCAGGGGATAAAGAAAAGAAATAGCCAAGATTTCCCCGCTGCCGGATTACGTTGGATGGTCAAGTTACAGGAGGGGAAAAATGTGATCAAAGCAGTTGTTAAAAATGGAAAGACGCTATTGACGGACCAAATCGAACAGGTGTATCAAACACAGCATTGGGACAAACCCGCAAAATTGCTGGTTGAAGAGATTGGACGGGAAGGCGATGTGATAACTGTGCAGGCAAAGGTGTTGGATAAAGACGGTGTTCTCTGCCTCGATGCTAAAAACTGGATCTATTTTGATGCAACGGGAGATGGTGAATTGATCGTTAACCAGGGAACCTCGATAGGAGCTAAAAAAGTGCAGGCATATAATGGAAGAGCTTTGATAAGGCTTCGCCTGTCCGAAGGGAAAGCCGTCGTGTCCGGACGTATGGACAAATTGAAAACTACACTGTTGACAATTGAAAAATAGGGAGATGATAAAATTAAGCACTAATTTGAGCTTTTTTCTTTTGCTCGGGATAATGACCACTGCTACCTGTGGTCATGCACAACATAAACAAAAGAAGCGCCAACTATGGTACGATAAACCTGCTGCATATTGGGAGGAGGCACTACCATTGGGTAACGGTACGACAGGAGCAATGGTTTTTGGCGGGGTGAACAGGGATCGTTTTCAGATTAATGATAATACCCTGTGGTCGGGCGAACCTGAGGCTGGAAACAACCCCAATGGTCCGCAAATTTTACCATCAGTACGTGAAGCTATTTTAGCTGGGAAATATGAAGAGGCTGCTGTTCTCTGGAAGAAAATGCAAGGCCCTTATTCAGCACGTTATTTACCCATGGGTGACCTGTGGCTGGATTTTCATCAAGACGAGAAGGAGGTAAAAGCTTATCGGCGGGATTTGGATTTAGAAGGGGCGGTGAGTACCGTAAGTTATACGTATAAAGGAGTTCAATATCAAAGAGAAAGCTTTGTCAGCTACCCCGACAAAGCTTTGGTCATTCGCTTAAAAGCAAATAAAGCTAAATCGATCACTTTGGATCTGTCCATGACCAGTAAACTGAAAAGTACGGTTTCGGCATTCGGCAACGATGTACTGAGTCTTGTCGGTAAAGCGCCCAGTTTTGTGGCCAATCGGGATTATGAACCTAAACAAGTGGTTTACGATAGCATTGAAGGAAAAGGAATGACCTTCGAAATGCGTGTTAAAGTACAGGCAAGAGGAGGGAAGGTAAAGCAAGAAAAGGATAAACTTCGTATCATTGGTGCTGATGAGGTGCTATTATTACTCACAGAAGCGACTAGTTTTAATGGTTTTGACAAATCGCCGAGCCGGGCCGGAAAGGATGTAAAGACAACAGTTAACAGCTTGTTGAAACAGGTCGCTGCGAAAAACTTTGCAACACTGCTTGCTGATCATCAGAAGGATTATAGGTCTCTGTTTGACAGGGTTGATTTTGAACTGGCGGGAATTTCAACACATGTAAATTTACCGACCGACCAGCGGATTATGCAATTTTCAAAAGGCCCAGCTGATCTCGATTTACTGACTTTGTATTATCATTTTGGACGTTACTTGCTGATCGCAAGTTCGAGACAAGGTGGGAGACCAGCCAATTTGCAAGGAATCTGGAATGATCATGTACAGCCGCCTTGGGGAAGCAATTACACCACAAATATCAACACCGAAATGAATTATTGGCTGGCGGAAAATACCAACTTGTCCGAATGCCATCAACCCCTATTTGATTTTATGGAGGAATTGGCTGTCAATGGAGCCAAAACTGCAGCTGTAAATTACAACATAAAGGCGGGGTGGGTAGTTCATCATAATTCGGATCTCTGGGCCAAGACCTCTCCTCCGGGGGGCTATGACTGGGATCCTAAAGGTATGCCACGATGGTCCGCATGGCCAATGGCTGCTGCTTGGTTCAGCACGCATCTGTGGGAGCATTATCGCTTTACAGGAGATAAATATTTTCTCCAAAATAAGGCATATCCACTTATGAAGGGGGCTGCTCAGTTTATGTTACATTGGCTGATCGCTGATCCTGATAATAAATACCTGATAACAAATCCTTCTACATCGCCAGAAAATACGATTAAAATAGCAGGAAAGGAATATCAATTGACTAGGGCGTCCACGATGGATATGGCTATTATCCGCGAGTTATTTACTGCGGTTATTCGCTCTTGCGACGTATTACAGATTGACCCTGAGTTTAAATCGACATTGGAACAAGCGAACGCAAAGTTATATCCTTATCAGGTGGGACAGTATGGTCAATTGCAAGAATGGTTTAAAGATTGGGATGACCCCAAAGATCAACATCGGCATATTTCGCATCTTTTTGGACTCTATCCGGGTAATCAGATTAGTGTTACAGCAAATAGTGAATTGGCCGCTGCGGCAAAAAAATCACTGCTTTTGCGCGGTGATGTGAGCACAGGTTGGTCCATGGCATGGAAAACAAATTGGTGGGCAAGATTACAGGATGGAAACCACGCTTATAAAATTCTTAAGGATGCGCTGAACTTTATTGATCCCAAACTGGATCGCGCTCAGATGAGCGGAGGTGGTGCTTATCCGAACTTATTTGATGCACATCCCCCTTTTCAGATCGACGGCAATTTTGGCGCAACAGCTGGAATGACTGAAATGCTTTTGCAAAGTCACGATGGTGCTATTCATCTATTGCCCGCGCTGCCCGATGAGTGGTCGACAGGGCATATCAAGGGAATTAAGGCAAGGGGAAACTTTACAGTAGACATCGATTGGAAGGATAATAAATTGCAACAGACACGCATCGTTTCCAATATAGGTGGAATATGCAAGTTGCGCACCTCTATGCCAGTGAAGGTAATTGGAACGAGTGGGAATAAAGTCAATGGGGCTGAAAATGAATTGCTATACAAACCAGGTTCATTGAAATATCATATCCTTGACCGCGAAAAATTATCGCCTTTATCAACCAAAGAAACTTTTGAAATTGAATTTCAAACAGTCAAGGGCAAGGAGTACCGAATTATCCCGATATAGCATATAAAAATCTAAGGAAATGAATTTAAAATCAATCTTCAGACTAGCTTGCACATTTATTGGGATTGTGCTGCTCCCCCTATTCGTTGAGGCGAATGAACCCAATGGATCTTTCAAGAGTAAAATCATGACGGTTTTACGTCCTATTATAAAAAAGCAATCAAAATGGGCCATGAAGCAAAAGCCCTTGACCGTGACGGCTTACCCTGCAGTTCGAAGTAGCGGTGGTATCCATGACTTTTACTCGGAAGGCGACTATTGGTGGCCCGATCCAATGGATGCGGGCGCCCCCTATGTCCAACGGGATGGTATGAGCAATCCAGCCAACTTTGTTGAACATCGAAAAGCCATGATCCGTTTTAGCCGAATTATTGGTGCCCTAGCTTCGGCCTATCGTTTGAATCCCGATAAAAAATATGTACAGCAGGCATTGGCTCATTTAAAGGCCTGGTTTGTCGATTCCGAGACGATGATGAACCCCAACCTGCTGTATGCCCAAGCTATACATGGACGATTTACAGGTCGCGGTATCGGTATTATTGATACCATTCATTTAATGGAAGTGGCGCAGGGTGTAAAAGTGCTCGAAAATGATCCAAATTTTCCACAGTCGACCAAAGATGTCATACATCATTGGTTTGCGACATATCTACGTTGGCTGACGGAGCACCAATATGGTAAAGACGAAATGAATGCAGCAAATAATCATGGAACTTGTTGGGTGATGCAGGTCGCATCCTTTGCCAGTCTAGTGCAGGATACGACTTTGCTCAGCATGTGCGCTGAACGTTACCGGCAAATTTTATTACCCAATCAAATGGAACAAGATGGCAGTTTTCCGAGAGAGCTTCAACGGACCAAGCCTTTTGGATATTCGCTCTTTAATCTAGATGCCATGACCATGATTTGCCATATCCTGTCTACAGCAAATGTACCGCTATGGCAATATACTTTGCCCGATGGACGCATGATCAAAAAAGGAGTGGATTTTATGATGCCTTATATCAGTGATAAGAACAAATGGCCTTATCAAAAAGATGTGATGTACTGGGATCAATGGCCTGTCGCTCAACCTGCTCTTGTCTTTGCCGCAAATGCTTACCAAGACAACACCTATTTGCAACTTTGGGCTAAGCTCGATCATAACCCCAAGGAGGAAGAGGTCATTCGCAACTTGCCTATCCGTAATCCCTTAATATGGTTGTAATACAGGGATAATAATTGTATTCCGGTTATAAATCTTACCGATTAACCTTTTACTTAAACAAACCTAAATGTAATATGATTTTCAATATGAATACGCTGTTATCAAAATATGTAGATATTTCGAATTGTTTTATCCGAAAAAGGCGATTTATCATTTCTATCCTGGGCTTGACAACTATCCTTTGTGCTGTTCAGGAAACAAAAGCGCAGAGCGCAAACCAATTGAAAAAAGCCTGGGATCTTGCTGATCGACAGTCGCAATTGCTCTATAAAGAGCTACAGGTGCTAAAAAAAGCTGATTCTACATTAGCATCTCCACGTACACTCTCCGAAAATAACGAGTTGGTGGCCGTTAAACGAGGCGATTGGACAAGTGGTTTTTACCCCGGGGTTTTATGGTATTTATATGAAAAATCTGGAAAACAAAAATGGAAAGAACTGGCTGGCAAATTGACAGCAACAATAGAAGATGAGCAATATAATGGGAAGACTCATGATATGGGTTTTAAGATCTTCTGTAGTGTTGGCAATGGTTATCGGCTTACCGCTAATCCGCATTATCGGGATGTCATCATCCAGTCTGCAAAAACCTTGGCAACACGCTTTAATCCAAAGGTCGGATGTATTCGTTCTTGGGATCACAATAGCCATCGTTGGGATTTTCCAGTCATTATTGATAATATGCTCAATTTGGAATTGCTATTTGAAGCAACCAAATTGACCGGAGACTCTAGCTACTATCAGATCGCTGTGAGTCATGCAAATACAACGATGAAAAATCATTTTAGATCGGATTATAGTACCTATCATGTTGTAGATTATAATCTGAAAACTGGTGCGGTACAACATAAAAATACCCATCAGGGATTTAGTGATGAGTCTACTTGGGCCCGTGGCGAAGCATGGGCACTTTATGGGTATACCATGTGTTATCGCGAAACAGGTAACCCGAAATATCTAGAGCAAGCAGAGCAGGTCGCACATTGGCTTTTTGCACATCCGCGTATGCCGAAAGATCTGATCCCCTACTGGGATTTTGATGCACCTCATATTCCGAATGAGCCCAGGGATGTTTCAGCTGCCTCCGTGATCGCGTCGGGACTCTTGGAGTTGAGTACATTCAGCGATCAAGGAAAAGACTATTTGACCAAAGCACAGACAATAATGTCTAATCTGATTGATCATTATATGTCTCCTCCAAATAAAAATAAAGGTTTTATACTGTTACACAGCACGGGATCAAAACCCTCCAATTCCGAAGTGGATAAACCCTTAAGTTATGCAGATTACTATTTTTTAGAAGCCTTGCTTCGGGAGGAAAACCTGCGCTCAGGACTGACTCAATCAAGTTTGGTTAGAAAAGACCCTGAAGGAAAACTCATCTATTTTCCAGATGATAAGGGAAATGTCATCCCTGATTTCAGTAAGGTTGGCTATCATCAAGGAAATCGACCGCTCCCTGCCGTAGTCAGTGCTATTTCACTGAGTCCCACAGCGGACGGAACTGACCAGCAGATGATACAACGCGCTATTGATGAAATTTCAACAAGACCCATCGATAAGAATGGGTACCGCGGAGCAATTGTATTAAAAAAGGGAACCTACAATATACCCGGCAGCTTATACATCAAATCGAGTGGAATTGTGCTGAGAGGGGAAGGGGATGCTGAGGGTGAAACATTATTACGTGCTACTGGGCAGCAACAACGTAGCTTATTGATCATTTCTGGTGACGGTAATTATGTTGAAGATTTTGTTAAAACACAGTCGGTTGAAACAAAATATATCCCTGTTGGAAGCAAGTATGTGCTTGTCGGTAATAGTCGAGATCTTAAGGAAGGAGAGCAGGTGCTCCTATCTTACGAACTGAATGCGACTTGGATTGCTGCAATTAAAATGGACCAAATTGTTGCACGTGAAGGAACAAAGCAATGGACAACCAAAGAATATAATCTGAAATTTGAACGTGTTATTTCCGCTATTCGCGGAGATACGCTTTTTTTTGATAATCCGGTTGTTATGGCCATAAATCCGCACTTTGGGAAAGTGTCTGTCACACCCTTTAAATTCGTTGGACGTATCCGGGAAGTGGGAGTTGAAAAGATACGGTTTGAATCTGAATTTGCCAGCGAAACGGACGAAAAACATGGCTGGATAGCCATTGAGATGGATAAAATTGAAAATGCATGGGTACGTAATATTACAGCGCGCTACTTTGGTTATGCTGCAGTGAGCTTAGGACCGTTGGCGAAACAAACGACAGTCATCCAGTCTAAATGTCTTGATGCCAAATCTCAAATAACAGGGGGGCGTAGGTATTCATTCAATAACAATGGGCAACTCAATTTATTTAGCCAATTATATACGACGGAGGGAAGACATGATTATGTCACGGGGGCAAGAACTTTGGGACCGAATGTATTTAGTATGTCTACCGCGAAGACTACGCATGCGGATATTGGTCCGCATCATCGTTGGGCTGTAGGTACCTTGTACGATCAAATCACGACAGATGGCGAAATTAATGTGCAAGATCGGGGTAACTGGGGAAGTGGGCACGGCTGGGCGGGAGTAACTCAAGTCTTATGGAATTGTAAGGTCAGGAGTGCTGCTGTACAACAGCCCTGGGCGTCAGGTCAAAATTTTGCGATAGGAGTTGATGGTGAAAAAATCCCCGGAAGGTTTAAAGACAGGCCTGCAGGTTTTTGGGAAAATCAAAATAAAAAAATGCGAATAGAGTCACTTTATGGGCAACAATTGAACGATAGATTAAATAAATAACTATTGGTGTTTATAGAATGGAATGATTATTTTTATCGTATCCAATTTCAATTATATTCCTCATGATGCTATTGCGTATTTGTATACTCTGGTTTTTCAGTACACTAACTGCCTTTTCGATTTCTCGTGCACAGGAAAAGAACTATCGTTTTTTACATCTTGATGTAAATGAAGGTTTATCGCAAGGCAGTGTTTTTGCAATTGAACAGGATCACCTGGGATTTATGTGGATTGGCACCCGCGATGGACTGAACAAATACGATGGGCGAAAATTTATCATTTACAGAAGCAATCCCCAAGATAGCTTTTCGTTGGAACATAATTTTATACAAGCTATTACCGAAGATAAGAAAAAAAGGCTTTGGGTGGGCACAACAGGCGGTCTCAACCTATACAATCGTGATGCAGATAATTTTATGCGGATCTCCTTACCCGTGGTAGAGAGTAGCAGCGGGAAGATAGAAGTAAATGTTCACCAGATTTTTCAAGATTCTAGAAATGTAATTTGGATTGCAACTAATGTCGGATTATATCGCATCAAGGAAGGTGCTCATTTGGAGGCGGAGCTTGTTTTCAATGAAATAACGGTAGAAGGTAGTAATGACAGATCGCATTTTAGAAATTTTAGAACTATCTACGAGGATGGGAAAAAGAGATTATGGTTTTGCACAGATGATGCAATTGTCCTGATGCAGTCAGCATTAAGGGACGGCAATAGGCTCAAGGTTTTGCGTACGTATTTCAATCAGAAAGGATTGATTAATAAAGTAAATCAGCGCTTTCAGTCGATACTGGAATTTTCTCCCGGAATTTTTTGGGTGGGAACAAAGTATAACGGAATAAAAATAATCAATGAAAATACAGGCGAAGTATCTTCGTTGAGCGGTGACCATAACCATACAGCAAATTTGGAAAATCAGGATGTCCGTTCGCTTAAGAAGGCTGATGATGGAAGCATCTGGATTGGAACATTCAATGGTCTCTATTTATACAGAAATGGGAAATTATTATTTATACACGCTGATGATAACAATCCCAATAGTTTAAGTAACAATTCGATTCGGCCAATTTTTCAGGATAAAAGAGGATCTATCTGGATCGGTACTTATTTTGGAGGAATTAATATCTACGATAAGGATATACCAAATTTTCAGAATTTTACGCATCAGTCCCGACGAAATAGCTTGAGTTACAATGTCGTGAGCGCTTTTCTAGAGGACCCAAACAGAGAGCTAATTATTGGAACAGAGGGTGGGGGACTGAATTATTTTAACCGTTATAAGAGTGAATTTTTTAATGAAAAACATGATAAAAGTAGTGTTGGAAGCTTAAGCCATAATAATGTGAAGTCTATCTGTCGCGATCGTGAAGGAAATTTATGGGTTGGAACGTATGATGGTGGATTAAATTTAAAACGTAAAGGACAGCAGGCATACGAAAATTTTCGTTTTGACCCAAATCTAACAAATGGGCTAGCTAACAATAACGTGTATGCCCTGTTGGAAGATCGCCGAGGTGATATTTGGATCGGAACATTCGGTGGCGGCTTGCAGGTGCTCAGGAAGAATCAAAAGCCTGTCTATTTTCAGACGTTTAATGTAGCTGGCAAACAGTTGAGCTCGAACATGGTTAGAGCACTGTTGGAGGACTCCAATGGCAACTTATGGATTGGGACTTCCAATGGGTTAAATGTTAAAATCGCCGGTACCGATAAATTTTTCTCTTTTTTTAACCACAAAAATGACTCCCTTTCGATTAGTGGTAATGATATAATAAGTATTCATGAAGATAGAAAAGGACAGATCTGGATCGGAACCTACATGGGTGGTTTGAACCGATATCTACCTGATAAAAAAAGCTTCAAACGCTACAATGAACAAAATGGCTTACCGGTGAATAATGTCTTTGGCATCCTGAGTGACCGGAAGAACAAATTATGGTTGAGTACCAACACAGGGATTACTTGTTTCGATCCACAGGAAGGCAGCGTTAGAAGTTATACAAAAGTGGATGGTTTACCCGGTAACGAATATATCCAAAATGCAGCAACCATACTGCGTGACGGAAAATTTGCATTCGGTAGCTTCTCTGGCTTTACCCTGTTCAACCCTGACAGCTTAAGTGTAAATAATTATGTCCCGCCGATACAGTTTACCGATCTCAAACTGTTTAATCGTACGGTCAGACCCGGTGTCGATGGAGTGATTCCAAAGGATATTTCCATGATGGATGAATTGGTGTTAGATCATAATCAGAATGTATTTAGCCTTGAATTCAGTGTGTTGAATTATGTCCATCCTGAAAAAAATCAATATGCTTATTATTTAAAAGGATTTGAACAGGACTGGAACTACGTCACAAACCCAGTAGCTACCTATACGAATTTAGATCCCGGTAATTATGAACTTTGGATAAAAGGATCCAATAACGACGGTATTTGGAATGAAAATGCCCGGGTTTTGAAAATAAGGATTCTCCCGGCACCTTGGAAAACATGGTGGGCCTATACCGGTTATTTTTTGATTTTAGGCTTTGTTGTATTTTTGATTATTCGATTTTTTCATGGTAGAAATAAATTAAAACGTGACCTTTTGATTCGAAAACTCGCCTCCGAACAACAAGAAGAATTGCACGAAGCTAAACTGAATTTCTTTACAAATATCTCACACGAGTTCCGTACACCTTTGTCGTTAATTATAGGTCCATTGAATCAATTGAAAACG
Source organism: Sphingobacterium sp. UBA7249 (assembly GCF_002472835.1). Classification (NCBI taxonomy): domain Bacteria; kingdom Pseudomonadati; phylum Bacteroidota; class Sphingobacteriia; order Sphingobacteriales; family Sphingobacteriaceae; genus Sphingobacterium; species Sphingobacterium sp. UBA7249. The sequence goes on along the minus strand of NZ_DKST01000018.1, from coordinate 68,209 downwards.
GATAATTCTCTGTCCGAGTACGCAAAGGAACATTTGGGCTACGCCACACGAAATGCTGACCGTTTAATGAATTTGGTCAATCAGTTGCTTGATTTTCGAAAACAAGAAGGTGGAAAAATGAAACTGAACTATCAGAAAGTTCTTGTATCCGAATATTTTAAAAACGTTTTATTAAACTTCCATTTTATAGCAGAGAAGAATAATATCCAATTTTTTCTTGAAAATAATATTTCCACCGATTACCAGGCATATTTTGACCCTGAGCAGTTTGAGAAAGTGCTTGTCAACCTCATTTACAATGCCTTTAAATTTACCGATAAGGGGGGACGGATAAAAGTACAAGTTGAACTCGAGGGCAATGGCGATGCAGCTAAATTACTTGTTTCCGTCTCGGATTCCGGTAGAGGTATCCCCACAAAAGATATACCCTTTGTATTTGAACAATTCTATCAGGCAAACACCGAGGGTTTTGTCGCCACAAGTAGCGGTATAGGACTTGCATTATCAAGGTCCATTATCCATTTACATGGAGGCTTGTTAACTGTTGAAAGTAATATGGCTACAAAACCTTCAGCTTATAATACGGTCTTCCGGATCAGTCTGCCGCAGCAGAATTTGCATATAGATGCTTCATCTACAACCGATATTTTAAGCGGAATTACAGAAATGAATGTCTCTGAACAGTCTGAATTGGTAGATGATCGGGGGCTTGTGGAAGTTGAAAATGACCGGACGGCTGATGAGAAACCGGTTATTCTTGTTGCCGAAGATAATGTGGAACTGAGATGTTTTCTTTACGAAAATTTACGCAAGAAATATGTGGTTTTAGAAGCTAATGATGGAAATGAGGCGTTGGCATTGGTTCATACCAGACAACCTGATATTATTATTTCAGATGTAACAATGCCAAATTGTGATGGTATAACATTGTTGCAACAAATAAAAAATGACAATAGCACAAATCACATCCCTGTTATTTTATTAACTGCCCGCACCGCAGACCCTTATATTACTGAAGCCTTTGAAGTTGGTACCGATGACTATATTACCAAACCATTCAGTATGCCACATCTCATGCAGAAGATAGCAAACATTATACAGACGAGAAAACGACTGGAGGAGAAGTTTGTTCAGAACTATCTCATGGGAGGCCAGGGAACAACAGAGACGTCCGAACGCACCCGATTCTTGGATCAGGTATTGGTTACTGTAGAAGATAATCTGGGCTGTGAAAACTTTGGCGTACTGGAATTGACAAAAGCAATAGGGGTGAGCCGATCTGTTTTATATCGTAAAATAAAGCAGCAGACTGGCTTGAATCTGGTCGAATTTATCAATATGGTCCGTTTGAAAAAAGCCGCACAAATATTAGTACACGACAGCGAATTGAGTATCAGTGAGGTTGCCTATCAAGTAGGTTTCAATGATCCAAAATATTTTAGTAAGACCTTTAAGAAATTCTATAAAGAAAGCCCACGTACCTATATCGAGAAATTTAGTGTGAAAGAAAATTAAGGGGACTTGTGTCGCAAAAAAAAGGTTTTCAAACGGGGAGAATGAAAACCTTCAATAACCAATTATAAACCTAAATTATGATGATACAAAAATAGCTGTTTTAAACTTATTCCAAAAATAAAATAGCACTCTTATTGAAATGTGTAGCTTAAAATCTACAATGTTGTTTTATCTGTTTATTTTACAGCCTATTCGTTTTAGCTAGTTTGCTGATGAAAAGAAGAGCGAGCAAGCCCAGTATCGCGAATAAGGCATATCCCAAGCCGATTTCAAGTTGAGAGGAAGGGTTGACTAAGCTGACGGTTCCATAGCTCAGCGAGGAAGTCACCAAGTAGGTAATTCCACCGACTAATCCGCCTGCAATCCCCGCGGACAAGGGGAATCTGCCCAGACAGTAACTGAAATAATTGTTAAATATAAATCCGGCCGTGCAATGGATGGCAAACGCGAAGAATGTCAACGTATATAAATTTGCTAAATAAGGAGAGACCATAATCATGACTAACACCAAGATGATCTGAATAAAATTCGCAATTCGCAATTTGGGGAGGAGGGCTCTCTTGATCAATGCTTTTCCAATAAAGCCCCCACACATCCAGGCCAATCCCATGATAAGTGATGTGTAGCCTGTGGTAATTGCCCCGTAACCCAATTGGTGCTCGATGAAAAATGGGCCACTAAGGTTATAAAACATCACTAGTCCATAGGATATTCCGCACATCAATATCCCAAAAGTAAAGTCGTTTGTTTTTAACATCATTTTAAATTCGCCGATAAGATAGCTGATGTGTAAAGGTTTTCTTTGTTTGATGGTCTCTCCGGAGAAGATCAATTCCAGTACAAAAAGCACGGCACTATATACGGCAAGAACCATAAAGTTAGAACGCCATCCAAACAGGGTTTGCAGGTAGCCGCCAATAAAAGGCGCAATAATAGGTCCAATAGACCAGACGATGGTCATGATACTGAGGTAATGTTTGCGCTGCTCACCTTCATACACATCCACAAAGTAGGCCCGTTTGGAAATCACAACGAACGCAGACAGAATTCCCTGGAGAATACGCATGCCATAAATAACCCAGATATCATGTGTGGTTGCCGTTATCCAAAAACTAAGGATAAAGAGAAACAGTGAAATTAAGTTAATCCGATACCTCCCCCACGCGTCTACCAGTGCGCCCGTGAAAAATTGAGCGACACCATAGCTGATCAGAAACAAGGAAAGTGTTAACTGGATGCTACTTTCGTTGAGACCAAGCTCCGAAGCCATTTGTGGCATCGAAGGAAGATAGATATCTGTAGCAAGTCCTGTAATGGGAACAAGTGCAAAAGCCAGTACCGTCGGAATAAAAGATTGGCGGGGTTTAGAGTTTTTTTCCATTGTGATAATTTGCCGGCAAAAATAATTACATTGATGCATACAAAATATATAGAATTCAAACAAATTATTGTGAAAATCAAACAGCCCATCCCAGGGACATCAATAACAGCAATGTTGACCCAAAAATGACTCAACATTGCTGTAGAAATATGGCCGGACCAAGATCCTGAAAATATTTTCAGACCGCGCTATCGGTATTATCTGGAATTTAGGAAGTGCTGTACAAAAGCATCATCGTTTAGTTCTGGATAATCGCTGTACACACGGTCAATTTCTTCTTTTTGCCCCGGCGATAGTTGCTCGTTTGGATTGATACACCAAATACCCTTCATCAAGCCTTGGCGTGTGAGGACTTCATGGAGGCCCGGTATACAGCCATGAAATGCATTTGCTGGATCAAAAAATGCAGCATTACTGTCGGTTATAGCAATGGCTTTGCTTAAGAGGTGATTTGCTGTCTGATTATCAGGATGGCGCTTGTAATTCTTAATTTCATCCAGAAGTGTTACCGCTTTTTGCGTCCACACCGCCCAATGCCCTAGTAAGCCCCCTTTAAAATCTATAGCAACTGTCTTCCCGTTCACTGGAAATTGATAGGTAGTCATTAGATCATTGACGATATTGTCATCATTGCCTGTATACATGGCGATTTGATCGCTACGATTTGAATTTGCGAGCGCACGCATGACATCCAGGGTTTGGTAACGATTGAAAGAAGCACATTTGATGGCAACAACATTTTCTATCGCAACAAACTCCTGCCAGAAGGAATAGGAAAAAATACGACCACCTACCGAAGGTTGGAGATAAAACCCAAATACTGGAATGATGGCAGCGACTGTACGAACGCGATCAAGTATAGCCTTTTCTGTCCAGTCGTTGAGTCCTCCCATACTCAATAAACCGATATCATAACCATATTTTAGCGCCGTCTTTGCTTCCTGTACGGCTTGTTCGGTAGGCCCACAGATACCTGCAATTTTAAGGAAGGGACGTTGAATCTCTGCCTTGTCCACCTCTTCGCTGGCCCATTTTAAAACAGTTTCGAACAGGTTGATTTTCGGATCACGAATTTCGAACTGGGTAGAATGTACAGCGACGGCAATCCCTCCGGCGCCACTTGCGATATAATATTTTGTCAGAAGACGTTGAGACTCTTCATCTATACTACGGTCCTCGTGAAGAGCCAGGGGATGGGCGGGGATGACGGTTCCAGCCCAGAGATGTTGTTGTAAATTAGCGTCTAATTTTTTCATTAGAATAATTGTTTTTCCTTAAAATTTTCCCTTTCTTTCTTGAAAATGGGTGTCTTTGTTCCAAAGCTCACCGCCGTTCATTAACCAGTGCGCGGTGATATCAATGGCTTCCCTGATGGTCGTTTTTGGATAGCCAAATAGGCGGTGACATTCGGAGGCATTGTTGAGCAAAGCGGTTCCTGCAGCTTGGTTTACAAATACCGGTGTGGTATCAAAATGTTCCGCAAAGCGTTCGGCGATCCAACGGATAGATAGGATCTCAGGACCAGTCACATTCAATATTTTGGCTGGTGTCTGGCAATGTAGTAGAGATCTTAATGCAATTTCATTGGCATCTCCTTGCCAGATTACATTGACATTTTCGGTTGTTAGGTCTATGGGTAATTGCTCCTTGACAGCTTTTGCTATTTCAACCAATACACCATAGCGAAAATCGACAGCATAGTTTAGACGATAGATGAGCGTTGGAGTATGATTTTTCTTGGCGAAATATTCGAAAATACGTTCTCGCCCCAAACAAGACTGTGCGTATTCACCCACAGGTTCTGGTGTGGTTTCTTCGGATACACCCGCTCGATTGATGGGGACAAAAGGAAGTACATTTCCTGACGAAAAGGCCACAATATTGGATTTTTCAAAATGTGAGGCAACCATTCCAGGGAGGTAGGTATTCATCGCCCAGGTGAAGTCTTCATTTCCCGTTGTGCCAAATTTATGGCCAGCCAGATAGATGACATTGGGAACCTGTGGAAGCTGTTTGAGCTGATTGGGATCCAATAGGTCACAGGCAATAGTCGAGATACCGATGTCTTCCAATTCCTGCTGTAGCTCTTTTGTCGAAAAGCGTGAGACGCCAATGACCTTTTTTTCAATTCCAGCAGCCTCAATCGCCCGAATAGCCAATTTAGCCATACTTGGCCCCATTTTTCCGCCAATTCCTAAGAATAGGATATCTCCCTCGATTTTTTTTATGTCTTCAATGAGCTCCGCCGATGGTGCGAGTATCTGTTGCTCTAATGCTGTTAAAGTGTTGTTATCCATAGCTGGTTTATTTGATTAAATTGTAAAAATTACTGATAGCGAGGGCGACGAGCAATACAAGTCCCAGGATGGCCCACAATTTCGTCAATGGTTTGTTTCGGAGATCGCTCATGATTTCCTTATCGTTGGCGATAAGAAATAGGATAATGCCAATAAAAGGGACGAGGAAAATGGTGATGCTTTGCGCAAAAACAATAAGTTCCAAGGGTAGGTTTCCGAAGATAAGCGCAATGACAGAACCAAAAATCATAACCAGGGAAATGAACAGCTTGACTTTCGGATGGTTCAGGTTGTTGCCATAACCAAAGGTATCACCGAGTAATGATCCGCCGAGGACGGCGTTTCCAATTAAGGACGAAAAAGAGGCGCCAAACAATCCGACGAAAAAGAGGTGCGAAGCGTAAGTTCCTAAAAGCGGCTCCAGCGCACGACCCATTTCAGCAGCCGAACTCAGTTTGATACCCTGAGGATGGAGGGTATTCGCGGCACATACCATTACGGCGGCACTCATAATGCCAAGGATAATGATACCGATCCGGCTTCCCATGAGCTGCCTTTGGGTTGTCTGCTGATCGCCGGATAATTTGCGCCGGGATTGTACGAGATAGCTCTGGTAGAAAGCGCCCACAATCGAAAAACAGGAAGCCGTAAAAGCAATGATCAGTCCGACTGAGCTGGGTGGGATACTCGGTACAAATCCTTTGAGAAAGTCGCCTACAGGTGTTTCAATCATAATCGCTGTTGAAAGAAAGGCAAAGAGCATAAGAATAATCAATGCCAGCATTAATTTTTCCAGCAGTACGTAGAATGATTTAAAGAAGAGTAACAGAATACCGATCACATTGAACACAATAATCCAAATTTGCGGATTTGTTCCTGTTGCCTCCGAAATGGAAATAGATACCCCGGTTGCGTTGCCCGATTGGAAGCAGGTGGCGACGAGAAAAATACCGATGCCAATAACAATGGATATCGTCTTCCCGAATTTATTTCGGATTAAAGTAAGGAGGGATTCGTCACGGGCGATGCCGATGCGTGCCGCCATATTGGTGAAAACTGTCATAAAACAGATGGCGATAACGACGACCCAAAGGAGTGAAAAACCATAATCGGCGCCCATTTTTGAGGTAATGGTCATTTTACTTGGGCCGAAAACCAGCGCCGCAGTAATGATACCCGGTCCCAGGATGGATAACCAGTTCTTGAATAAGGAGCGCTTGGGGCTCTGTTGTTGTTCCATAAATTTAGCGTAAAGAGGTTAAGTTCTGTTGGTTGATTTTAGAAGCATTATTCCCAAAATGAGTTCGAATATAATTTGCAACCGCGATGACCTCTTCGTCTTTGAGAAACGAAAATGCAGGCATTGCGCCCTCATAGTTAACCCCATTGATCGACTTACCGCTCAGTCCATGTAAAAGCAGCTTTAATAGTGTTTTGGGCTCACCAATGACCGTGGTTGACTGTGTTAATGGCGGAAATGTATTTGCCAGTCCCTTACCATCAGATTTGTGACAGGAAGCGCAGTAAGAATCGTATAATGTTTGTCCGTTTTTTACGGTCGGCGCGATACTGTTGGCCGTTTGTGGCTTAAGGATGGGAGCGGCCGCGTTGTCTGAAAGCCGAAGCCGATAAATAACATCGTCATCTGGCTTCGGAAATCCTTTTTGCGGATTCCAGTCACGGTTGCTCGAACAGAAATAGATATCGCCGTTGGGTAAAACCAATACCGAGCGCAAGCGGCCAAGCTGATCTTTAAATAAAACTTTTTCATCGGTTATCTTTTTGCCATCGGCTGATAATTTCAGAATCCGTAAGGACTGGTTTTTTAGCGTTGCTAAAATCAAGCTGTTCTGCCATTCAGGGATGGTTGCGGCACCATAATAAGCCATTCCGGAGGGGGCAACCACTGGTGTCCACGATTTTATCGGTTCAGTTCGAGGGCTTAGCTTGGCTATAGCTTTTTCCTTTTCGGTATCAATCATACCTTCAATTTGCGGCCAGCCATAATTTTTAAGGGGCTGGATAAGATTAATCTCATCTTCAATGGCATCCCCATGTTCGGAGGTGTAGATTGTTCCTTTGCCGTTATGGGTAAGCCCCTGCATATTACGGAAACCCCAGGCATAAACACAACTGTTTGCTATCGGATTATCCGAAGGAATCGTACCATCCAAGTTTAACCGTAAGATCTTTCCATTTAACGAACTGCTATCCTGGGCAAAGGTATCACTTGCCGCATCGCCTGTCGCCCAATACACTTTCTTGTCAGAAGATACAATGACGCGCGAACCATTGTGTCCGGTATTGCCGGGTATCTGCAACAGGAGCTTTGGGTTGGACAGTCTGCCATCGGCACTATAATCGTAGCGGTATAAATTTGAAAAAATAAGGCTGTCTCTTTTACTGGTATACGACAGATAGAGGTAGGCCTGCTCGTGTTCAGGCTGATACAGGGACATACCTAACAAGCCGAGCGTACGCTGATGGTAGACGTCTTTTAGGCTGTCGACTAAACTGACCTTTTTTGTTTGTATATCCAGCCTTCGGATACTTCCGCCAATTTCCGAAAATAAAATAGCCCGGTTTACATGATCGTATTGTAAGTCCCATGGAACTTGTAGGCCAGTGGCCTCTTTGGATAAAGAAAGTATGCTGTTCTCCAATTGGATGCTATTGATTATCACTGTCTCCTTTTCGTCCCTTGTAGAGCAGGAAGACAAGAAGAACATCAATGGCAATAACCAAACATAGTTTATTTGTTGTTTCATTGTCGGTCAATGGTTACTTTTTTAATTTATCTGGTTATGTCAAAATTAGTTTATTAAAAATAAATATACAAAAAATAATGTAATTTGTATACAAATTTATTAAATACGCATTGCTAAATTCGATTTAGTGTTCTCATCAATTAATTCTGTAGATGGTTTTATTAGGTTGATCTGTATTTATTACGTATGCAGTTTTGTAAAAAAGTAAAAAAAATATTGAATTGTATACAAAAAATATATATTATTGTATTCACTATGATAAAGTATAGGAGCGAAGTCATTGTAAATTATAAAACGAAATGCCGCTTCTTTAAAATACCAATAAACTGAAGAGCTTATAAATCATTTATTTAACCACTTTAACCTGAGTATTCATGATACTAAAACAGATTAAAATACGGGATGTGATAAACAGGAACTGTCTTTTGGTTGGACTGCCTTTTATTTCAATGGGTGCGTTTGCCTCTGTTCCCTCTTTTCCCTATCTGGAAAAGATTCCTATTCAACGCGTTCTTAATTCGGCAGGGAGCGCAGCAAATTTTCAACAGCAGATCGTTGGGCAGGTGCTCGATGCGAAAGGTCAGCCACTGGCTGGAGTGGAGGTGCGCAATCTTAAAAATTCATCCGTCACGGTGACAGATCAGGAGGGGCGGTTCAAATTGAATGGGTCTTCTTCGGATCAGATTCAGTTTCGCCTGATCGGTTTTAGTCCAAAGGAGGCTTCGGCAAGGGATGTGCAGGCTTTGGTGCTTGAAACGAATGAAAGTACGCTTGATGAAGTCGTTGTAGTTGGTTATGGTAAGCAGAAGAAAGAGACACTGACGGGTTCTATTTCCAGTGTTAGGTTTGATGAGTCAACGGTGAGCCGACCAAACATGAATTTGGCATCCGCTTTGGTCGGTAAGGCATCTGGACTTAATATTGCGCAGACCTCCGGTAGTCCCGGTGCAGAAGGATTTGATCTGTTGATTCGTGGTAAGGGGACAATGAATGATGCTTCCCCTTTGGTTGTCATTGACGGGGTGCCCGGTGCATTGAATGATGTTAATCCCAATGATGTGGAAAGCATATCCGTGTTGAAGGACGCATCATCGGCTGCAATATATGGTTCCCGGGCTGCGAATGGCGTTATATTGGTAACTACCAAGCGCGGGAAGGGAGAAGATTTTACTGTAACCTATAATGGGTACTTCGGGCGTCAGCAAGTGGCTAAAAATATCGATTTTATAACTGATATGGCAACCCATATGGAGCTTGTTAACGAGTCGGAAGGGCGGGAAAAATATGGTGCTGAATTAATTGATACCTGGAGAAAGGAGTCGGCGGCCGGTAATCCGCTGTATCCAAATACAGATTGGTACAAGGAAATGCTGAATACCGCGCCGTTAACCGAACATACGCTGTCTGTTCGTGGCGGCGGAAAAAAAGGAAATTTTGCCATGTCCTTGGGTTTTCTGGATAACAAGGGGGTGGTGGATAATTCCGGTTTCAAAAAATATGATTTTCGGATCAATGCCGATACAAAGATCAAGAATATCTTGACCTTGGGCGGAAATGTTTTTGGTACCTGGTCAAACCGGCAGCCTCTGGATGTGAATAGCTTTTTTGGAGCGATCCGTAATACGACACCGGGGGTCGTGCCACAGTATGAGGACGGCCGTTATGGAGGGGAGATGTTTCCGGGGCTGCCTCAGGGGTCTAATCCAAGAGCTTATGTAGATAATATTCGGGGTGACTACGAAAGGCAAAAGCTTGGGCTTAAGTTTTTTAGTATAGTGAATTTCATGGAAAATCTGGAGTGGGAGAGTAGTTTTGGTTTTAATTACAATAATAACCGGAATTGGGAATATGTGCGGCCTTACTCCTTGTGGAACTTACAGACCGGATTGGAATATCAAAAAAAGCCAAGCGTAAGTAGTTTGTTCAATGGTAGCATCCGTAATTATACAACGGTGCTGAATACCCTGTTGCGGTACCGTGAAACAATTGCGGAGAATCATCATTTGGCGGTATTGCTGGGTTTTGATCAGCAGTATAACCGTATGGACAAATTTGATGCAAAAAAGAATGATATATTGGGGGATGATGCGATCTATATTCTGGATGCGGGGGCAAACCTTGAAGCGATCAATGGTTCCGGAACAGACGATGCCCTTCAGTCTTATTTTGGCCGTTTGAATTATGATTTTAAAGGAAAATATCTATTTGAAGCAAATGCACGCTATGACGGTTCTTCCCGGTTTGCAAAGGAGAATAGATGGGGGTTCTTCCCATCCTTTTCAGCGGGCTGGCGTGTAACGGAAGAGGAGTTTGCGCAACCTTTGAAAGCTGTATTTGATGAAATTAAAATTCGTGGTTCATGGGGTAAGCTGGGGAATAATAGAATCGGCGATTATACTTATCAAGTCGTGTACGGTTCCTATTTGTATCCATTTGGTGGTCAGCTGAAGCAAGGGGTGGCGCCAAAGGAAATTGCGAACAGTAAAATTAAGTGGGAAACGACAACGATCGCTAATGTCGGTTTGGATCTTGCTTTGTTAAATAATAGGTTGACTTTTAGCGCGGAATATTTTGATCGTAACACCTCGGATATCCTGACAAAGATCCCTATTCCGATGGTTATGGGTAATTTCTCGCCACCCTGGCAGAATATTGCCGAGATGCGTAACAGAGGGGTTGATCTTCAGCTTGGATATTTTGGGAAAATAGGTGCAGATTGGTCCTACGGTCTGAATGGTAACCTGTCCTTCCTGAATAATAAAGTGATTAAGTTCAACGGCAATAGATCAATCAATGAAAGTTATATTACGATGGAAGGAAAGCCTTTCAATAGTTTTTATATGCTTGAATTTGATCGAATTATACAGGACCAAAGTGAAATTGATCAATTGAAGACTGATGGTTATACTTTTGGGACATATGTGGGCGGAGAACCTAAACCGGGGGATATGTTGTACAAAGACGTGAACGGCGACAAGGTGTTCAATGAGGAGGATAGGGTTGTCAAGAATTATTCGGGATTGCCTAAAGTTACCTACGGATTGAGTCTGAATGCAGGTTTTAAGGGGTTTGATCTGAACGTCGTGGCACAAGGTGTTAGTGGTGTGAAGCAATATTGGGGTAACGATGGTTTTAATACCTTCAACATCAATGAAGGTTTCTTGCAGAATGCGGAAATATTAAACCGCTGGACAGCTGAAAACCATTCTACCGAATATCCGCGACTGCGTACTTCGGGCAGTGCTTTAAATACCGTATACAGTGACTACTGGCTGCATAATACCTCGTTTTTGAGAATAAAATCGCTACAGCTGGGCTATGCTTTGCCAAAAGAGGCTTCGGCAAAATTTAAAGTGGATAGGTTACGTGTATTCGCTAATCTGGAGAATTACTTTACATTCACAAAGTTCAAAGGTTATAATCCGGAGAACGCCAGTGTCTCTTATCCCTTAATGAAACAATGGGTAGTTGGTTTAAATGTAACATTTTAAGACGAAAAGCCATGATTAAGAAATTTAACAAAATAATAATTGCATCATTTGCATTGGCGCTACTAAGTTCTTGTAGTGATTTTTTGGACCGAAACTCACTGGTCGGTCTTTCGGAGGAGAGTTTTTGGAAGTCTGAGCAAGATGCTGTCATGGAGGTGAATACCCTTTACCATGCCAATAGGGAATTTACTAATAGTATCGTGATTTATGGGATGATGGATGATTTTACCGATATATCCTATCAGTCTTTCGCAACAGGATTGACAACGGGTGTTTTTCCTGCCAACGCAGGTTTTTACCTCACCTCCTGGGGAATATTTTTTAAAGGAGTGTATCGTGCAAATACGGCCCTGAAGAATATTCCTGCTATCGCAATGAGTGACGCTATAAAAAAACGGAGTATTGGCGAAGCTAAGTTTTTCCGGGGGTATTTTTATTTTAAATTATGGGATTATTTCGGTGGAGTTCCTTTGTATGAAACTCCTATTAATGTGGATGAATCTTATGAGCCCCGGAATACAGAGAAAGAGGTGTACGAGTTTATTGTTAAAGACATGACCGAGGCTTATGAGACATTGCCGGATACTTATGATGCTTCAAATAAGGGGCGTGTGACCAAATGGGCTGCCCTCGCCATGCGGGGCAAAGCACATCTTTGGGCGAAGGAATATGCAAAAGCTGCTGCTGATTTTAAGGAGCTGATGGATAAAAGTGACCGCAAGTTGCTTGCTGATTTCCATACTTTGTTTCGGGTTGCCGGCAATAACAATAGTGAAGTGATCTTTGATGTGCAATATATTGCTGAGCAGGGGCATGGTATAGCGACCGACCGTAATTACGGTAATGCCCGAGGTGCGACGACAGGGTCCCAAAGGACAAGACCCACACCTCAGCTTGTCAATGCTTTTGATATGGAAGATGGAACGGCTTTTAATTTTGCGAATTATACCAATGCAAAAGGGCAGCCTTTTAACCCCAATAGTGCGGAGGATTGGAAAGACGAGGCTTCAGTGCGTAAGCTATTTGAAAAACGCGATCCGCGCTTGCAGCAGTCCATTGTTGTGCCATGGTCAACTTTTGTGGGGAGAGGTGGCGTGACTTATCTCTACAAGTTTCCAGTAGCGAGCACCGACCCGAATGCCTATGTGCCCGTGTGGACAAATGGTAGCTATGCATGGCGCAAATTTGTGGAGACAGGTTCTGTTTATACGCTTCAGGATAATATGCCGCAAAACTTTCCGTTGATTCGCCTGGCGGATGTGCTTTTGATGTATGCTGAAGCAAAGAATGAAACCCTGGGTGCGCCTGATCAAACGGTCTATGATGCAGTGAATGGGGTTCGTAAAAGAGTTAAAATGCCTGATCTGCCTTCTGGCTTGAGTAAGGAACTGATGCGTGAGAAGATACGTCACGAACGTATGGTAGAGCTGGCCGGTGAAGGGCAGCGGTATTCGGATATTCGACGATGGAAAATCGCAAAAGATGTCGTGGATAAAGTTTGGATGACAGATTTTAACGGGACGCAGATCAGACAGCGGGGGTTCCCGGACCATTATTATCTGTGGCCTATTCCGCAGGCAGAAAGGGATGTGAATCCAAATTTGACACAAAATCCAGGTTGGGAGTAAAAATACTTCCACCTGTTGGCTAAATAGTTATATTGTATCATTGGTAATGAGTTGGATGAAAATATATTTTTCGTTGTTTTTGGTGTTGGTGTCAACGTCGGCCTCCCATGCGCAGCAAAAAGAGATTCTAGTTGATTTGAGTCGGGGTGACTTAAATAAAAAGACCGTCGTTTATGAAAAACCAAAAGGAAAAGGTGAGCGGGGGCTGGTGTTGAAAACCGTTCCCGTTTCAGGTTACCCTGATCGTTTGGCAGATATTGAAGTTGCGGTTAAGGTGCCGCAGGCAGGGTGGTATGTGCTGGAGTCAGATGCCCGGCCCCGGGATCTGGAGCGGTTAAAACAGGAGGATGAAACGGGCTTACTGACAAAAGTCGCCTATTTTCAGTTGGGTAGACAGCGGGTGACAAAACGTATCGTGTATGATAAACTGAAAGGTGGGCATCAGGAGCTTGGAAAATTTGAGCTCCTGAATACAACGGAAAAATTAAAAATCTGGCTGCCTGCAAATTTAATGTTGCAGGGCTTACGCATCAGGCCCTATGTTCCGCCTGTGGCACCTTTAGAGGCTGTACATTATCAGCCTAAAATTACGCCGCCGCAAGAAAGGCCAAGGTTGTGGGTGAATAAAGAAAGCTTGCCTGTTGTCAGGGCGCGGCTTTTATCTGAAGAGAATGGTCCGGCATGGAATAAAGTGAAAGTCTCGGCTTTGGCTCCCTATACCTTTCCGACCAATGAACATCAGGAAATATTTTACAATGAAGGGCTAGAGCACATCATTGAGCAGAAAGCTTTTTACTACCTTATGACGCAGGATGAACGAGTTGGCAGGGAAGCTGTGGATCTGGTCTCGCGTTATTTGTCAGTTCTGGAATTTGGGAATGTAACACACGGTGATATTACCCGCGAATTGGGGCGTGCGATCTATACAGGGGCACTGGTCTATGATTGGTGTTATCCACTGATGGATGCCGGTGTTAAAAGTCAGATGCGGAAGGATTTTAAGCGATTGGTCATGGATATGGAGGTGGGCTGGCCGCCATTTTACGGACTGGAAAGTATTATTAACGGCCATGGTAACGAAGCGCAGATCTGCCGGGATATGCTGTCCTGGAGTTTGGCCGTATATGATGAAGATCCTGAGCCCTATAAATATGTTGCTTATAGTGTTCTGGAGCAGCTTGTGCCGATGCGTAAGTTCGAATATCAGTCCCCACGGCACAACCAGGGGGTTGATTATGGTGGTTATCGCTTTGGCTGGGAAATGCATGCTGCCTGGTTGTATTACCGTATGTTGGGTTATCCCGTATTTGATGATAACATCAAGAATATGCCCTATTATTGGTTGTACATGCGTACGCCCGACGGGAAAATGCTGCGTGATGGCGATATGTTTAATGTGAAGTATAATTCCAGTGATGATTTTTATTGGAAGAACCCCCAAACAATGTTGCTCTGTTATGCCTATTCGGGAAATGCAATGATCAAGGCTGAATTTTTGAAACAGGGTGGTTTGCCTGACAATCCGGTGCTGTTTCTGTTGTTAAATGATCCGAAGCTTAAAGCGGATTTCGATCGCTCAAAGCTGCCATTGACCAAAGATTTTGGGGCTGTTTTGGGGTCTATGGTCGCCCGGACGGGATGGAGCGAAGAGAAAACAAGTAAGGAGGTCGTTGCGGAGATAAAAGGTGGTGGTTATCATTTTGGAAACCATCAACATGCGGATGCCGGTGCCTTGCAGATTTATCATCACGGTATTCAGGTGGGGGATCTGGGTTTATATCTTTCTTATGGATCACCTTATGACTTTAATTTTAATAAGCGCTCTGCGGCGCACAGTATGCTGTTGGTTCGCGATCCAGCCGAACCGCTCTTATTCCGGACCAAAACTAATGATGGTGGGACACGCTTTAGTCAGCGCTTTCCGCGTACCGTAGCGGAGGTGCTCGGTGACTCCTGGTACCATACCGGAGAAATCAGGGCTTCGGCGTTTGGTGCGGATCCTATCCAACCTGCTTACAGTTATTTTAATGTGGACCTTACTGCTGCCTATTCGTCTAAAGTAAAGTCGTACGCAAAGAGTTTTCTGTTTTTGAATCTGAAACGGAAAGATGTGCCTGCTGCTATTGTGTTATTGGATGAATTGAAAACCAATAATAGCGAATTTCAGCCCTACTGGCAAATAAATACGCTGAATAAACCGGTCGTTAATGAAGCAGGGTTTGTTTTGAATAGTCAGTTTAAGAATGTGGGCGGGACGACCTATGTCGATATGTTTAAGCCTGCGGTGGTCGATCGGGAAGTGAGAGTTTATGCCGGTGATTCCACGGCTTTTGTATTTGGGGACCTGTATCAGGTGAAATCGCCCTGGCCTGAGGCGAGGGGTGCGCGGGTTTTGGTTAGCCCAAAAGCTAAAAGTACGCAGGTGAGTTACGCGACGGTTTTTCAAATGGCGGAAAGTGCCGAAGCAAAATTACCGGTGAATTACGAGGAAAAGGAAGACTATTACCTGATTCGGATTGCAGATCGTGTGCTCGTTATTGCGAAACCCGATTGGTATCTCGATAAGGCGGTTGAAATCGCTGTTCCTGCGGATCAGGAATACGAAGTGATTGTCGTGGGCTTGAAAGATGGTTTCTGGAATGTGAAAAATCCATCGAAAAATAGTAGCTTTAATATAAATATCCTCAAAGGGAATCATACGACCAGTTGGAAATCTAAGGCAGAACTATTCTATTTGTCACCGGGGAGACAGTATGGTGCCCGTGAAGGGGCGTTTTAGTAAAGGAATATATTGTTTAAATTTTTTAAATGATTTTGTATTCTTATTTTTGTAGAAAATTGTATACAATATGAAAGAGGATTCGCTTGCCAATAAGGTTTATTTGGAAGTCCGCAAGAAGATTTTATCAAGCCAGCTCGCTGGTGGGGCGCGGTTGGTCGAAAGTGCCTGGGCCGATAAGCTGGCTGTAAGCAGAGTGGCTGTTCGCGAAGCCTTTATGCGTTTGGCGGGAGAGAGTCTGGTGGAATTTGGTGAAAAAGGAGGTTGCTTTGTGAAAAAGATGACCGTCGAGGATGTGCGGGATATCCGTGAACTGCGTGAATTGCTTGAAGTCGGTGCTTTAAAGATTTTATTTTCAAAAAAGAATAAAGAACTGATTGATGATTTGGAATTGATCTGCAATGACTTTTCGGATATGGTCAGCAAAGGGTATTATGGTGGAGCCTGTGAGGCCGATGTGCGCTTTCATGAACGTATTATCGAGGGTACTTGCAATTCCAGGCTAATTGCGATTTATAAAAATAGCAATATTCCTTTATTTCACATGAAATTGGGTGCTATTCTTGGGCAGATGGAGGATTACCTGGATACCGAGCAAGAGCATCGTGCGATTGTGGATGCATTAAAAGCGAATGATTGGAACAAGGCTTATGAGACTTTGGTGCATCACCTCGATCGAGGCGAGCAAGAGGCTTTGGAGCTTGTGTAAAGTTCTGCCGGAATATACGAAATAGAAGGGGATATAGACTATAGTATCCCCTTTTTAGTGTGACTCAATTGAAGCAATTGACCCTTTTCTGCTTCTGTAATAATCAATCCTATCGCTCCCGATGGGTCTAGTGCACAATTGGTTGGGTTTTTTCCTGATGTTTGAATTTTTTTAGTGGCTGTACCGCTTTGATCCAGCACTAAGATATGCGATGAGCCATATATGGCAACAAATAAATTGCCTTCCTCATCAAATGCGATCCCATCGGGTCCGATCTGTCCACCTGCAAGTGCAAATTTTTCAATGGAATCCATTTGGCATGATAAGGCATTCCAGTTCATTTTCCAGATCCATTTACTGCCTGTTTCAGCAATATATAATTTGCTGCTGTTGGGGGCAAAGGCTAGTCCGTTCGGGTAGTACATGTTCTGATGGACGGCATGCGCTATACCATTGGTTCGTAGGCAGCAGATATAGCCCGTTCCATCTGCCAATTCGCTTCCCGGACAGGTAAATAACAGGTTTCCTTTGCTGTCAAAACATAAGTCATTGGGCATTTTTAATACTTTGTTGTCCAGCTTATTCAGGATTGTATCGCAGCTGTTGTCGGTGGGATTGTACCTACGAATGCTGTTTTGTAAAGCATCGCAGAACCAGATTGTTCCGTCTGGCGCAACAGCAATTCCGTTGGGATGCCCGTCAACCTGTATGCGATCGTACTTGTTGTCCCGGTAGCGGATCAGGTTGCCGGCATTTTTTTCTACCAGCCATATATTGCCTTGATGATCAAAGGCGGGGCCTTCTGGAAAATGTAGGTCGTCAATAAGTATGTTCATCTGAATTATTTTAAAATTTATTTTAAATGTATACAAAAATATTGTAATTTGGTATACATAAAACAGTGTGTATTTAAATACAAGATTGCTGTATCACGGATTAGATACGAAGCAGTCACCCCAATTATAAAAATAATAAAAGCAAAACTTTTAATAAGCATGCAAGAAAACGAAAGATCAGCCGCAATACTGCGCGAGAATGCAAAATGGATACCAGGAGGTGTGGTATCGTTGAACAGAAAGTCGGATCCCAATATCTGCTTCGTTAAGGGAAATGGTAGCCATGTGGAGGATATCGACGGAAATAGTTATATCGATTATCAGGCTGGATTTGCCGCTTCCTTTCTTGGTCATAATGATCCAGATGTCAACGCTGCGGTATTGAAGACGCTTCAGGAACAACAGGTGCTGATGGGAGCAGGGCCCACTTTATTGGAAGGGGAGTTTGCGGAACTGTTTTGTGCATCGGTGCCCAATGCCGAGAGCGTGCAGATCACGACAACGGGATCCGAGGCCACTTATCATGCGATCCGGATCGCCCGTGCGGTAACGGGACGCGATCATATCATCGTCATGCAGGGCGGATACAATGGTTGGCATAATGATGTGGCCTGCAATGTAATCAGTCAAAAAGCTGATATCGGATCTTATCAAAGTCCCGGTGAATACCCATTTGACTCACTGAGTGCCGGGGTTCCCAAAAACCATAGTGATCTGGTACATGTCATCAATTACAATGATCTGGATAGTGTTCGCTATGTGCTTCAGAAGTATTCGGTAGCCTGTATTTTATTGGAACCTATTTTACAGAATGTCGGTATCGTTAAGCCGCAACCGGGATACTTGGAAGGACTTCGTAAGCTTGCAGATGAGCAGGGGTTCTTGTTGATCTTTGATGAGGTAAAGACCGGATTTAGACATGCTTTAGGTGGTTATCAATCCATTTGTGGTGTTCAGCCAGATCTTTCCACCTTTGGAAAGGCGGTAGCGAATGGTTATCCTTTGGGCGTAATAGCGGGAAAGAAAAAGTATATGGATTATTTTGTTGATCCAGATAAAGCCAAGCGGGTCATGATTGCGGGAACATTCAATGCTTTTCCGTTGACTACGGCTGCGGCAATTGCAACATTGAAGAAACTTTCTAGTCCTGAACACCAAGTCTATAAGCATGTTGAACGTTTGGGCGCACGTTTGGAACAGGGATATCAGGAAATATTTCCTAAATTAGGCATACCATTTTTTGTCGCTCGTCAAGGCTCGGCCTTCTGTACTTACTTTATGGATCATGCGCCGCTTAATTTTCACGATATTCTGGATAATCATGATTTCGAATTGGATATCCGCTACCGCAAAAATCTCATAAAAGAAGGAATCTTTAATTTCCCAGCTGCAATTAAGCAGGGAAGCATTTCCTTTGCGCATACGGAAGATGATATCGACCGGACCTTAGAAGCGACAGCACGTGTAATAAAAACTTTGTAACCCTGACTATGAAAATAACCGCTATCGAAACCTTTGTATGCCATGCGCGCATGCGAAATTGGATTTTTGTTAAAGTTGTAACCGATCAGCCCGGACTTTGGGGCTGGGGTGAGGCGACGTTGGAGTGGCATACACAAAGTGTCGTTGGTGCAATTAAAGATATTTCTCAGCTGTTGGTTGGCGAGGATCCACGCCGCATTGAATATTTGTGGCAGATGATGTACCGCCAGCATTTTTGGCATGGGAACGGAATTGTCCGCGGAACGGCGATCAGTGGTATTGATATCGCCCTATGGGATATTTTAGGTAAAATTCATAACGTGCCCTGTCATGAATTGTGGGGTGGCCGTGTACGGGATTATATCCGCCTATATTGTCATTTGGGGGGTGGCCGAATGGAAGATTTTTACGAAACAGCACCGGATGACGCTAAACGGTTTGGCGATCTTGCCTTGAAAGCTGTTGATGAAGGTTTTACGGCTTTTAAATCCATGGCTGTTCCGGAAACGATGCCCTTGGAAGGGCTTCGCCCGATTAAATATGCTGAAGCCTGTGTAAAGGCAATGCGCGATGCCGTAGGTGATGATATCGATATTATGGTAGATTGTCATGCACGTCCTAGTCCACGCATGGGAATGCAATTTGCAAAAGCGCTGGAACCTTATGGTCTGTACTTTTTTGAGGAGCCATGCTGGCCCGAAACCATGGAGGATATTGCCCTGATCCAACGGGCAGTAGCGACACCTATCGCTTCCGGCGAACGCCTGATCGGTGTGCATGCTTTTCGAGAGATGCTTGAAAAACGTGCGGTAAGTGTTATTCAGCCTGATATTACACATTGCGGTGGATTATCTGAAGCCCGCAAAATAGCTGCTTTGGCGGATGCTTATCGCGTATCCATGGCGCCGCATAATCCACAGGGACCTGTGAGCACAGCTGCCTCTATCGAGTTGGGCTTCGCAACACCTTCGTACATTATCTGTGAAAGTGTTCACAAAGATGTTGAATGGCGGCAAGATGTCGTCAGTGAAGGATTTACGGTGCAAGAAAAAGGCCGCATTGTCCTCCCGAATACACGCGCCGGTTTGGGGATTGAAATCAATGAAGAAGAAGTGAAAAAACACCCGTTCCAACAGGAAATTTTACAGCGTACATTTTACAAAGATGGCAGTGTTGGTGACTGGTAGATTTTAAGTAGATATGAGAGCAGAATATAAAAACAAAGTAGTTTTGATCAGTGGTGGACTTGGTGATATTGGCAGGGCAATAGCCGAGGCTTTCCTGACGGCTGAGGCAATTGTCTGTATTGCGGATCGTTTTGTGCCAGCGCTCGCGAAAGAACGCTGGCCTTTGCTCGATGAATCTCAGGCCAACTTATTTTACGATCAGGTTGATGTCTCAGATGCTGATCAGGTAGAGGCTTGGGTTGATCGTATACAGCGGGAGCTCGGAACAATAGCGATCTGTATTGCCAATGCGGCCTGTGTCACGATTCAAAATTTTCGGGAGCTCAGCAATGCGGCATGGAAAAATGAAATGGCGGTCAATCTGGACGGTGCTTTTTTTCTGGCCAACGCCTGTGCGAAATCATTTGTTGCTACTGGTGTTCGCGGGAATATTGTCTTTTTGGGTAGTTGGGCAGGGCATGCCGTGCATCAGAACCTGCCCGCATACAGTGTTTCCAAAGCTGGCTTACGGATGCTTTGTCAAGCCATGGCGCTCGAATATGCTGTTGATGGAATCCGTGTCAACGAAATTGCACCCGGTTATGTCAACGCGGGGTTGAGTAAAGTGGTTTGGTCCAAGGATGCCGCGCTTCAAAAAAAGGCTGCCGCGGTAGTGCCGCTGGGGGATATCCTCGAAGCGGAGGAAATCGCCAAACAGGTACTTTGGATATGCTCCGACAATTGTAGACAGATGACGGGGACAAGTATCGTACTGGATGGGGGACTCTCATTAATTAGACCTTAGATCATGGAACAAAAGGATCCAAGAAAAGAAACAACAGGTGGTTTACAGGCCAAAATTGGACTTGCCCAATGCGATATTACACCTACCTTAGGGATCTACTCACGCAATTGGGGGGCTGCTACTGCTGATCGGGCTGTTGGTGTGCACCAACCCTTGCTGATGCATTGTCTCTATATGGCGCCTATTGATTCTCCACCTGCCATTATATTGACAGCCGATCTGGGCTGGTGGAAAAATGCGGAAGACGAACGGACATTGCGTTTTGCATTGCTTGATCATTTCAATCTGACAGCATCACAGCTGGTCTTTACACTTTCACATACGCATGCTGGCCCCAGTATCTGTTCTACGGATATACATCAACCCGGAGGTGAGTTGATTCCACCGTATCTGGAATTCTTAAAAGCGCAGGCGATCAGCTGTATCCAGCGGGCAAAGGATGAATTGTTCGAAGGAAGTTTACATTGGAGTTATGGGGTATGTGATCTGGCCTGTAATCGGGATCTGGAACTTAATGGCGAATACCTCATCGGGTTTAATCCTATAAAAGAAGCTGATCATACCTTATTGCTCGGACGTGTATACGATAACACCGAAAAATTGAAAGCGTTGATCTGCAATTATGCCTGTCATCCGACGAGCTTTGCCCACGAAAATGAACTGCTTTCTCCGGATTTTATAGGTGAAATGCGGCATACGGTGGAAGCGGTCGTGAAAGTTCCCTGTTTGTTCCTACAGGGCGCATCAGGTGATCTGGCTCCCAAGCGTCAATATGTCAAAGATCCTGCTTTGGTCGAAGCCAATGGTCGACAGTTGGGCTATGCGGTGCTTGCAACGTTGGCTCAGGAGGATCATGCAGCTCAGCGTTGGGCGTTTGACAAAGCGTTAATTTCGGGAGCACCTTTAGCTTGTTGGAGTTTTCAAAAACAGGTGCTATCGACTGAATTTAAGCAACTTGTGCATACGGTTCAAGTACCCTACAAAAACTTACCGAGCCTTGAGTCTATTTTCGAGGAGTACGAAAGCTGTTCGGATCGGGTTATAAAAGACCGCCTTTGGCGAAAATACAATACCCGCAAAACCATTGCCGATCAGCGCGAAGCAAACATTCCGGTATGGCTCTGGAAAATGGGGGACGCGATTTTGGTGGCTCAGGCCAATGAAGCATACTCTTGTTACCAGTCAATTATACGGGCCGAATTTCCCAATCATACCATTGTCTTTATCAATATCGCCAATGGTTATGTGGGCTACCTCGCGCCAGCGCAGCTCTATGATAAAGATATCTATGCCGTATGGCAGAGTCCTTACGAACGGGGTAGCCTCGAGATACTTATTGAACAAACGAAATTAGGAATTCAAACATTACTGACCGATGAAACTAGATTGGATTGATGTCATTATTTTTGCGGTATACATAGTCGGTATCGTCGTATTGGGATTATATGCTTCGAAAAAAAGTTCTTCGTCCAAACGGGACTATTTTTTGGCTGGTGATAAGTTGCCCTGGTGGATGATCGGAGGGAGTATTATTGCCGCAAATATCAGTAGCCATCATCTTGTCGGCGCCATGGGAGCGGCCTATAGCCGAGGGTTTGTGGCCATCACTTTGGAATGGGGTGCCATATTGATCGGTTTTAATGCGCTGCTTTGGATATTTCTGCCTTTCTACATCCGCAATGGTTTTTATACAATTCCAGAATATCTTGAAAAAAGATATGGAAATGCCACACGGGTACTCTATGCAATCTTGATTTTATTTACCTATGTATTTGTGGAGATCGGTGCGGTGCTCTATCTGGGCGGACTCTCCTTACATGCTTTATTTGGTATTCCCATTTTGTATAGTATTTTTGGGATGGCGATTTTGACGGGCTTGTATACCGTATTAGGAGGGCTGAAAGCCGTTATCTGGACCGAAATGGTACAGCTAGTTATCCTGGTGCTCGGCGGTATCGTCCTGACTTTCGCTACCATTAATGCGGCGGGCGGATTTCAGTCCGTCGTGGAATCATCCAAAGACTGGAAGATGTTCTATCCGGCGTCTGATCCCGACTTTCCCTGGACAATGTATCTAGGCGGTTTGCTTTGTATCAGCGTATTCTACTGTGCGACCAATCAATTTATTGTTCAGCGTGTATTGGCAGCAAAAAATGAATGGCATGGCCGTATGGGGGTTATTTTCGGTGATTACCTCAAATTTCTGGTGCCGCTGATCATAACCGTCCCCGCTTTGGTAGCACCCAAATTTTTACCGCATTTGGATCAGCCGGATCTGTTATTTGCAACGCTCGTGGAAACACTGTTGCCTAAAGGGCTGATCGGTCTGGTCATGGCTGGTCTCATCTCTGCGATTATGTCCCATATTTCAGGCGCTATAAATTCCTGTACAACTATACTCACAGTAGATATTTACAGCCAATACATCAATAAGAACGCCACTGATGATCAAGCGATCCGTTTTGGTAAACGTGCAGGAGTCGTCATCATTGTACTTGGTATTATGAGTGCTGTCGTATTGATTAGTTATTCCGACAAACCTGTATTTCTCTACCTGATGAATCTGTATGGTTTATTTACACCGGGTATAGCTACCATGTTTCTGATGGGGGTCTTTTGGAAGCGGACTACGGCACAGGGCGCATTAACGGCTGGCTTATTGACCATTCCACTTTCGTTGCTCTTGGAGTATTTACTTCCTGACATGCCATTTTTTAACAGAACCGGTATTGTGTTCTGGACCTGCATGATCGCCTGTGTACTGGTCAGTTTATGTACACCGGCCGTTCCGGAAGCGCGTTTGAAAAACCTGATATTGACACGCGATTCGTTTCAGATGCCCGAAGGGGATCGAGCTTCTTACCGTGGCTTTCGGAATCCAACCCTCTGGTGGATCATTATTACAGTGATGGTGCTGTATTTTTATGTGCGCTATTTTTAACTTAACTTGTTGGACGATTCCTTATGAAAGTATCGTAATTGAAATATCTTTTTACCAATACATCGATGAAGAATGCTATGTTGAAAGAATTAGACGCTGAAATTGAAGCTATTTTCCCGGAGATTGTTGCGATCCGCCGGCATATCCATCAGCACCCTGAGCTGTCTTTTCAGGAATATGAGACGAGTGCATATATCCGGGAGAAGTTGACCCGGCTCGATATTCCGTTTAAAGTTGTTGCCAATACAGGTGTGGTTGCCGTGCTTGAGGGCGAAAAGTCCTTAAGTGACGATATCGTGGTTTTGAGGGCTGATATTGATGCATTACCTATTCACGAGCAGAATGATGTGCTATACAAGTCCACAAATGAAGGTGTTATGCACGCTTGTGGTCACGATTTTCATACGGCAAATCTATTGGGTGTCGCCACTGTTTTAAAGGGATATAAAACCGAGTTTTCAGGAAAAATTGTGCTCTTGTTTCAGCCTGCGGAAGAAAAGATTCCCGGAGGTGCGATCCAGATCTTGCAGTCTGGTATCTTGGAGTCTTTCGGTGGAAAGATTAAAGCTGTTTTGGGTTTGCACGTCAGTCCACGTGTACCTTTAGGGAAAATAGGCTTACGCCCGGGGCGCTTTATGGCTTCAAGCGATGAGTTTTATTTTACCATTAAAGGACGTGGCGGTCATGCGGCCGAGCCACATCGTGCCGTTGACCCAATTATGATTGCCGCTCAGTTGCTGACCACTTTACAGCAGCTGGTCAGTCGTAAGGCAAACCCTGATATCCCATCTGTATTGACTTTTGGCCGTTTTATCGGCGATGGTGCGGCGAATGTCATTCCCGAGGAGGTGAAGTTGGCTGGTACCTTTCGTACGATGAATGAAACCTGGCGCAAGGAGGCGTTGGAGACCGTTGCAACAATTGCACGGACATTGCCCGAGGCCTTGGGAGCGACAGTAAATGTGGAAGTGCGGCATGGTTATCCTGCATTGAACAATGATCCCAAATTGACCCAGCAAGTAAAAAATATCCTACAAAGAAGCATGGGAAATGAAGTCGTGCAAGATTTGGAAATCTGGATGGCAGCAGAAGATTTTGCTTATTATTCATACCGGTACCCCGCTTTATTTATGTTGGTGGGCACGAATAATGACAGCATCAATACCCAATATGGGCTTCACAATCCACAGTTCAATCTTGATGAAAAAGCATTTAAGACGGCGATTTCGGCTTTGGTGAATAGTGCTGTTTCCTTGTTGAATGAGTCCAATGGATAGAAAGCATTTCTTACTTTCATTATTGCCGTTGGGGCTTTCTTTTCACACAAGAGCGGATTTTTCGGAGGAAAGACTCAACCTGCTGTTACCAAAGACGAAGAAGAAAAAAATCGGTATTATCGGTTTGGACAGTACGCATTCCATTGCTTTTACAAAAGCGATCAATACGGCCAGTGCCAATAGTTTATATGGGCAATTTTCGGTTGTTGCGGCTTATCCTTATGGCAGTAAAACAATCGCGCTTAGCGCGGAGCGTATTCCCAAGATCACGACCGAAATTCAGCAATATGGCGTCTCAGTTGTTTCCAGTATTGCTCAGTTACTCAAACAAGTGGATTATGTATTTTTGGAGACGAATGATGGAAACCTGCATTTACAACAGGCTCTTGAGGTCCTCGGAGCTCGAAAACCCTTGTTTATCGATAAGCCTATAGCCAATTCGTATACCGATGCCCTAAAAATATTTGAAGCAGCCCGGAAGTGCGGTTGCCCTGTTTTTTCCTCCAGTTCATTACGTTACATTGTTGGCCTGCAGGAGCTTGATAAAAGTAAAGTTGTTGGAGCTGATGTCTATAGTCCCGCTGTCACGGATCCGTCGCACAAGGATCTGTATTGGTACGGAATTCATGCGGTGGAAATGTTGTTTGCTTTAATGGGACCGGACTGTATAACGGTGCGAACGGTACAAGAAAGGGGGACTTCCATGTACATTGGTCAATGGGATGATGGCCGTATTGCCTCGGTTCGCGGTATTCGGGAAGGAAAGGATGATTTTGGTGGCACAGTCTTTCTGAAAGACCAGATTGTTCATCTGGGGCAATTTATGGGTTATGGTCCCTTGCTGGATCGTATACTTCCTTTTTTTCAAACTGGGCAAAGTCCGGTGGATGAGCGGGAAACCTTAGCAATTTGTGCTTTTATTGACGCTGCAGAACAGAGTAAATTGAATGGTGGTACACCCGTTAAATTACAGAAGCTAAACTAGCTCGGCGACGATGTTGTGTAAGGCTTGTTTAGTTGCTGGCTATCGTTGTCAAAAGCTCACTATTGAAAATAGATGCAGGTGAAATTACTGTTTCCTCCAAAGGGATCTGATTGCCGTAACGTTCTTTGAGTTTGCTTTTAACCTCGGTGCTACTGAGATCAAAATCTTTGAGTTTTTCCAGTTTGCCTACTTCAATTCCGGCCCCCCGCTGGTAGATTTTCCAGATCAGTTCCGAACAATAAATTCTATTGTCCGACCATTCGAATGTAGCATCGTAGTTTTTATCCAAAAATCCCTCACCGATTCTCTTCATTTTGGCTAAAACCTCCGCCGATAGTACTTTGTCTGCTTCTTTAAGCCGTTTGATGACATAATGTTTGTTTTTTCCTCTAGCGATCCAGTCTGTCAAGCCTGTTACCGTCACTGGTTGAATAGCCTCCAGTACATAAGGTTTTCCATCCTCGTGAAAAATAAGACCACAGTGAGAGTAAGGAGAACCCGTGGCTAGTTGTACAGCTTTACATTGAGGTGAGATGGATGACTGAAAGATCATATCTCCATCTTTTAACAGGGGTAGCATCGTGCTACTTTTAACTTTTTTATCTAATGATCCATTTTGAGCTTTCGGTGCGTTAATCTGGAAATAAAATCGCCCGATCAGCAGCGTGCAAATGATTAATAGGACAAATACAGCTATTTTTTTCATGATTGTAATGCTTTAAGATGGCATGATTAAAACTCCAATAAGTGTTTATTCCAACAAGCCGTAAAACGTACCGGCTTAATTTACGGATTTACTTGCCTGGTAATGATTTGATAACGTTATTTAAGCGATTATTAGTATGTTATGACTCCACATTCGTGCCCGGGAACAGCTTGTGCAGATTCAGTGCCATAGCAAGATAGCTGCTATCGTTTACCTGTAGATTATAATGTAAATAGCTATCGTCACTGATCGAATAGGGACTGAACGGTTGCTGTTGGAGTTGATCAGAAGAAGTCGCCCAAGTCTCCTGTGGCAATAGGAGTGCGCTTAGACTAATGAACAAATAGCATACATATGTTGATGCTCGCAAGAGTGATGTTCGAATGAAGTACAACTTATTCATCAACATATTGTGTTAAAATTGCTTCGATCTCATCTATAAGTTTATAGGAGTTTGATTCCAGTAGATCTATTTCTGCTTGAATGACAGGAGTAATCGGCAATTGCATCAGTTTTCGATATACTTGAATGTCCAGATCAATATTCTTGAGTTTGAGTTGAAGTAAATATTGCCCTTGCTCGGTTTGTAAGCATAGTTGGTTGAACGCCTGTTTCAACCTCTCTAGTTCGGCAATTGTTCTGCTATGGTCATTTTCTCCTGCTAGACCGTAATTGGGGTATTTTTCACCCAATTGATTGAACGCATCAAGATATTCCTGTTCCGATAAGGAATGAATATTCATGTAAAGCAGGTTATAGGCATATAAAGCTTCCTGATTTTCCTCACTGACCGGAACGTCCTGATAATCTTCGACCAACTGCGTGATGTCTTGATATTCAGTTTGTAAAATAGCATCAATATCCTTATTGATTAAATTTGCTTTGTTCATGCGAATATTCTGTTCTTTTGGCAGCCAACGATTGTGATTAATTCGCTTGACTGTTTGTCTTAAGGACAAAGATCCGGTTTTCAACGAAAGATAC
Source organism: Sphingobacterium sp. UBA7249 (assembly GCF_002472835.1). Taxonomy (NCBI): domain Bacteria; kingdom Pseudomonadati; phylum Bacteroidota; class Sphingobacteriia; order Sphingobacteriales; family Sphingobacteriaceae; genus Sphingobacterium; species Sphingobacterium sp. UBA7249. The sequence goes on along the minus strand of NZ_DKST01000018.1, from coordinate 40,459 downwards.
TATCCCTATATTCAGCTAATTTTATACGGCCTCTTGGTCGTTTTGTGTTTCTTATTTTCAAGTGGATTTTTGAGTTTGTTTGCTTATGTTTAGGTGCCACAGCAGGTAAAACTGTGATTTTTTATTGCGCGTCACTAATAAATATGGTGTTTTTAGTTAAAGTTATTGTGTTGGTATTTAGATTTTTGTGTTTTTATTTTGATTAATTGAGTAAAAAATACTCAATGAATTTTGTCAAAGTGAAAATAATACGCATATTTGTTGAGTAAAAAGTACTCAATAAGAATGATTGTAAAAAAAGAAAAATGATTATATTAAATAAACATCAGCTCATCACCGAACAGTTTCCGAATGGGGAAACGAAAGTGAAGGATTTCGATCAGTTGATCAAAGCGGATAATCTGCTAGAATTTACCTATCAGGAAGATGGCGATTTGATCCGTTTGTTTTTTGTCAAGAAGCGACTTGAGGAAGAAGGGGCGAGTTGTAAATTGTGGATTCGTTATATGCCCTATAGTCGTATGGATCGTAAAATTGAGGGCGACCTGTTTACCCTAAAATATGTCGCTGCATTTATCAATAGTTTACAGTTTGATAAAGTATATGTTGTAGAGCCACATTCCGAAACAACCCTCATATTACTAGAAAATAGTGTAGCGATTTATCCTGCGCTAGATTGGTTGCCGAAACTGATGGAAAAACTAGAATTTTCAGATAATGACCGAATTGTATTTCCGGATAAGGGGGCGGCAGCACGCTATTTAAATAGTGGTTATCAAGATGCCTGTGTCTTTGAAAAGCAACGCAATCCACAAACGGGACGTATCGAAGCGATGGAATTAAAAGCGGGCAATATCGCAAAAGGTGCCAAATGCCTTATTGTCGATGATTTATGTTCTGCAGGCGGAACATTTCTCTGGGCGGGAAAAATTCTAAAGGAGATGGGGGCAAGTGAAATCTACCTGTTGGTGGCACATTGTGAGCCAAGGATTTTCAAAGGTACTTTGTTGGAGGAAGATTCACCGATCGACCTTGTTTTCACCACAGATTCTATGATGAATACCACGCATCCGAAATTAAATTATATCAACTTAACAACTGAAAGCTATGTTTAGCGCAATGAGCAAAAATCCGATTCTCTGGACGGACGGTTACAAACTGTGTCATAAGGATCAATATCCAGCACATACAGAATGGGTATACGAGACCTGGACTCCCCGGATGTCTCGGATCGCAGGAATAAGCCATGTTGCCTTCTTTGGATTGCAGGGTGCTCTGGCGGAGATCAGTAATTCTTTCGATGAATATTTTTTCGCCCAACCTGAAGATACAGTTGTTGCGCAGTATGAAGAAGCCATTCGTGAAGTGTTTGCGATGACCAATAGCAATTTTGCCAGCACACATCAGTCACAACACATACGCGCTTTACATCGTTTGGGTTATCTTCCGATTAAGGTGAAAGCCTTGAAAGAGGGGTGTCTCGTGCCGATAGGGGTGCCTATGTTTACGATCGAGAATACCCATCCAGATTTCTTCTGGTTGCCAGGTTATCTTGAAACGCAACTCTCCGCTTATATCTGGTCACCAATGACCGCTGCAACTATCGCCGATCAATACAAGAGATTGTTGACAGGTTTTGCTGAAAAAACGGGCGATGTCAATAAAGTATTCACCCAAGCTGGAGACTTCTCTATGCGCGGTATGGGATCGCCTGAAACGGCTTATCGCAATGCCGGCGGGCATTTACTGAGTTTCGGTGTTTCGGCAACACTCTCAGTTCGGGATTACCTAAAGACCTATTACGACGCCACAGGTGATATCATGATGTACACGCCTTCAACAGAGCATAGTGTGATGTGTTCTTACGGTGAACAGGAGGTTGAAGCTTTTCGGCATTTGATTTCAGAGGTTTATCCCAGCGGAAACATTTCTATTGTGTCCGATACCTATGACCTATGGCATGTTGTGGATCATGTATTGCCACAACTGAAAGATTTGATCATGGGACGGGAAGGTAAAGTTGTCATTCGGCCGGATAGTGGCGATCCTGTTAAGATTATTTGTGGTGATCCGGAGGCTGACCACGAAACAGTTCAAAAAGGGATTGTCGAACGTTTATTTGAACTCTTTGGCGGGACGGTCAATGCGAAAGGCTTCAAAGAACTTGATCCACATATTGGCGTTGTGTATGGCGATTCCATCACCGTGGAACGGGCAACTAAGATCTGTGAAGGTTTGATGGCGAAAGGCTTTGCCTCGACCAACACAATACTTGGAATAGGATCCTATACCTATCAGTATGTTACAAGAGATACCTTTGGCTTCGCTTTAAAGGGAACGGCCGAAATCGTTGACGGTCAGTTTAAAGCTATTCAAAAAAGACCGGCCACAGATACCGGTAATTTTAAAAAATCCCAAAAGGGCATGGTTGCCGTTGTATTTGAAAACAATGATTTTCGCTTGATAGACGATCTCAATCCAACGACTATCGAACAATTGAATGATAGCAATTTGCTCAAAGAATGTTTTGTGAATGGGACCTTTGTCAGTACGGCTAGTTTTAAGGAAATAAGAAATAGATTACAAACAGAATCAATAAGAGTATATGGAAAATAACCTAAGAAAACCGTTTTTCATCAATGATGAAAACGTTGAACAGTATGCACAACAAATGGCATCATGGATTGCGGGACAAGTGAATGGGGCAAACCGTCAAGGTTTGGTACTTGGCATGAGCGGTGGGATTGATTGTAGTGTGGTTGCTTGCCTATGCCATTTAGCAAAAGTAGATGTCCATTTGGTCATGATGCCCTACGGTAGTGACATGAACAATAGTAAAAGCCATGCGCATGGTATGGAGCTTATTGAAAAATTTGATTTCCCGTACCATATCTTTGATATCAAGCCAGCGGTGGATGCGTTGACGATCAATAACGAAGCTTATATTACTGCTTCAAGCGAATCCAACCGTGTCTTGAGCTTAGCCAATATCCGGCCTCGGGTCCGCATGACTTACCTCTATCAATTTGCACAATTGGGAAGCCGTTTTGTGATCGGTACCGGCAATATGGCCGAAGCGACCGTAGGTTACTTTACCAAATGGGGAGATGGCGCTTATGATCTTAATCCCTTGGCCATGGTGACCAAGCAGGAAGTATATACACTGGCAAAATACCTAGGTGTCCCCGAATCCATTCAATATAAGAGTCCTTCAGCAGGTCTATGGGAAGGACAGACAGATGAAGAAGAATTGGGCATGAGCTATGCACAGATTGACGGATTTATTCTGACCGGAACATCCGGCGATTCAACGATAGATGAACTGATCCGTAGACGTCAACAACAGTCTGCTCATAAGTTTGCTGCGATTCCAACTTTCAAAGGCTAGTAAAAAGTAGAGCTGATAGGAAAAGGTTAGGTTTAGGACACACACAATACATAATTATTGAAGATGAAAACAAGATATGAACAGATCGTTGATGTAAGAGAGATCGCATCCGAAAAAAGGGATCATATTCCGTCCATACTGTCATTGGCAGGGCAGGAGCAAATCCTGCCTGTTGCATCGGATAAAAAGCGTACGCTGCTTTTGGCGATTGATGTACAAAACGATTTTATGGAATCCATTGGCAGTCTACCAGTAGCTGGTTCGCGTGCTGATGTACAACGGCTGACCCAATGGATATACAACAATATGGCTTCTTTGACGCAGGTCATGTGCAGCCTTGACTGTCATTCACTGCTGCAGATTTTCCATGCAGACTGGTGGGTGGATAAGCAAGGAAATCAGCCCAAACCTTTTACGGTCATCCGTCACGGGGATCTTATGGCTGGAACCTGGACTGTCGCTAATGCGGACACAGCTGAACAATCTCTAGCTTATCTTAAAAATTTAGAGGCCGAAGGGAAAAAAGAGCTTTGCATCTGGCCCTATCATTGTTTAGAGGGCAGCTCGGGGGCGCAATTGGAAAGTCAATTTACCAATATGCTCTATTTTCACAGCGCTGTACGTCAAGTCAAACCCATATTGGTCTATAAAGGACAGGATCCCTACACAGAAATGTACGGTATCATTAAAGCTGAATACGACGACAATAAATTTGTCAATAATGCCGTGCTCGAGGCTATACAGGCCTACGATGCCATTTATATTGCCGGACAGGCATCAAGTCACTGTGTATTGGCATCTGCAATGCAGATAGTGGAATATTTTGGGGAGGATAAAACGATTACGTCCCGCATTACCCTACTGATCGACTGTATGTCACCTATTGCTGGTTTCGAAGAGTCTACACTGCAGGCTTTTGAATCACTGCGTGAAAAATACGGCATACAGATCAAAAAGTCCACCGACGTAATTTTATAACAAGATGGTCAGTACTCTAAAAACATATAACTACGAATACCCCAGGCCCGCAGTTACAGTCGATTGTGTGATCTTTGGTTTTGAAAAAAATCAGCTTAAACTGTTATTAACCAAACGGGCGATAGAACCCTACTTAGGGAAATGGGCATTTCCCGGTGGCTTTATTCAGGAGGATGAAACTGCGGATGAATGTGCGCTACGTAAACTGTCCGAAGAAGCTGGGCTCAGCAATATCTTTCTTGAGCAGCTCTATACCTTTTCGGATTTAAACCGTGATCCCCGGGGCCGAGTCATCAGTATTGCCTATTATGCCTTAGTTAAACCTAACGAATATACCCTGGAGGCCGGACTTGATATCGATGCGGTGCAATGGTTTAGTTTGGAGGAGGTAGATGATTTGGCTTTCGATCATCAACAGATCTTGTCTGTTGCGGTCGAACGCTTGAAAGGTAAAATCCGTTACCAGCCCATCGGATTTGAACTGCTGCCAGCACACTTTACCTTGCCTGAACTGCACAAATTGTATGAAACAATTCTGCAGCGTTCGATAGATCGCGGTAATTTTCGCAAAAAGATATTGAGCATGGATCTGTTGGTCGACCATAGCGACATGCAAAAGGATAGACATGCCAGAGCAGCAAAAATCTATAGTTTTGATAAAGAAAAATACGAAGAACTCAAAGAAACAGGATTTTACTTCGAAATATGACAATTTACCTTATCCATCAGGTTCATGAAACAACATGGGCCTTTATCAATTTCAATATTTAGCGTTTACAAGTCGAATATCGATTGTCACAGCGCTTAAATTGACTTACCTTTCCTATTATGTGACTGAAATACGATATTAGATTGAAATATCTTAATAGTGAATTATCTGTTAATATGAATAAAGTACTTTATTGCGCTGGTCTTGTTTTGTCACTATGTATGGCATGTCAACAAAACAAGGTGAAAGATCCTGTTTCTTCTCCAATAAAGGAGGCTATAGTAAGCGAAAAGCCAACCGTCGATTCGCTTGTCTTTCAGGATAAAATGATCAGAATTTATAAGATAGATTCCATCAGCTTTTTTAAGGAACAGCAACAGGCCGATTATAGGAGAGATACCATCGCTTCAATCAGCGATGTAAAAGTTGCGAGAAAATTATTGCAAGGCCGTGTCGTATTTGGAGACTATATTCCAGGTAAGGACATGGAAATTGATACACTCGTGGATGGAAATCTAATTGCTCAGGTACGACTTAATGATGGTCGCTTACTAACGGCGGGAAAAACAGAAGGTGCCATTGATCTGTTGGAGAATATGTTTGTAAAATATTTTCCATCTGAAGAGATTTTGTTGTTGGAAGGAGGGCATACAACAGATCAGGCACTTGATTTGCGCCAGGGGAAATGGGATGTTGAAGAAATCGGTAATTTAGACTATGTCTATTTCTCTAAGCATAAGAAATATAGATTGAATGGCATGTTTAACGGACAGGAATGTTCCAGTTACTTTTTGCAAAAAAAGGAAAATGAGGTCTATCTGACCTATGCACAGATTCCCTTGGACTGGAACGATAACTTTGAACTATGTACCCTAAAAGAAATCTTTTGGAAAGGAGATCAGCAGGTATACTTTCGAAATTTTTTCTATGGAGCACCGCATGATAAGCGAGCGGGTTTCTATAGACTGGATATTATTTCCGAAAATTGATGTCATCAATAGGAATGCATCGAATCGCAAATTGCTTTTCTTGGTAAGATGCTCCTGCAAGTAGGATACACAAGGGCATCATAAAACCCAAACCAAATTCGAAAAAGGAAAAATCCCTGTTTTCCGCTAAGCAGAATCTTTAATAATAGCTGTATTTTTACTGCATCAGGTACAGTGCTTGCCGTTGTCATCGTATTGAGGTAAGCACGATCTATTTTAAGACTATCGAGCAATAAGGTTATGGCGCATCGCATTTATATATATAACGTAAATCCTAAAACAAAAGAAACATTTGAAGCACATCTGGCCGAATGGAATTATGAAATTCCTGCCCTGATGTTCCCACTATTTTCTTCGGGTATCCGTTCCCAAGGAACACAGCTCTATGCCAATAAGGAGGACGGTATTGCAAGGTTACGCTATTTTTATGCGCTGCTTGCTGATGTTTATCAATTGCATTACAAAAAGAAGTATGCTGAACCGGTCAACAAGATGTTTGAATTTTTGGAAAGTTTGCCATTCGATACCTTTCAAATCGATGGACGGGATGTCTTCAATATGAATGTAGAAAAACATACAGAACAGGCAAGTGACTGGGTTGATGAGATCAGGACGACGGGAGCTTTATATACACAGGCCTTTGAGAAGCAGAGTTTGGATCCTCTTCAGAAGATCTTGCAATTATCAGGCTATGACACTTTTCTGGAAATGCTCGAGACAGACTGGATTAACTATGGTTTGGGCTTGTGGGAAGAACATGCTTTTAAGCAGGAGGGAACCGAAGTCTTTGAAGAAAATGGAAAACAAGGATTAAAGGATGCTCTTGGAAATATTCTGGTCGCTGCGAAATATGATGAGATATTTGAGTTCAATGAAGCGGGGATTGCTGTGGTTGAACTGGATCATCTATTTGGGTACATCAATGAGCGGGGAGAGGAGATCGTATCCTGTCAGTACGTTGAGGCATTTGACGCGCGTGTTATCGATGGGGTTAATTATGCTGAGGTTGAAATAGAAGGGAAACGTGGTATATTGAATATTGCAAACAAACAACTTTCATTACCCGCTGCCTATGATGATTTGGACTGGTTTGCCCGTGGTTTTTTGAATGCAAAGCAAGGTGATAACTATTTTCTTTTTGCTGTTGATGGAACACAGGTTATTACCGAATCCGCGGATGAACCTTTTGGATACGATTACATTAAGCTTTTTTATAAGCGGCAAAAAGGTACCATGAAGCGGAAATACTTTCGTGTGGATGGTCACTATTTGGGCAGTTTTCTGGAAGATAGCCTACAGGCTATTCCCAATGCCTATTTTTGGATCAAACCCAATAAGTTGCAGCGAAAGATTTCAATCATCAAACCTAATGGCAATGTGCTTGATGAAGAGATTGATCGTATCATCGTCCTGGATGATTATCGCAGTATCGCTTACCTGAAAAATAAACAATGGCAGATTTACTCACTCGCGCATGATCTATTCCGTTTAGTCGATCGATCTATTGATAAAATCTTGGTCGATAGTATTAAAAACTTTCGAAAAGATGTCTTTGTTGTCGCCTGTGCCGAAGGGCAGGGGATATATGAGGCATATCTTGATCAATGGCTACTCGAACCTGATCCGGCTTATCTAAAAATCGAATATTGCTATATGGACTTTATGCGTATCCAGCAATCCGAAGGGATGCGCTATTTTGATACAAAAGTAAATTTCTGTAGCGAACTTTACGATTATGTCAGTGCGCCGATTCATGATCCGCATCCGGAGCGAAGCGAAGGCGAATTCTTACTCTTATTTAAAGGAGAAAAACTGTTTTATGTAGATCTAAAACGAAATATCGCTGAATTCCCCGAAACAGCATTTGGCCGTTTGTATGCCGAAAAATATAATTTGCAGGGAGCTGACCAGAATTATTTTGTACAATTTTATCAAGCGTGGACAAAACGAAAGGGGGCGGGCTACGAATCTTATCTCGATAACGAGACGTTATATGAAAAAGCACGGAAACTAAATTGGGCCGGTAAGATAACCGAAGCTATACCTTTGTTGACTATCGGTGCCTCGCGAGGGAGCGCCGACTGCCAATGCCTTATTGGCAATATCCATAGCGATATAGATCATGAAGATTTCCTGGATATTCCCAAAGCAATCGGCTTCTACAAACAAGCCATAGCACAGGATCATGCGCAGGCGTGGACGAACTTGGGTTTCATATATGCGACGGGCCTCGGCCTGCCCCCTGATATTCCTAAAGCCTTGGAAGCCTATCAAAAAGCCGCGGCATTGGGGGAATCACAGGCGATGAGCAATCTTGGCAATTGGTATTATGAGGGAGAATACTTGGAGCAGGATTATGTAAAGGCCTTGCACTATTTTAGGCTGGCTGAAAAAGACGGTATCAATAACGATGCACAGGTAGCCGAAATTTATTACCAACAGAAAGATTACGCCAATTTATTACGCTATCTGAAAAAGGATAAAGACGGACAATATGCCGCAATTTATTATGGTATTTTGTATGAGGAGGGCTGGGGCGTAAAACAGAGTACGGTAAAGGCCCTGCGTTACTACGAACAGGCAAATGAAAACGCGGCCTATGCTTATGCCGTCAATCGTCTCTTGTATTACTACAAAAATGGAGCGTTTGCAGATGCAGCTAAATACAACTTTTGGTTGGATTTCGCCAAAAACAATGCGGTTGATATTGAAGGATAAAAAAGAATATGGCACATCGCATTTATATTTATAACACAGATAAAAAAGATCAGGAGTATTTCCATGCTTATTTGGGTGAATGGAACTATGTCATTCCAGATTTGTTGCTCCCTTTGTTTGCTGCAAACCCAAAAGCAAAAGGTACTTTGGTGTATACCGAAAAAGAAACGGGTGTTTTAAAATTAAGGAAATTCTACGATCTGCTTATGCAGGAGTATAACTTGATATCCAATGCTGCTGTCCTGTTGACCATCGAAAAAATGTTCGATTTTCTGCATGGACTTCCATTTGAATACTTCCAGATCAATGCGCGCGATGTTTTTAATATGTCTGAGGTTAAACATAGCCAACAAGCAAAGGATTTTGCATTTGAAATTCATGAGAAGAACCTGTATTACGAAAAAGCAATAGAGAGGCAGTCGTTATCAGAGCTTTATCCTATTTTGAGCCGCTCAGGTTATGATTCCTTTTTAGCGATGTTACAAGCTGAGTGGAGCAACTATGGATTGGGCTGGTGGAATAGGGAGGCGATTGATAGCCTTGATAACCAGTTTTTTGAAGAAAACGGATGTTGGGGGATCCGGAATGCGAAGGGTGAGGTGAAAGTCGAACCCTGTTATGACGAGATCGGAGACTTTGATTATAATGGCTTTGCAGTTGTTGAGAAAGAAGGCTTGTTTGGCTATATAAATAGAAAGGGCGAAGAGACCATCCCTTGTATGTACGCCTCTGCAGAGCCTGTACAGAGCGGCCGTTGTACGATTGTAGGAAAAGTGAGTTTAGCAGGCAAATATGGCTTGGTGGACGTGGAGACTGGAGCTACAATTATTCCCTTGAACTATGCGGTTTTGGACGATTTTGCTTATGGATTCTACCAGGGACAGCAGGATGGAAAATATGGCATTATCGATGCTGAAGGTAAGGGCTTGAATACGACGGGTTCTGATGAGCCTTTTGAAATAGACTACGAGGGCTTTATTTATCAACCAATAGCGAACAGCAAACTACGTAAATATTATTCCAATCAGGGTGTTCTATTGGGCGAATATCCAGAAGGAGTTTTGAACGAATTGTTGTTTGATTTTTATGCGGTCAATTTAAACAATAAAAAAAAGAAATCAGTCCATGCAGCAGACGGTTCCCTTTTGGTAAAAGATGTGGCTGTGCTAAATGCCATGAATGGGCTCAGTGCATTGTATTACCTTACAGCGGGCAAATATTTTCTGTATGACCTCGCTAGCAGGAATTTTCTTCTGCAAGATCTGACGATTAAATCTATACAGGGAGGTGCAGATTTTGGTAATGGTGCCTATAATTGTTATATCATTGAAACCGAATCGGAAAGAGGAATCTATCACACAGAGACTAAAAGCTGGCTGCTTCCATTGTCAGCACATTATGCCACAATCAGCTATGCGCTGATGGACTATTTTATCCTGCAAGATCAGGTGGGCGGGTATTATTACTACGATACTGATAGCAAAGAACTAAGTGAATCCTTCGATTTTATCTGTGGTAGTGTAAGACATTATCAAGATCTAATGATGTTGCGCGACGGCAAACTGTTTAATAAAGGATATGAGGGATTGGAAGAGGTGTCCCAAGATCAATATGGATATTATATCAAGGCATTGGACAAGCTGGAAGGAAAGGAACTTGAGGTTTTTGACCATTTTTTCACTCAGTGGAAATCGGATCGGGGCGTAGATTTTGAATCTACTTATGATAGCTATACATTGTATCACATGGCCATGGATTGCTGCAGAAATGGAGACGTAGAAAATGCTATCCGTTACTTTACATTTTCAGCTGATCAAGACAATGAAAGCAGTATGTATGAACTTGGTAATATCTATACGGATACCGATAATGAAAATAAGCGTTTTCTGGACCTGAAAAAAGGAATTGCATACTATGAGCGGTCCGCCGGAAAGGGGTATGCAGCTTCTTGGAATAGCATCGGTTATCTTTACCAGCATGGAATAGGCTATACATCGGATCTAAAAAAGGCTTTTGAGGCCTATAACAAAGCGGCTGATCTTGGGGATGGCTATGCATTATCCAATCTGGGTTATTTTTATTTTAGTGGGACCTATGTGGAAGAAGATCTTGAAAAAGCGTTGGATTATTACAAAAAGGCGGAGTTGAAACTAGTCGAGAATAATGGCAATATCGCTTCGATTTATTATAGTTTAGATGACTATGACCGTCTGCTTGTTTATCTGAAGAAAGATAAAGCGGATAGCTATTCCAATATTTATTACGGTTTGATGTATGATGCGGGTTTAAAATTTAAAAAGGACAGTAAAAAAGCCATTCATTATTTTGAGCGGGCAAATCGTTATAGTGTCTATGAGTCTGCTACAGAAAGCTTATTGGATTATTATAAAAATGATCCCAACTTTATGGACCAGGAAAAACATGCCTACTGGTCGGACTTCGCCCAACAACACGAATTGGATATTGAACCCGAATTGTTGATTTGGGCGAATGAGAAAAGTGGGGGAGCAGGCGCACAGGACGAACCTAAGGGAAATAGTAGTTCATCCTTTTTTAGTAAACTGTTTAAAAAGAAAAAATAACCTGCACGATGTTATCTTCTGCGAATTTAGATTTCACCGGTATGCTGATCGATCTAGCCTTTATGCTGTTTTTTGGCGTAGGTTTAGGTTATTCCCTGATCGTGGGGATAATCCATATCATCCAGAAAAAGACCCAAACGTTTGGCTACTATCTACGGACATTTTTGATTTCGGGGATTATAGGTCTTGCATTGGGCGCTTTAATCGTTATGATGTGGGTACAATCATTGTAGTTCGCACACAACTTGATTCAGGAGCTTTTGTCGTTGGGTAGACTCTGCTCCTGAAAACATATATTCACGGTTAGACCGACCTATTTTTTGCATTGACGATATGCATCAGATGGTGGTTGCAGTGCCAGGCGTATAAACCAATATTTATTTTAAGGGAAATATATCTTTTGGTAACGGGATGAATAAAGGCCCGTTCAAGTTGCTCATCACTTAGACTTTTCAAAAGAATCTCCCAACGTTGATGTAACCCTTCCAATAAGGAAATTGAACTTTCTATTGGAATGTATTTTGCGTCCGGCAGTTCTGCCCAACGATTTTCTTCATAAAGTTTTATGGTAGGATCATCTTCAGTCAGGGCCAATTTGAAACGGACAAAGCTATTCATATGGCTATCTGCGCAGTGATGTACCACTTGTCTGATCGTCCACCCATCAGGACGATATCGTTTTTCCAATGAGCTATCCGGCAAGTCAATGACTTCGGATTTTAGGCGGGTCGGGAAGTCTGCAATTGTTTTTATCCAATCGCTCAATAATTGCTTGTTAATATGATCTGGTACGGCAAAGCGGCCTATGGGATACCGAAGTTTTTCTAATTCATGTTGCATGGATTAAATTTAACGAAAATTGCTTGAAGGTTCGTATCTTTTATGTGTAAAGTAACGGTCAGATCATCTTTTGGGCTTTAACAAACGTACTTATGTGATTTGGATGACAGGAAGAATTATGGTAATTTCGGCAATTCGAGATGCATGACTTTATTTTTTTCTATAATCGATGAGCTAGGAAAACAGGTAAGGACGGTGTGTTTTGAACATAAAGCACAAGGAATGAAGAGTCTAAATGAGTTGATTAATCCGACAGATTCGGGATGGAATCTGGTCGAAGAATGGATGAAGGGAGCTAGCAATTCCTATGAGGTACTGGCCAGAAATCCGAAACGCGCAGATGAGGAGCTCTTAAGAGCTCAGATTACTACAAAATCACCTATGGGCGCTATTATTCATCAAACCGGTGGAATACTCATTGATGGCGGTTGGCTACGGATCTTGGGTTCGGGGTCAGTTAAATTGAATCGGGGTATTATGGAGTGGAACAAAGGAAAGAGTTTTGACAAAGAAGGGGAGAAAGGTGGTTTTTTGTTAATTGCCGATGATGTTTTAGGTGGCTATTTTGCGATTAATGCCGGCGCTTTGGGCGAGGGCATAGGACATGTCTATTATTTTGCACAGGATACCTTGCAATGGGAAAGCTTAGAGTGTGGCTATTCTGATTTTATTTATTGGACACTGAAGGGGGATATCCGTCAATTTTATGAAATATTCAAATGGAAGGATTGGGCTGAAGATGTACGGAAATTAGATGGCAACCAAGTGTTTTCATTTTATCCTTTTCTGTGGACAGAACAGGCCCGCGATTTTCGGAAGGTTGATAGAAAAGTTGTTCCGATCGATGAAAATTACCATTTTACGATGGAATTTGCTGGTGGAAGATAGCTTTTTAGCAGTTAGTAGGCTTGATGGTCACCGTTTTCGAAACGCTGGTTTAGTTGGAAATTCATCAGCGAACCAGCTTGTCCATGTGCGAGATAGACGATTTTATTGGAGATAGACAGATTATTTTATCTGGATCACATGCTTTGAAAATGTCTTTCTTCTGGATATTAAATATTGCTGCATACATATCGGCGTTGTATAAGCTTGTTTTTGCTGTCTGTTTAGAATGACTATCGAATCAATTTGATCGACCAATAAGTATTTAATCGAGGTTCCATCCCATTTTCCAATTGAAAAATGCTGCCTGAATTGCGGATTCGTATGCAGGGATACTTCAATGGGATTTGTTTTCGCAGAAATTCCGACGTGCTTGCTGTTAGTTGATTTCAAGTATACTAAAATATGTGTGTCCTTTTTCTTTGCTTCAATCTGGATCGTACGTACAGGATCACAGGCTAGCAACAGAAGAATAGATAAAAACATTGTTATTACAAAATATATACTCATTTTCATCATTGAAGATTTACATGTCGGCAATCAGACCAACGATCTAGTTCGTAAAGGATTCTTTTTAGACCATCGATATCCCTCCCAAAAAAATGGAGCCCCCTTGGATAGTTACAAATATAACTGGAAATAGTAAGGATATTCTAGCTGTTTTCAGGGAATTTTAACGGAGAGCGAGAGGGGAAAGAGAACCTATATTGATCGCTGACCGAACAATTATCTTTTCTTCGATCAGCAATCATGTCCTTTTTTGCTCAATAAAATGTGATCCTAGCTCGGTTGATTTTGGAGTGCATAGGTATGCTCGTTGAGTTTCGTTATTTCCAGTTGAATTCCTTCTGCGAGTCCAAGTTGTGTAGCTGCTTCTTTCCCTAGTTTAAGGACATGGAATCCACGGCCACGGTAAGTGAAATTGCATTCATACTCATTGGAATCAATAACGATCCGGAGCTTTTGTGATTTCGCTGGAAATAAAGGTTTAAAATCTTTCGTAATTCTGATTTGCGATTTTTTTGCATCATCCGCTGTAATTTTATTTCCTGCTGCTGGAAATAACATACGATTGGGAGAATCATTTTGAGCTATGTTTTCTACTACTTGTTGTTCATCTTTCTGTTGAACTCCTGCAACATCTTTCGGAGGATTTTCCGCTGCCACTGTATCTTGAGGCTTTTTATTTTGCCGGCCTTTTTTTCGTGCATTTTGATTGACAGGTTTTGCCGAAACTTCCTGCGATTTTGCATCAGTAGTCGATACTGTTTTTTTGTCTTCAGCTGTTGGTGAAGGGGCGACGGCTGATAAAGGTCTTTTGATAATATTTCGAATGTAATAATGTTTTATTCTCGATTTGTCCGTATTACGTTCTTCAATTTCAAAATCTTCTGTATAGGCTTTAAAAAGGTGGGACATCTTATCGTAACCATAATTTCGCGCATCAAAATCTGGTTTTCTTTTATTGAAAAGACTGCCAATTTCCCCTAAAAATGCCCATCCATTTTCATCTGCGGTGTCATCAACAGTATCTTTTAATAATTCCAGTGTCTCTTCGTCAAGAACTGCTATACTGGTTGGATTGTCAACAGGTGCCGGTTTGGGCTGATTCTGCTGTTTTTTCTTTGTGTTAGATTCTTTCTTTGGATTCTTTTCAAAGATTTCAACATAAATAAATTTGTCGCAAGAGGCAATGAAAGGTTTCGGCGTTTTTTTCTCTCCAATACCGATAACTAACTTGCCCGATTCTCTTAGACGGGTTGCCAATCTTGTAAAATCGCTGTCACTTGATACAATACAGAATCCATCGACCCTGTCAGAGTGGAGGATGTCCATTGCATCAATAATGAGTGCCGAGTCCGTGGAGTTTTTGCCTTGTGTGTAACTGTACTGCTGAATCGGGGTGATCGCATGGGTAAGAAGCTTATCCTTCCATTTTTCGACATAAGGATTGGTCCAGTCACCGTAGATCCGTTTGATCGTAGGAATACCGTAGCGTTTGACTTCGTTCAGAATTTCTTCGATCTTTCGATAAGAAACATTATCCGCATCGATTAATATTGCGATTTGTAAATCCCCATGTTCTGCCATATATGTTTAGTTATATTTCGATGTATTTTTATGTGTACGCCTCCAATAGGATTTTCCTATTTTTTGAACATACGGTTAAAAATACGTTATTGTTGAAGAATTATTGAATTTTTTAAGAATTTAATTTGAATAATGATTTTCTGAAGGACGCTATTTTGAAAGATTTCCTATCTTAATTTATGTATGATATTATAACAGGTGCATTGGAAGAGGAACATCATATAATGTTTAATATGATGTATAGTAACAAAAAAAGGTTTTCAAACGGGGAGAATGAAAACCTTAAATAACCAATTATAAACCTAAATTATGATGATACAAAGATAGTGTGTTTTTTACACTTCTGCAAGTGTTGTTTAATATTTTTTTTATTGAGCAATTATTTTTGTAGCTAAAAAGCTACAATATTCTTGTTGTCATCCTGATTTTAAAGATAATGATTATATAAGGTACGCTATTTCGCTATTGCAAGTGTATCATTTCAAAGCGAAAATTGACCATAGTGTCAGTTCTTTTGTGATCCGAGGCCACCATTTTATAAAATTTATAACGGTTTCTTTTTTTGTTGGTGATTACTGGTATCTAGCTTTATACCAAGATCAGACCAAAGTCGTACTTGGAGCTGAAATAAGACCCTATTTAGCCTGTTAACTCCCTGTAATTACTCTACTATTATAAAAGTTGGTATCAATCAGGTATGAACCTTTACCAAATATGGTAAAGGCGATTCTACAATAGAGCAGATTATGGTCCTCGAAAGTTTGAAAAAATAGAATGAAATTTAAAACGACACAAGACTCGCCCCCCAGGATAGTATAAATAAGTGATTAATGTTGAATAAATGCAGATGGCCGGTAGCCCAGGACAGCATAGAAACTATTGGTAAATGCCTGCAGACTTTGATAACCTACTTTATAGGCGATTTGGGATATTGTCAGTTCGCCCATACTTAAAAGCTCAAGGCTTTTAATGATCCGAAGCAATTGTTGGTATTTGACAAGTGTCATTCCCGTTTCTTTTTTAAATAGACGCTCTATGGTACGCAAGGATAGATTGGATAATAATGCAATGTCCTCCATCTTGATGGCGTGGGTATAGTGATCATGGAGGTGGTCTAAAACTGTCTGTAGTCTATTTTCACTGGGTAGCGTAATTTCTAAATGCAATAATCGGGCTCCAAAAGCAGGTAGTTCGTTGAGGAGTGCACGGAGGAAAATTCTTTTGTGTTCATTTTCTTCCGTCAATTTTGACCATTTTTCCGCATACAGAATCATTTCCCTTAATACCCTTGGAGCCGCGAATATTTGGACCTTATCAAAAAATGAATCTTCTTCTTCGTCGATATCAAAAAAAAGGATCATTAGCTTAATGCTTTCCGAATGCGAATTGGTCTTATGTAAAGCATTTGAGGGAACCCACGCTACGTGATTTTGGGGAAGTAGGTACATTTTTCCTGCCACGGTAAGGTATTGAAAACCTTGCTCTACATAAATCAGCTGCGCTTTTCGATGCGTATGTAATGCGTCATCATGAATCCAGTTTTCTTCAAACCAGACAAAATTTGATTTTTTTATCCTCTCAATTGTTTCAATGTGATTCGAACAGCCCATGTCGTTATGAATTAAATCAATGGCAAATTTAATTAAATAACTGAATATATCTTTGCGACAGATTATCACTGTAGAGAGATCTACAAAGATTTATTGCTGCTTAACTGCGGATTGGTTTCATCTATTAAAAATGGTGCTTTATGCACAAGAATTAAGTAATTTCTATGAATAGTAATATGCAAAAGTCAAACGCGGCTCCCTGGAGTTGGCTATCTGTAATGGTCGTTATTTTGGTATCTACGAATCTTAGGTCACCGATCACAGCTGTAGGGCCAGTATTGGGACAGATCAGTGACAGTCTCGCATTGGATAGTTTTCAAAGCAGCCTGTTGACTGCGATTCCTCTTTTTATGTTTGCGACTTGCTCGGTAGCCGTGAGTAAGTTTTCCCATGTTCAGGGGATGCATCGTTTTTTGTTGTTTGGGTTGATTATTCTTGCCCTTGGCGTCATTGCCAGGGTATGGGGGGATCTAGGCTCTTTATTTGTGGGTTCTGTTATGATCGGATTAGGGATCTGTGTGGGCAATGTGGTGGCTCCGGGTTATATTAAAACCAGTTTTCCGAATTATATCGGACTGATGACGGGAATTTTTGCCGTAGCAATGAATCTGACCGCGGCATTTGCATCGGGCTTTAGTCTACGTATTGGGGAATGGACAGGAATAGGATGGAGAGGTTCCTTGGGACTGTGGGTTGTGTTGGCCGTATTGGCTATTATTGCTGTCTTTTTTGATCAATTAGATAAATCTAAAGATGTCGCTGTTATCCAAAAACAGCAATCGCAGACTGGAGTTGGGCATATTTTCAGATCGAGATTGGCTTGGTATATCAGTATATTTATGGGTATTCAATCATTGGTTTATTATAGCCTGATTTCCTGGTTACCTAAGGTGTTGATCGACTATGGTATGGCTTCCAAAGATACCGGTTGGTTGTTATTTTTGATCCAGATTGCAATGATTCCCATTATGTTTGTCGGACCTATTATCGCACACCGGATGAAAGACCAGCGGTTGATGGCTGTTGCTGTTGCCGCTGGCATGCTAGGTAGTATAGTGATCTTCTTTTCATTTAAGCTTGAGGGAATTTATGTCGCGGCTGTGTTGCTGGGACTTTCCAATGGCTTGTCTTTTAGCCTGTCCATTCTCTTTTTTAGCTTAAGGGCAAAAACTACGGCAAATGCAATTAAAATTTCGGGGATGGCACAGTCGGTCGGTTATCTGATTGCAGCATTTGGCCCACCGATTTTTGGAAAACTGCACGAGGTTGACCCCTCCTGGAATTACTCTTTTTATTTTCTTGCCGGTAGCATTATCCTCCTGTTGATTACAGGGGTAAAAGCAGGGGAGAACAAATTCGTGGAAGAATCTTGAGACAGCAAAAACAGTGCTTCGNNCCGATATCTTAAAATATCGGGCCCCACGTCTTTGCGATTGGCTTATTTTCGCCATAAATGGATCCAGTGATCAGTTATCCTTAATCTTTTAAGATATCAAATTCGATGTACGTCGCATTGTTGACATCATGAAAAATGCGTTGTGTCGCTTTACGGAAATCGGCTTTGGTCGCTGTATAGGGTTCCATAAATACTTGCGGATTTCGTTCAGCCAATGGGAACCATGAGTTTTGCACCTGCACCATGATACGATGTCCCTTTTTAAAGGTGTGGGCAACATCGGGCATAACGAAATCTACTTTTTCCACCATGCCCGGTGTCAATGGCTGCGGTTTGTCAAAGCCATTTCGATATTTCCCAGCCATGATCTCTCCTCTGACCATCATCTGGTATCCCGCCATCGGTTTCCCATCAAAACTCGGCGCATCCTTGGGGTACACATCGATGAGTTTAACAATATAATCCGCATCGGTGCCTGTTGAAGCTACTTTTAGAAAATTCTTGATTGGCCCGACAATGGTGATATCTTCCGTCAATGGTGCTGTCTGATAGACCATGACGTCTGGACGACTGGCTGCAAAGCGCTGATCATCGACCATATACTCGCGGGTGCGATTCTGGATTAATCCGCCTTGGTGCGGAACCGGTTTGTTGGGATCCGTTACATATTCATCCCATGAATCTGTGCGTTGGACTTTCTCAAAACCAAGTTTACCCTGCGGCTGAAAATAGAGTTTTTTGGTCTCAACGTTCTTCGGTGGCCATTGTTCGAATTGTTTCCATTCATTACTTCCGGAAATAAAGATATTGGCCTCGGCAGGAGAAAAACTGCCTTCTTGTTTTAAATAATGACTGAAAAATGGCTGTTCAAATTTTTCCTGATAGGTGATACTTGTTTTTTTCTCAAATTGGATGTCACCCAGGTAATCTCCTGCTGCACGTACCCAACCACCATGATACCAGGGACCCGCAACCAGAATTGAATTGTTTGTTTTGCTCTTTTCTTCAATGGATTGATAGGTTTTAAATGTTCCATAAGCATCCTCTGCATCGAAAAATCCGCCAACAACCATGACCGCCGGTTTCACGTCTTGTAGATAATTGGTGATGACACGGGTTTTCCAGAAGTCATCGTAATTAGGATGCTTAAAGAGGTTATTCCAGAATTGGACAGAGTCTCCAAAATATTTTTCTTTGAGTTCTCTGGCAGTTCCGGCTTCAAGGAAAAAATTATATTTATCCACTTCGTTGATCTGAATCTTACTATTAAATTGATCCGGCGTAATTGGTTTGGGGCGTGGAACACCAAAGGTCGACATAAATGTGAAAGCATCCTGTAAGAATAAGACACCATTGTGGTGAAAATCATCACCGATAAACCAATCGGTTACTGGAGCCTGTGGCGAAACAGCTTTGAGGCTTGGGTGTGTCTTGACTAATCCGACCGTAGAGTAGAATCCTGGATAAGAGATACCATAAAGACCTGCTTTACCATTGTAGTTCTTCAGGTTCTTCTGTAGCCATTCCAATGCGTCATAAGTGTCTGTGCTTTCATCAATCGCTTTTTTATCTTTACTGAGATTTGTGGGACGAACATCTTCAAAATCACCTTCACTCATCCATTTTCCACGAACATCTTGGTAGACAAAGATATATCCATCCCGCATCATTGCAGGAAAGTTACCCAAACTCTTTTTGTATTCGTTTTGTCCATAGGGGCTTACCGTGTAAGGAGTGCGATTCAGCAGAAGAGGATATTTCCTGGATTTGTCTTTGGGACTGTAGATCACGGTAAACAATTTCTTGCCATCTCTCATCGGAACCGTTACTTCGTTTTTTTCATAATGATCCCGAACATAAGCAGAATCTGCAGTCGTCTGTGCATGTAATTGGCTTCCAGTTAATACGGCTAAAGCCAGAAACGAAACTGTAGTTTTCATTTAAATAGTTATTTAGGAATGTTGATTGATCATGGTATACATGAATTTATTACACTCAGTTTGTTTTTAATGAGGATGTAGCTGTCATGAGCAAATTATTTTCGGTTTGTTAGCTGATTGAGCTCACGATGGTTCCATCAATTATCAGCCTAAAGGTAATGCTCCCGAAACCATTTTCCAATTTTATTGTCATATTTATATAGAATGGAAAAAGAAAAATTGACCAATTTTTTAGAAAGAATAACTTTTTTTGAAATGTATTTGGATTAGTTTTTTAATGTTAATATATTGAGTAAAATTAGTTATAGTTATATTTCATTTTTGAAGGAGTGGTCAAATAGCTTAAATTTCAATTAGATGGGTGATCTTCGTTTAGTTTACTCATTTATTTATCTTAATTTATTTTATCTCATAATGAGTTTTGAAAAAGCAATTGTCACGATTTTATAAATTAAGTGACGAGCGATATGAAATATGTTTTTTTAAGCTAATTTTAAGAATTATTTTATCATAAAACATCAATTAAATAACAAATTAAGTATATAGAATTAATATGGGACAACAAGTGAAAGATGCCAATGGTAAATTGGGTATTCTTATTCCAGGATTGGGTGCTGTGGCTACAACATTGATCGCTGGTGTGGCATCTATAAACAAAGGTTTTTCAAAACCGATAGGATCTGTTTCTCAATTGAGCAGAATTCGTTTGGGTAAGCGCACAGAGAATAGAAATCCATTAATCAAGGATTTTGTCCCTTTGGCAAAGTTAGAAGATGTGGTTTTTGGTGGTTGGGATGTCTATGAGGATAATGTCTATGAGGCAGCGTCAAAAGCACAGGTATTGGAGCAAGGTCAACTTGATGCTGTAAAAGCTGAATTGGAAGCTATTCAGCCAATGAAAGCTGTCTTTGATCGCAATTTTGTAAAAAATTTAGATGGAACACACATCAAAACGGAGAAAACGCGACGTGAACTGGCTGATGCTGTACAACGTGATATCCGTGAATTTAAAGAGAAAAACGGCTTAGACCGTGTGGTAATAGTCTGGTGTGGTTCAACTGAACGTTATATCGAAACGAACGAAGCTTTTTCAACAATTGCAAAATTAGAGGAAGCTTTGGATAATGACGATCAACGCATTCCACCAAGCATGATTTATTGCTATGCGGCTATCAAAGAAGGGGCTCCTTATGTCAATGGTGCGCCAAACTTAACATGTGATGTTCCTGCTATTGTGGAATTAGCTCATGAACACGGCGTCGCAATTGCTGGGAAAGATTTCAAAACAGGTCAAACATTAATGAAAACAATCGTGGCTCCTGGTCTTCAAGCAAGAGCACTTGGAGTCGAAGGTTGGTTCTCTACAAACATTTTGGGTAACCGCGATGGGTTAGTATTGGATGATCCAGAAAATTTCAAAACAAAAGAGGTTTCTAAATTATCTGTATTGGAAGAAATCTTAGATGCGAAAAAGAATCCAGAATTATATGGTGATTTATACCATAAAGTACGGATCAATTATTACCCACCTCACGGAGATAACAAAGAGTCTTGGGATAATATCGATATCTTTGGGTGGTTAGGTTACAAAATGCAAATCAAAATCAATTTCTTGTGCCGTGATTCAATTTTGGCAGCTCCAGTTGCTTTAGATTTGGCGTTATTTATTGATTTGGCACAACGTGCTGGTATGTCAGGTATCCAGGAGTGGTTGTCTTTCTATTTGAAATCGCCACAAACTGCACCAGGTTTACCTCCTGAACATGATATCTTCAAACAATTAATGAAGTTACAAAATACCTTGCGCCACATTATGGGTGAGGACTTGATTACGCACTTGGGATTAGATTATTACCAAGAGTTAGTCGATAGTATTCAATAAATTACCTTTAAAAAAAAGGGGAACAATTGCTTTAGTAATTCTTCCCCTTTTTATTCCTGATAATTATTTCTTGGATACAGATTCTCTCTATTGAAAAAAAATAGCGTAGAGATGCTGTTAAATAATTGTCTGGCAATAACCTCTGTAAACTTTTGCGTTTGCAAACGCTAAGATGGTGACGGGGGTTTTACTTTTTTAATGAATGATTTTATTTTGCAATTAGAAGGAATGGAATTTGCTATCATTGCGGCGGGAGAAGGATCTCGATTGCGAAAAGAGGGGTTTAATTTACCTAAACCCTTGCTACCCTTACATGGAGTTCCATTAATTGAACGATTGATTCGCGTTTTTGCTAAAGAAGGTGCGCGGCAAGTGCATGTTATTATCAACAGACAATCACCCGAATTGAAGACATTTTTAACGCATACAGCATTTGAACTTCCCATCATCCTGATCGAGGAGGATACACCTAGTTCTTTGCACAGTTTTGCTTTATTAGTCAAAAGCAATCCGGCTTGGACTTCCTGTTGTCTGACGACCACAGATACTGTTTTTAGACCTCATGAATTTCATGGATACCTAATGGCTTTTCATCAGAGGGTGGAGGCAGACGCTTTTATGGCTGTCACGCCATTTGTAGATGACGAAAGCCCACTTTATGTAAATACAGACAATGAACTAAACGTAGAAGCATTTTTGGATAAGGCGACAGCGGAAACAAAATTTGTTTCGGGTGGTATTTATTGCTTTCGCAAAGCTGCGCTGGACTGTGCACTCCGTTCTGTTGCTGCAGGGAACTCCAGAATGCGTAACTTTCAACGTGCGCTTTTGGAAAACGATTTGCGCGTTAAAGCGTTTGTATTTGAGAAAGTAGTGGATATCGACCACTTAAAAGACCGTATTGTAGCGGAACAATTTTTGAGTGAGGAAGTTAGTTAGTAAGATGAGCGAAATGATTTCTATTTTAGGCGTGACGCGCAAAAACCGCTTTTCACCCAATCACGTGGGTAATGATGCTGCAATATTTAATGAAGTTGTGCTAAAATTGACCGAAAAAGGCGCGGCAGTTGAAATTTGTAATGAGGATGAATTCTTGGCTTCTGATTCTGTCAAACAAGAAAATATCCTGACTATGGGAAGAACAAAAACATTGGTTAAGAAGTTGCAATCTCTTCAAAATAATGGTGTTCATGTATTGAATTCGGGTTTTGGTATTGAAAACTGTTTTCGAAAAAACATGACACTCAAGTTGTTGGATGGCGGAGTTCCTTATCCCAAAAGTATTGTGATCTCTACAGTCGCGGATATTCAGTCAATATTTGAAAAATTGAAAGGAAAAGGCGTCTGGATCAAACGTGGTGATTTCCATGCTATCCATAAAGAAGACGTGACCTTTGCGGCCAGTCTCAAAGAAGCCCAGCATATCTTAAACGAATATGCGCTTCGGGGGATTAAGGAGGCGGTGATCTCCGAACATTTGGCCGGAGATTTATTAAAGTTTTATGCGGTTAGGGATACCGATTTCTTTTTTCACTTTTATCCCTATGAACATAATCATCATAAGTATGATCTGTATGAACAAATTAATGATGAAGTTGTCCATTTCCCATTTGATTTGGCCAGCTTAAAGCAAGCGGCGAATCGCGCAGCAGAAGTATTGGATGTCCATATCTATGGCGGTGATGTGATTATCGATTCAAACGGCGATTTTCATATTATTGATCTAAATGATTGGCCGAGCTTCGCGCCATGTCGGGCTGAAGCAGCCGAAGCCATTGCGCAAATGGTTTACCATAAATTTACTGAAAAGAACCAAAATGCAGAGAGAACAAGTTAATGTAGTTGACGAAGAGAATTTGAGTGCGTTCGAACAATCGTTAAAATCCAACGATACAGAGGAGAAAATAGACATCTGGTTTTACAGGCCAATTGGATTTCGTATTGCACAAATATGCGCTAAAATCGGGATTACACCCAATGCAGTGACTATCATAAGTATTTTCTTTGGTGTTGCGGCAGGTATACTATTTTATTACGGAGATTTATGGATCAATGTGATCGGGATGTTGCTGTTAATCTTCGCGAACTCATTGGATAGCGCAGACGGGCAATTGGCGCGAATGACAGATAATAAAAGCCGTTTTGGTCGTATTTTGGATGGTTTTGCTGGTGATTTTTGGTTTGCTTCCATTCATATAGCCATTTGTTTGCGTAGTATAAATGAAGGCTGGCCAGACTGGCTGTGGATATTTTGTATCCTTGCCGGTGTGTCTCATATGATACAATCTGCGATGGCTGATTATTATCGTAATGTTCACCTCTTTTTTATCAAAGGTAAAGCTGGCAGTGAGTTAGATAATACGCGGGATCTAAAAATTGATTACGATGCGCTGTCCTGGAAGAAGAATTTTTTCAGCAAATTTGTGTTGAACGGTTACATGGGCTACACCCGAAATCAGGAGAAGTTGTCACCAAGATTACAGAAGTTATTACATATTGTCAAATCTCGCTATGAAGATGATTTACCAAAACAATTGATGGTTGATTTTAGAATAAAAAATAAACCATTGATGAAATACACTAATATTGTACAGTTCAATACCAGGGTTATCTTTCTCTTTGTTTGGTTGTTTATCGGTCAACCATGGATTTACTTTTTCTTTGACATGTTTGTATTAAATCCGATCTTAGTCTATATGTGCAATAGACAGGAAAAGGTAAGTGGTTATTTTGTTGATAAGTTAACAAACGATCCAACGTATGGGGAGTAAAATCTATAAGGTACTCTTTATGCTGATTGGTATAGGCACTTTAGCTTATATGATTCATGCAATGGGAGTTCAAGAGATTTGGACGAATCTGGAGAAAATCGGCTGGTGGTTTTTGCCGGTATTGGGTAGTTGGGCTGTTCTTTATTGGATGAATGCCATGGCTTTTAAAGCGATTATTCAGGAACCGGAATTACCGCAGACCAATGTTCCTTTCTGGAAAGTATTGCAGTTGACTGTTTCGGGTTACGCCATCAATTATATCACGCCATTTGTGGCTTTGGGGGGAGAGCCCTACCGAATTATTGAGCTGAAAAATTATGTTGGTGGGTCAAAGGCAGGTTCATCCGTTCTATTGTATGGTGTTATGCACATTCTATCCCATATTTTATTTTGGGTAGTTTCCGTTTTTCTGATTCTTTGGTTTGTACCTGCCAGCACGTTAGTAGATGTTGCCTGTGCGGTAATTTTTGTGATGGCTATCGTATGTACCTGGCTGTTTACTAAATTCTATAAAAAGGGAATTACAGTTTCGTTATTAAGGGCTTTATCAAGGCTGCCTTTCGTTGGAAAGAAAATCAATAGCCTGCTGGAGGCAAAGTTTGAAACCCTGAACGATGTGGATCAACAGGTCAAAAATTTATTCCAGAATCGTAGAGGCCGCTTTTATACAGCTCTCTTCTGGGAATTTGTTGCCAGGGTAGTCGGTTGTCTGGAGATTTATTTTATAGGCCTGGCGCTGGATATCAATATAGACTTTATCGATGCCATGATCATTAGTTCTGGATCTTCTCTATTTGCCAATTTGGTATTTTTCTTTCCTATGCAATTGGGGACACGCGAAGGCGGGTTGGCGATGGCAGTGATGAGCATAGGCCTTCCGGCTTCTGTCGGTATTTTTATGGGGATTGTGACCAGGATCCGGGAAATCGTCTGGATCATTATCGGTTTAGGCTGGATGAGTTTAGTTAAAAAGAAATAACAATGGATAAGTTTATAATTAAGGGAATTATTTTTGATTACGGCGGAACGTTGGATACAAATGGGGGACACTGGGGCGCTGTAATATGGTCTGGCTACGAAAAGTATCAAGTTCCGGTCAACCTAAGTTCATTTCAAGAAGCATATGCTTACGCGGAAAGGCAGATGGCGATTCAGCCGATCATCAAACCGGAGTTTAACTTCTTGGAAGTGCTTGAAGCAAAATTGAAAGTGCAGTTTGAGTACCTTATAGCTGCTGGCTATGATCTGGATAGGGAATTGGCCAACAAAATTGCGTTTGACGGTTATTCTCTTGCCAAAGATACGGTTGCACAGGTAAAGCCATTATTGGTTGCGCTAGGTAAACAATATCCTATTGTAATGGTTTCCAACTTCTACGGCAATCTAAAGGCTGTGCTGGCTGATTTTGGTGTTTTATCTTATTTTAAGGCGGTTGTTGAGTCAGCTGTAGTGGGCGTACGTAAACCAGACCCCGCGATTTATGCCCTCGGTGTCGAAGCAATGGGGTTGCCTGCTGCGGAGATCCTAGTCGTTGGTGATTCTTATAGCAAAGATATGGCTCCTGCTAAGGCTGTAGGTTGTCAGACACTTTGGTTGAAAGGACAAACCTGGGGAGAAGATAAGCTGCAGGATACTTCTGCTGCGGATAAACAATTTAATACCATCTTTGATCTCCAGGATTTTGTTTAATCGGGCTTTTGACGAAATTCTTTAGGCGATATGCCTACATTTCGCTTAAAGAATTTTCCAAAAAAAGACTGATCTGAGAAATGCAGTTGCTTCGCGATTTCTCCGATCGAAAGTCCCTGACGGAGCAAACATTTAGCCTCTTCCACTAATACATTCTGTATTAATTCTATTGCTGATTTTCCCGTAAATTCTTTGATGATCACCGAGAGATGTTTTGGTGTAATGCCAAGTTCAAGGGCATAAAATTGCACCTTATGTTCCCGGCGGAAGGATTGCTTTAGCAGCAGGTAGAAATTAGCTAGGATCTCTCTTTTCCGTGATGGTACGAAAGGAATTTTATTGACGTGTTGATTAGCCAGGCGAGCAATCTCACAAAATAGGACCTCGGTCAGGGATCTGATAATCTGTGATCTGAAAACGTAATCATGTCCCTGTTTCTCGTAATGGATAAACTGTTTAAATAGATTGGACAGATTTGTCGCATCTTGCACCGAAAGGGAGAAGATGTGACTGTTATTCAAGGCAAGTGACTTTTTTGTAAGATCAAAGAAATCTTTTCGAAAGTTCAATTTGAAGGTGAAATCTATATTGAAGAAAATCAGGTAAATCTCACAGTCCCAAGATTTGATGACGGAGGTACCATTGACTTTTGATGAAGGACTTGTTAACAGTAAATGATGCTGTCCGACTTGTATCCGTTCGTCATTAATGATAAAAGATGTTTCCCCTTTTTTTATTAAACAGAGTGAGTAGAAATTTTTTGTTGCCAATATAAGCTGCTGCTGGGGGCTAAATACTGGTTTAGATTTGTTTCCCTTGATATGAAAAACGAAAAAATCTTTATCATCATCCTGTTGATCTATAAACGCCATACTTATTTTACAATAAAATCAAAATAGGTTTTTCGATAAGGTTCATCTTGTAGGGTGTAGTGCCACCATTCTTTATCATAGGCTTTAAATCCAAATTTGGCCATGGTCTCGCGCAGTATTTTACGATTTTCTTTTTGTTTTGCTGTAAGTTTTGAATAGTTGTGGTGGGAGATGTCACCGAAGAAATCAAAGGGGCCGCCCATATCAAGTTCTCTATTATTAGTAAGATCGATCAATGTCAAGTCAACAGTGCTGCCACGGCTATGGCCAGATTTGCTGGCAATAAAGCCCAGCTTAAATAAGTTTTTTTTATCCAGCAGTGGATAGAACTCACGTTTAGCGATGGTATCTTTCGTGGCCAGTGACCAGGCTTTGAAATGATCAACAGCGCGCTGGGGCCGGTAAGCATCAAAAATTTTTAGTGCCAGACCTCGTTTGTTCAGATAGTTCTCGACTTGCCGTAAGGCTAATGCGGCACGTTTGGTCAAGATGGCAACTGGTTTTTCGTATCCCTGTATAGGCCGGCCCGTAAAATTATGACTTCCAAAATAACGCATATCCAGGATAATTGTTGGAATAAACTCTTTTAGATAGACGAAGTTGTGCGGCATATCCTGTTGAGCTTTCGCTTGGAAGGCAAAAATTGCAAAGCCAATTGACAAACAAAAGTTGAGTTTCATAGGATGAAGATACAACTTTAGATGTTCAATTCTAGTATGAAAATAGATGCTGGATGGCCGTTATTGACGATAATTAGAAAATGAATTAGCAAAGCTCAGGGAATGAGGGCCTGAGCTTTGTCAGAAATTATTTTAATGTTCGGTTATTTTCCTTTTTAAGTATTTGTAGATTTCGATCTGTGAGCGGCAAGCCTCCTTTTTATTCTCAATATAATGATTGCTGAGGGAATTGTTCAGCATACGCGCTTTGACATTGTCGTCCAGCTGTATGTGGAGCATTTCTTTTAAATCTTCCTTAATCTTTTTACTCGTGATCTTTACAGCGGCTTCGATACGGTGATCTAGATTACGGGTCATCCAGTCTGCCGAAGAGATATACATCAGCTCTTTGCCAGCATTATAAAAATACATGACCCGGGCATGTTCTAGGTATTCATCAACAATAGAAATCGCATTTATTGGGAATTTGAATGTTTTCTGGTTTGTTGCGCAATATATCCCCCGAATAATAAGATCTATTTTAACACCAGCAGTCGCTGCATCATAGAGCTTTTTAATCATATCTTTGTCGCTAAGAGAATTTACTTTGATAATGATAGATGCTTTTCGGCCTGCTTTAGCCTCTGTTATCTCCTGATCAATAAAATGTAATAGTTCCCTGCGCATATCGATGGGGCAGATCAATAAACTTTTGCAGTTTTTGATCATCTCTGTTGGATTTGATTTAGGCCTTCTGAGGTAGTTGAACACTTTGTTGATGTCAGCAATGACATCTCTATTGCTTGTCAAGAGACAATAATCTCCATATAATTTAGCAGTTTTTTCATTGATATTACCCGTACTGACAAAACCATATTGAATGGTTTTAGTACCTGTTCGCTTTTTGATGACACAAAGCTTGGCGTGTACTTTTTTATTCGGAATCCCTGTAAGGACTTTGATACCTTCAAGTTCTAGTTTTTCTTTCCAATCCAGATTATTCTCCTCATCAAATCGTGCACGTAGTTCAAGCATGACAGTTACTTCCTTGCCATTGCGTGCTGCATTGATCAATGCATTGGCGACCTTGGAATTCGAAGCCAAGCGGTAGGCAGTGATCTGTATTGTTTTTACATCTGGATCCATTGCTGCTTCACGTAATAAATCGATGATTGGCCGAAACTCATGATAAGGAAATGACAGCAGTACATCCTTTTTTAATACAGTATCGGTGACTCGTTCATAATTTTGAAAATTGGGATGTGGAAATGAAGTTCGTTCCTGCGGCTGATGATAGGATTTAAATACGTTCGGAAAGTCCATAAAATGTTTAAAATTATGGATTTTTTGTCCTGGTATAATACTGTCTTTTTTGGATAGATTAAGTTTTTTGATCAAAAACTCCACAAGCTTTAGATTCATATCCTGATCAAAAATGAAGCGTGTCGGTTTTCCTTTCCGTCTATTCTTGACCCCTTTGCTTATCTTCTCGACCAGTGTTGTATTGACGTCATTGTCGATGTCAAACTCAGCATCCTTCGTAACCTTAAAAACATGGGCATGGAATACATCAAACCCAAAATAGGAGAATATCAATGGCAGATTGAATTTAATAACATCTTCGAGAAGAATAATATGTTTCTCATCCTTGGGGGCAGGTAATTGGACAAAACGTCCGTTTTGGCTTGTAGGGATTTCAATTAAAGCAAACTTAGTTTCATATTGCCATTCACTTTTTCCCATGGCAATACCGAGATAGAGGCTCTTATCACGAATATAGGGCATTGGACGGACATCGTCGAGGATCAAAGGGATGACATTTGATTCTACATCATCCTGATAATACTCGCTTACAAATTGTTGTTGTTCCGGGCTTAGTTCTTCACTTGTTTTGATAAAGACATTTTGCTTGGCCATTTCCTTTTGGATTCGGTTCCAGGTATTGTCAAATTTCTTTTGCTGTTTGATAACCCGGACATTGAGTTCTTCCAAAATCAACTGCGGATCTTCATAAAAAGATTGATTAGCACTTTTGTCTTTGAGGTCAATTGCACGTTTGAGTCCGGCGACCCGCACCCGAAAAAATTCATCTAGGTTATTGGAAAATATACCCAAAAATTTGATCCTTAGGGGTAAAGGAACAGTCTCATCTGCAGCCTCTTGCAATACCCTGCCATTAAAGCTTAACCAACTGATATCTCTAGGAATAAATTTTTTCGCCATAGCTAAATATACATAAATTTAAGATGCAAAACTAGAGCTATGGGTGCGATAAACGAACTTTTTCGTGTTAAAGAATTATTAATTTATTTTCTCTTCATCTAGTCTAAAAAAAATACCCCAAAAAGTGTGAAACTTTTGGGGTAAATAGCATTCTTGTGCCTGATTATTTCTTTTTTCCGTATTTTTTGGAAATCTGAATCGCCTTATATTTGCTGCCGTCAAAATGTGGGGTATCAATTGTCAGGCTTGTTGGATAAGGAGCCGTACGATCGAAATAGTATACAGTCGTGGTACTGCCATAATCATTGACTGGCAAAAGTTCCAAACAACCTGCATAGTCTGCATTCAATACATCACCCACTGTCACTGCATAGATTCGTATAATTCCACCTTTATTTTGTTCATTCCGGACAAAAGCTACCTCTTTAAATCCGCCGGGAAGATCTTCTATACTTTTCTGATTGAAAGTATCTTTTAAAATAAAACCCAACAACACTAAAATTGGGATGACTAAAAGCCACACCTTTTTATTCTTCTTCATTAAAATACGCTTAAATTGTAATGTTTATATCCAATAATTTATAGAATTCTTTTAGAATAGCTTGATGTCCTGGCCAAGCAGGAGATGTAACGAGGTTTCCATCCACAACCGCCTGATCAGCTGGAATATTTTTCCAGATACCGCCTGCCAATTCAATATCCGGCCCTACGGCGACATACGCCGTTAATGTACGCCCAGTCAGAACCTTTGCTGCTGTCAATACCTGAATCCCGTGACATATTGCTGCAACAGGCTTATTCTTTTCAAAGAAATGCCTGGTAATTTCCAATACACGTTGGTTAAGACGGATATATTCCGCCGAACGACCACCCGCAATATAGAGCCCATCATATTCTTCGGGATTGACCTGATCAAAATCCTTATTGATCGCAAAATTATGTCCCCGCAGTTCCTTATACGTTTGGTCACCTGTAAAATCATGTACCGCGGTAGGTACCACATCGCCCTTTTTTCGGTCAGGGGCAATGGCATCAACTGCTATTCCTATTGATCCCATGGCTTGAAATGGAACCATTGCTTCGTAATCTTCTACAAAGTCTCCAACAAGTAATAATATTTTCTTTGCCATATCAAAAACCTCTTTTAATAGGCTTTGAATTTACGTATTAAAAGAGGCTTTTACAACGATTATTTGTTAATCTTTTGTTAACCTTGAACGACTAATTTCTCTGCAAGTGCACGTTTAGTCTTACGGACCTTAGCCTCCAGTTGACTTCTCAAAGCCGGATTGATAATTCCTTTTCCTTCTTCAAAGTTTTTATGGAATTCAGGAAGGGAGAATGAATCCAGAATTTCAGCACCATCCCATGTGATTCTATTGACTGCTGCATTTAATACAGTTGATCCGCCCATTGGACCGGGAGCAGTTGCCAATAAGAAAACTGGTTTGCCATTGAACGTTTTGCGATTTGGGATACGGGAAACCCAGTCTATAATATTTTTGTAGGCTGAAGTGTAGGATCCATTGTGTTCTGCCAATGAAATGAGTAGGAAATCTGCAGCATCCATCTTTGCAGCAAAATCATGGGCCAACTGTGGAATACCCAATTCTACTTCCTTATCATAAGAATAAATAGGCATTTCAAAATGATTGAGATCAAGGAGCTCTATGCTGTCATCCGCTTCTTTATAATATTTCGAGGTACTCGTTACAAAGATTTTGTTGATAGAGTTTTTATTACTTGTTCCTGCAAATGCTAATATTTTCATCTGTGTATAAGTTTTAATTTTTAAACTGGTCAAACTTACAACATAATCATAAAAAAAATGTCAGTCAAATGTCTACTAGGGGCATAATATTGCATTTATTGACCTAGGTCAATTAAAAACAAACCGCTGATACATCCCCAGGAGTCCAGTGAGTCCACCTGTATGAACAACCAGGAGCTGATCCGCGGGTGTGAAATAGTCTTTTCTGATGAGATCATCTACTGCGTAGAGCAGTTTCCCGGTATAAGTGGGTTCGATCATGATGCCCGTGTTGGTCATAAAATGTTGGGTGAATGCGAGGAGTTCCGGTGTTGTTTTGGCATAACCACCAAAATGATAGTCCAGATGCAAAATAGGTGGCGGAAGGTGGGGGTAAAGCTGAGCGACTTCATCATTGATAAAGCTGCCATTCTTTAACACGGGAACGCCATGTATTTGGGTGAAGAGATCCTTCTTGTCAATTGCACTGGCAATTCCGGCGAGAGTGGTTCCGGTACCGCAGGCGGTAAAGATATGTTGATAGTCCTGTTGGAGTTCACCGACAAGTTCGGCACATCCTTTGGCGCCTAGGAGGCCATAACCGCCTTCGTGGATATAGAAAGTTGTTGGATCCTGATCGAAATACATACGATAAAGCTCCTCTTTGTCCCGATAGGAATCGCGATCCACATAAATAAGTTGCATTCCAAATAACTGACACATGGTCAGGACAGGGTTGTTAGCCTGTTCATCACCTCTGACAAAAGCTGTTGTTTTGAACCGGAAAGTAGCTCCAGCGCAAGCAGTCGCCAGTAAATGGTTGCTCCATGCACCTCCAAAAGTAACGATATGATTTTTATTAAGTTGTAATGCCTCCTGAAGATTATACTTCAATTTTCGCCATTTATTGCCTGAAATAAAAGGGTGGATCAGATCATCACGCTTGAGGGTCACTTTAATGTGCTTTTTTTCCCATAAAGGTAAAGTGACTTCTGTTTCGGGGCTATGGATTTTGAATGGGAGCATAATATTTAATGAAAACAAATTTAACAAAAATTGTTTCATTTGGTTTATTTTTGTAGCATGACAGAACAAATGGGATCGCAAGATCAAGAAGAACAGGAGTTATTTGAACATCTACGAATTGAAGTGGATAAGGGGCAAGCTTTACTCCGTATTGATAAATATCTGATGAATAGAGTGGAAAATGCGACAAGAAGTAAAATTCAGCATGCCATTGAAGCGGGTTCTGTCATGGTCAATGGTAAAGAGATCAAGGCGAGCTATAAAGTCAGACCCGATGATGTCATTACGTTGGTATTGCCTGATCCACCGCGGGACAATGAAGTCTATCCGGAAAATATTCCGTTGGACATAAAATACGAGGACGATGATGTACTCATCGTCAATAAGGAAGCGGGGATGGTTGTCCATCCGGGCTATAATAATTACACCGGGACCTTGGTGAATGCATTGACTTTTCATATCCAACAGCTGCCGCAATTACCGGGGAATTCAGACCGGCCTGGATTGGTACATCGAATAGACAAAGATACATCCGGTTTATTGGTGATTGCTAAAAATGAAAAATCGATGGCATTTTTGGCCAAACAATTTTTTGATCATAGTATTACCCGTAAATATATTGCCCTGGTGTGGGGGGATCTGAAGGAAGATGGAACGATTACAGGTTACATTGGCCGACACTTGAAAGATCGACGTATTATGGCCATGTACGAAAGTGAAGATAAGGGAAGATGGTCTGTGACACATTATAAAGTGTTGGAACGATTAGGCTATGTAACTTTGATCGAATGTCAGCTGGAGACGGGGCGTACGCATCAAATCCGCACCCACATGCAATCTATTGGTCATCCATTGTTTAATGATGCAATGTATGGTGGCGATAAGATACTAAAAGGGACTGTTTTCTCTAAGTATAAACAATTTGTGGATAATTGTTTCGCATTACTTCCGCGTCAGGCGCTTCATGCGCAGGTACTGGGATTTATTCATCCAACTACAAAAGAAAATATGTATTTTGAGGTACCATATCCCGAAGATTTTCGTTTAGCTTTAGAAAAGTGGCGCGGTTACGCCGCAAACTCCATGGCTGTAGAAAATGATTAAAATTTAGAAAATAAATAAAGATGCCGACAAACTATATCAATTTTAATGGCAATGTAGTGCCGGAAGAACAGGAAATATTTAGCATAGAAAATAGAGGCTTTCGCTATGGTGATGGGTTGTTTGAGACCATGTTGTATAAAGATGGTGATATCCGTTTCCTGAATTTTCACGTAGCGCGCTTACAGCAGGGAATGGAATTGATACATCTTGATGATTCAAATCTTTTCGATGAATTTTTTATTCGTTCAAGATCAGAAGAGCTGATTCGCAAGAATAATATGTTGGGGCAACAGGTTCGCATTCGGCTGATTGTATTCCGAATGGGTGGGGGACTATATAGCCCAACGACAAACAAACCGGGATTTGTCTTGCAAGTACAACGCATAGAACCCAATCTAAGGGATAAGAAAGTCGGCTTGATCGTAGGTTTATATAGTGAGTTCAAAAAGCCTTATAGTGATTTGTCGAAATTAAAATCGCTCAATTCCCAAATTTATGTGCTGGCGGGTATATACAAGAAAAAGATGGCCTTTGATGATGTATTAATTTTAAATCAGGAGGGCTACCTTTGTGAGTCTTTGACTTCCAATATCTTTGTGTATTATGAAAAGATACTTTATACACCCGCGCTTTCCGAAGGCTGTATTGAAGGTGTCCTGCGTCGTGTTGTGATGGATATGGCCAGGGCAGAGGGAATTGAAGTTGTAGAAGCGCAAATTAGCCCTGAGATCATGAAAAGAGCAGATGAAATTTTCTGTACCAATGCAGTACAGGGGGTGCAATGGGTCATGGGTTACAAACAAAAACGCTATTTCAATAAGATCTCACGCATAATGCAGGACAAACTATCTACTTGGAATTATGATTCGAACGAGGAGTAAATCTATTGCAGGGTATAAACGCTAACATGCAAAAGGCCAAGGGATTAATCTTGGCCTTTTGTATGCGCTATTCTGATGATCCAATGTTCAAAAGCTTTTTTGAAGTCGAGTAGAAAGTCTTTTGTTTTTTGGAGTTCGACTTTCCCGCTTTCCCCGATACAATCTTTTATATTTCCGAGATAGGCTTCGGGCTGTTGCATTGGATAAATGTTAACAAACACTAAAGATTGTCGAATATGGTGATTTGCGCCGAAAGCACCATAGGCTCCTGTTGAAGAGGAGATGATTGCACCAGGTTTGCCATCCCACTTATTTTTGCCGTAAGGTCGCGAGCCCACATCTATAGCATTTTTCAGGACAGCGGGTACAGAGCGATTGTATTCTGCTGTAATGAAAAGAACAGCATCAAGTGCTGCGATTTCTTTGCGAAATCGGACATAACTTTCAGGCGGGTTGCCCTCATCATCAAAATCCTGGTTGTATAAGGGAAGGTCCCCGATTTCGATCACGTGGTAGTTAAACCTGTTAGTCGGTTGTTCACAAATAAACGTCGCTATCTTTTTATTATAAGATTGTTTCCTTAAGCTTCCGACAATGATTCCAATGTTGTAAGTATTCATTCCAAAATTCAATTAAAGTATGATAAGTACTAAGGATTGAACAATTAGTGCCGTAAAAAGTTTCTCTGTTAATGAATGTTGAACTAAAACTAAGCTATTCGTGCAGAATAGATTAAGTATTTGTTAACAAAAATTAACATTTATATTTTAATCTTTTGCATGCAGTTTGTTGTCATAATGGAAAGAGAAAATACAAAGACTAAGGGAGGAGCTACTTATGAAGAAATTGTTTTACATCGCTGCTATTACTGCTGGACTTTTTTTGGCGAGGACGGCAGATGCGCAGGTCAGCATCAGTGTGAATATTGGAAGTCAACCAAGCTGGGGGCCAGTTGGTTATGATTATGCCCGTTATTATTATATCCCAGAATATAATATGTATTACGATGTGCCTGCGAGATGTTACGTTTATTATGACCATGGCGGCTGGGTAAGAAGAGCAAGCCTACCAAGAAGATATCGGCATTATGATTTTTATAGAGCACATAAAGTCGTAATCAATGATCGCAATCCTTGGCGTCATCATGATCGTTATAGAAGCAGATATGGTCACTCGCGTGGTAGACAGGTGTCTATCCGTGACAGTCATCATAGCCACGGCGGGTATTCTTTTGCGAGTGAGCGTAGGGTCAAACGTAGTCATTCTTGGCAAGAAAATAGAAGACATCATGACGGAGGTAGAGGGCATGGACGTGGACATGATCATGGACATGGAGGAAGGCACAGAGATTAGTTGGATGAAGATGTCCAATTTGAGTATCATAATCGTTTAATAAAAAAGAGCCTACCCTATGGTGGGCTTTTTTATGATTTATGTAGTAGCTTTATCTTTTCCACCTCCCTGGGGCTTCAATGCTAAAATTTTATAACAATGTGTTCAATAAAATAAAGTGTAGGGAATAAACCAAAGAATTTAAATCGTTGATTCGCGAAAATTATCTTAATTTTGCCGCACGATCATGCTAAATATTCGCGAAAGATGTGGATATTGTATGTTTGGGGTAGAATGTGGCGTGTAAGTTAATTTTTGTAATGGAAAAAGTAATTAAATCAAGCTTGATATGGATGAGCTTGGGAATTGTTGGTTTGGGACTACAGTCTTGTAATCAAAATAGCGGTAAAAAAGAAGAAAAAGTTTCTGTCGATTCTGTACAACACAAGAAAGATAGTCTGGTTGTCGTGCAGGATTCCATTACCAAAGTGGATTCACTACGCAAAGATTCTATCACCAAAATGGAGGAGAACAGCTCTTATATTGGCGTTAAGGATACTACGGTTCTACTCACGGACTCGATTTCACCACGTTACATTTACCTTACTTTTGATGACGGCCCCCTTAATGGTAGCCAATATTTGGATTCTATCGCTACAGCGAAGGGCATTAAAATCAATGCATTTTTGATCGGTGAGCACGATAAAATGAGTAAAAAATTACACGGCTATACTGAACGGTATAAGAATAATCCGTTGGTAGATTGCTATAATCACAGCTATTGGCATGCACACAATAAGTACAGTACATTTTACTCAAATCCACAGACTGCTTTTGAAGATTTTGAATTGGCAGAGAAGTCCATGGAGTTGGAACATAAAATTGTCCGGCTTCCCGGAAGAAATATCTGGTATGTAGGTAACCGTAAAAAGGTTGATCTGAAAAGCGGTGCTTCCACTGCTGAGCTATTACATCAAAACGGTTATAAAATTATGGGCTGGGACTGTGAATGGAAAATTAATGGTGTGACCGGTAAGCCAGATTTAACAGTTAATCAGCTATATACACAGATGAAAAACTTACTTCGTAAAGGGACATCCTATACGAAAAATAACGTCGTACTTTTGACGCACGATAATATGTACCAAACAAAAAAAGGGCAAAAATTATTGTCAGATTTGATTGACAGCTTAAAACAGCATCCAAACTATCGTTTTGAGTTTATGCGTAATTATCCAAAGTAGGGCATTTGTGCTATTTATTATTATTTAGCCCCAAACTAGTTTCGATAGACTATTAGTTTGGGGCTAAATTTATAAGAGGAAGGTTGATCCTTCTTAATTTTGTTTGCGCAGATATTTTGTCAATATGACAATTGTCTGGCCTTCTATTTTTCCTTCGATCTGCTCAATATTATCCGCTACTAGACGGATATTTTTAACCACGGTGCCTAAGGTTGCTTTGAGTGAAGAACCTTTTACATCCAGCGTTTTTGTCAATACAACGGTATCGCCTTCCAATAGTCTTTGACCAATGCTATCTTCATGAAAGGAAACATAACCATCGTTTTCATGATCACCGGTTTTCTTTGCCTCTGTTAATGTTTCATCATCAAGATAGAGGATATCGAGTGCTTCGGAAGCCCAGCCTTCATTTTTCAGACGGCTTAACATACGCCAGCAGACAATTTGTACAGCGGGGATTTCTGACCACATGGCGTTAGGCAAAAATTTCCAGTCTTCCGGATTTAATTGTTCCGTTTTGTTGAGCTGGTTGGCCAAGGTTGCTGAAATCAGTAGGGTGTTATCCAAATTCGAACTGGTTTCCGGTGGTAAAATATAGGTTACTACATCCGTTTCAGCGCCTGTTAGCTCACATTTTCCTCCAGCCCGCGCGAGTAATTGTTCTTCTAATTTCATATCTGTTTCTATAAAAGCCCAAAAATAAGAATATAAATTGTAGTAAGTCTTAACTGCTAAAATAAAGCTTATTTTTTGGAAAAAAAATAAGGACATACTGCTATATTGGTATTGAATTTGTACGCTAACGAGATTGGAAAAGATTATTAACTGAAATAAAATATATCATATGAAATGGCAAGGAGGTAAACAAAGTGGCAATTTTGAGGATCGTAGAGGGATGTCTGGTGGAGGAAAGATTGCATTAGGAGGTATTGGGGGGATCATCGTATTGGTCATTGGTTTTCTGATGGGTGGAGATCCCATGCAGTTGTTGCAACAAGCGCAAAACATGGGAACGCAAACGGAGCAGTCCGGACAGCCGCGCGAACTGAATACTGAAGAAAAGAGACTGACAGAGTTTTCCCTGACCGTGCTTCAGAGTACAGAGGATGTCTGGGCCAAATTATTTAAGGAACAAATGCAGCAAAATTATACACCGACTACGCTGGTTTTTTATGATGGCGGTACGCAAACAGATGGTTGTGGAATGGGGCAGGCTTCATATGGACCATTTTATTGCCCTGGAGATCAGAAAATCTATTTGGACCTGACTTTTAACCGTGAACTTTCTGATAAGTTCGGGGCTAAGGGCGAATTTGCCATGGCCTATGTGATAGCGCATGAGGTAGGGCATCATATTCAGCAACTGGTGGGACTTTTACCTAAAACGAATCAAGCCAGGGGAAAACTAACTGAGAGCGAAAATAATAAGATGTCGGTTATGACAGAGCTTCAAGCTGATTTCTATGCTGGAGTATGGGCACATTATCTCAATGAATATACGGATATAAAGATAGATTATAATGATATTATGGATGGAATGAAAGCAGCAGAAGCAGTAGGAGACGATAAGTTACAGACTGCTGCACAGGGGTATGCTGTGCCAGAATCTTTTACCCATGGAACCTCAGCCCAACGTATGGCCTGGTTTAAGAAGGGGTATGACTCTGGCGATATGCGCGCTGGAAATACATTCGAAGATCCAAGTCTGAGATAATAAAGGATAGGTTTTCGACAGTTGTATTTATAAATAAAAGAAGCGCTATACTTGAACTGCACCCTAAAAGTTTTATTCAACTTTTGGGGTGTTTTTATTGAACCAATAAATTGCAGCCCCGAATATCACTTTGGTCAAAGCGGCCCAATATCTCAAATGAGCCATCTTGATATATTTTCCCCAAATCCTGTGTCGCAATAAATGAGCAGGAATACCGATTGGCCAGGTCGATGACATTAATGCCGCCTGTGCTATTGGAAGAGATTAAACTCAGTGGATCATTTGTATCACGTATCAGTACTTTCATCCATTTAGGCAAATGGAAAATCCCTTGACCCCAAGAGTAGCCCTGCGACAGTAATTCGGTCATGCCATATTCCGAATGGATCCCATTGACCTTAAAAGCATCTTCAAGCAGTTGGTGAATTTCCTGTTTAACCATTTCTTTACGTTTACCTTTCATGCCGCCAGTTTCCATAATAATCAATTCTGGAAACTCAAAAGCATATTGCTCAATAAAATCAAGCAGGGCATAAGTAACGCCAAAAAGGATGGTTTTGGTTCCTTTATTTTTAAGTTGTATCAGTGTATCGTATAGCTCCTGATGATTATAAAGGAAATAATTGCTTTCTGCTTGTTTGCTCTGTTTCATCAAGTCATCGATCATATAGATCAAGGAGGAACCACTTCTTTCCAGGTAGGATGGCAGCAGGGCTAAAATAGCGATATCTGTAGTTGGTCCGTAAAAATCTTCAAATATACGGCGAAAAGTACGCTCATAGATGGATACATCAGC